>CAMMEP010000044.1 GCA_946495905.1 uncultured Clostridium sp.
ATTATGGAATAAGAGAACATCCTATACAAGGAGTAGTAAAGCAACATACAGGAATTGATATTGGAAATGCAGGCTTTGGAGCACCGGTTATTGCAGCAGCAGATGGAGTAGTAACTATGGCTAGTTACTATGGAGGGTATGGTAATTGCGTCATGATTAATCATGGAAATGGAATTTCTACTTTATATGGGCATGGTCAAAAAATATTGACAACAGTAGGAACAGAAGTAAAAAAGGGTGATTTAATTATGGAAGTAGGTTCAACAGGAAATTCAACAGGCCCACATTTACATTTTGAAGTAAGAGTAAATGGATCTCCAGTAAATCCTAAACCATATCTGCAAGGTAGTACGGAAGAAAGTGAGTAGATAAAGGAGTTAGAAGTAGAAAATATTTTTCATGCATACTTCTAACTTCTATTTTCAAGAATAAAATAAAAAGAGAGATTAAAAAATGGCTAATAGCTAAGGAGGAAAAAATGAAATCGGATAAAAAACAAAGTATTTATAAAATTGTTATGTTAGTAGCACTTACTGCATTAATTACTTTTATGATTACATCTATTTTTATGTATAAAGTAATGGGAGAGGGGAACATTAGATATGTAGGAGTATCTACAGATACCTCTTCACTTTCTAAAACAATAAATTATTTAAAGAGTTTTATAGAAGAGCATTATATAGGAGAAATTGATGAGGAACAAATGATCCAAACAGCTATTAAAGGTTATGTAGCAGGTCTAGGAGATAAGTATTCAGAATATATTTCGCCAGATGAAATGGAAGAATATATGGAAGATACCATAGGAAAATATGTAGGAATAGGAGTCTATATTACCAATAATACACAGACAAATCAAATTGTTATTTTAATGCCAATAGAGCAGTCACCTGCAGAAGAGGCAGGACTAAAAGCAGGCGATGTGATTACTAAAGTAGATGGAGTAGAATATACAGGGGAACAATTAGACGAAGCTTCTGATAAAATGAAAGGTGAAGAAGGAACAAAAGTAACGCTAACCATTTTAAGGGGAGAGGAAACCTTTGATGTAGAAGTAGAAAGAAGAACAGTACAAGTAAACCATGTAGAAGCAAGAATGTTAGAAAATCAAATAGGGTACATGCAAATTGCCTCTTTTGATGATGGAACAGCACAAGAATTTGAAGAAAAATATCAAGAATTACAAAATCAAAATGTAAAATCATTAATTATCGACTTAAGAAATAATGGTGGAGGAATTGTTGACGAGGCGGTTGATATAGCAGATTTAATGATAGAAAAAGGAAAAACAATTTTAATCACGAAGAGTAAAAGTGATGAAGAAGAAGAAACAAAGGCAGAAAAAGATAGAAGTATTACTGTACCAATTGTTGTATTAGTAAATGAATATTCAGCAAGTGCATCAGAAATATTAGCTGCAGCATTAAAAGAGAATGATAATGCTACATTAGTAGGACAAAAAACTTATGGAAAAGGTGTTATTCAAACTGTATACTCCATGTCTGATGGAAGTGGGTTAAAATTAACAACAGAAGAGTATTTTACACCAAACCATAATAAAATTCATGAAGTAGGAATTACACCTGATGTAGAAGTAGCTCTACCAGAAGGAAAAACATTATATGATATAGAAGACAGTGAGGATACACAATTGCAAAAGGCAATAGAATTATTAAAATAAAAATAGAAAAGCTCTAAAATTTCATATAAAATAAAGTCACAACTGCCCAAAAATAAAGAAAAAATAGGCAGTTGTGACAAAAAAATAAAAAATTTAAAAATAAGTATTGACAATCTGATGAAAATCGGGTATACTTAATCTCGTCAAGAGAAATGGTCGCTTAGCTCAGCTGGGAGAGCATCTGCCTTACAAGCAGGGGGTCATAGGTTCGAGCCCTATAGCGACCACCATTTCTTTACGGCCCGGTAGTTCAGTTGGTTAGAACGCTAGCCTGTCACGCTAGAGGTCGACGGTTCGAGCCCGTTCCGGGTCGCCATTTTTTTATGGCTTCATAGCTCAGTTGGTAGAGCAGAGGACTGAAAATCCTCGTGTCAGTGGTTCGATTCCACTTGAAGCCACCATATAAAGTAGTATTTTTACAGAAATACTACTTATTTTTTTACCAAATAATTTATTGTGGAATCGAAAAGGACGTGCCGAATATCATGAGGCAAAAACAGTCCCGTGGACTGTTTTTAGGACGCGGCTCGCCGATTCCACTTGAAGCCACCAAAAAAAGTAGTATTTTTTAAATACTACTTCTTTTTTATCAAAAATTTAATTTACTCCATTTTGTTCCGCATCTCTTATTTCATAATCTTCTGGTATTTCAATTAATGAATTATCTATACTATCATGAGAAATTGTAACTCTAAATACATATGACTCTTCATCAGGATTGCTACTTAAACTATCATCTAATGCTCTAGCACTTAAATACATTAAATCTCCATCACTGTTAAAATAAAACTTTATATCTGTTTCTTTAAAGTATTCATAATACATAAAATTCCCATCTACCCACTCATATCCTCTTGTATAATATGTATTATTTGTAATTAAATCCATAACATCTTCTGCCCATCCAGCATACACTTCAGTAGCTTCTTCTTTCATTGTATCAAACTTTAAACAAATTTTATCTTTATCAAGCAAAATATATGACTCTCTTCCATTTTTTGATATTATATTTACTAATTGTGTATGTTGTGTTGTTTCTTCTAAAGCTTCACTAAGTTTTGTTATAGATACTATTTCTCTTTCATTATCATAATCTGTTGCATAAATCCATGTAATTTCTTCATCTCCTATATTCTCCAATTTCATAGTCGTATTGTTCTCATTATGACCATATTCTGGACCATACTCATAAAAATGCTTAAACAATTGATATGCATTTGAATTTTTTGGATTATCAGATCTTCCCCAACAAATAAAAGCAACTGCCACTATAATAATTAACACAATTAATATGTTTCTTACATTTAAAAACTTTTTCATGATAATCATCCCCTATTCAAAATAAAATATATCTTCAAATTTTTTATCTAATGCTATACATAATAATAATGCTAACTTCGCTGTTGGACAAAACTGTCCTGTTTCAATGGAACTAATTGTTTGTCTTGATACTCCTACTAATTTTGCTAATTCTTCTTGAGAAAGACTTTTTTCTACTCTTGCCAATTTTAATTTATTTTTTAAAATTAAATTCTCTTTCATAGTCTCACCTCATTAATAAAGCTCCAAGTAAATATGATTGCTAATATTAATGTGATAATTCCTAATATTAATAATATTTTTTTCTTCATTTTAAAATATTGATAAAATTCTGAAATAGTTAATTGAGCAAGAGTAATTACTATTAAATCACTTATTACATATTCTGCAAAAATTATTCTTATTAGTACAAATACAAGACATAGAATTGGTATAATAATTGTGCTAATTCCTAAAGATTTTGTTAGTACTGCTTGTTCCATTTCATCTCCTTCTTTTTGTGCTTTTGATAAAATCTCTTCTTTGTTCATATTCCTCCCCTCCTATCTCCTTAGAATTACTTTTATATATTTATTTTCATCTCGTAATTAAACTTATATATCTAAGTTAATAATAACATATTTGTGCTTCATTGTCAAGTTTACTTGTCAAAAAGTAATGTTTTGTTGTCAATTTTTTATTACAATTCATAACCTATAAAATTACTAAGAATGTATATATATTAATATTGAATAAATTTCGAATGTGATCGGAGAATGATTAGAAAATCTTAAATAATTTTTTAGAACAAAAGCGACATGATTTCTGCATTTTATCATTTTAGCTAACTAATATGTCGTGTCTTTGTTCGCGTGCCAATTTTACATAAGTAAAATTGTGTACAACTAATTTAATATATTAGAAAGTCCTTGTGACTTTCTTAATATATTGTAAATGTTCGCGCCGAGTAAAGCGAGGGCTAAGTGAAAGGGTGCCATAAAATTATTTTAGATTTTCTTATCTTTCGTATTGAGCCGAGAAATTTATGAAATATTAATATATATACATTCTTATTAATAGTATTTTTAAGCTATGAATAGTAACAAGTTTTCCCATAATAAAAGAACATAGAAAAATCTATGTTCCATTTTTTAATACATTCCATCCATTCCTGCTGGCATTCCACCTTCATGTCCTCCACAGTTGCAATCTTTCTTTTCTGGTGCATCTGTTACTAAACTTTCTGTTGTTAATACCATTGATGCAATTGATGCTGCATTTTGTAAAGCACTTCTTGTAACTTTTGTAGGATCTACAATTCCTGCTTTTTTCATATCTACATATTCTTCTTTAGCTGCGTCAAATCCGATACCAGCTTTTTCACTTTTTACTTTATCAACTATAACAGCTGGTTCTAATCCACTATTTCTTGCAATTTGTTTTACTGGTTCTTCTAATGCTTTTAATACAATTTTTGCTCCTAATTGTTCTCCACCTTCTAGTGAATTTACTAATTTTTCAACAGCTGGTATAACATTTACTAAAGCTGTTCCCCCACCTGCAACAATACCTTCTTCTACTGCTGCTTTTGTTGCAGATAAAGCATCTTCTATTCTTAATTTTTTATCTTTCATTTCAACTTCTGTTGCAGCTCCAACACCGATAACAGCAACACCACCAGCAATTTTAGCTAATCTTTCTTGTAATTGTTCTTTATCATAATCACTCTTTGTTTCATTAATTTGAGCTTTAATTTGTGCAACTCTATCAGCAATTTGTTGTTTATCTCCTGCACCATCAACAATGATTGTATTTTCTTTTTGAACTTTTACTTGTTTTGCTCTACCTAGTTGTGCAATTGTTGTATCTTTTAATTCTAATCCTAAATCTGATGTAATAACTTCTGCACCTGTTAATGTAGCAATATCTTGTAACATTGCTTTTCTCTTATCTCCAAAACCAGGAGCTTTAACAGCTACAACATTTAATACCCCTCTCAATTTATTCAAGATTAATGTTGATAATGCTTCTCCTTCCATATCATCACAAACAATTAATAGTTTTCCTGATTCTTGCATTAAACTCTCTAATAGTGGTAAAATTTCTTGGATGTTACTTATCTTTTTGTCTGTTAATAATATATATGGATTATCTAGAACTGCTTCCATTTTTTCTGTATCTGTTGCCATATATGGTGATAAATATCCTTTATCAAATTGCATTCCTTCAACAACATTTAATTCTGTATTTGATGTTTTTGATTCTTCAATTGTTATAACACCATCTTTTGAAACCTTTTCCATAGCTTCTGCAATTAAGTTTCCGATTTCTTCATTATTTGCAGAAATACTTGCAACTCTTGCAATATCATCTTTTCCATTAACTTCTGAACTAATTTCTTTTAATCCTTCTACTGCACTGTTCACAGCTTTATCCATACCTCTTTTAATTGCCATTGGATCTGCACCTGCTGCTACATTTTTAACACCTTCTTTAATCATACTTTGTGCTAAAACAGTAGCTGTTGTTGTTCCATCACCTGCAACATCATTTGTTTTTGTTGAAACTTCTTTTACTAATCTTGCACCCATATTTTCAAATTTATCTTCTAATTCAATTTCTTTTGCTATTGTAACACCATCATTTGTAATAAGTGGTGCACCAAAGCTTTTATCTAGGACAACATTTCTTCCTTTTGGACCTAATGTAACTTTAACAGTATCTGCTAATTTGTTAACACCTTCTAATAAAGATTTTCTTGCATCTTCTCCAAATTTAATAACTTTTGCCATTTTAAATCAATCTCCTTTCAGTGATTTAGGGACACTCCTTCAATCCCTGTTTTTAGGGATTAGGGAATAGTCCTTTACATCTTTCTTTATTTATTTTTTAGAATAATAGCGGTTTTTTGTTTATAATATTTTAACTTTTCTTACTCTATTCTACAACTGCTAATATATCATCTTGTTTTACAATAATATAATCTGTTCCTTCATATTTTACTTCTGTTCCAGAATATTTACTAACAATTACATTATCACCTTTTTTTACTATCATTGTTTCTGGTTTTCCATCAATTATTTCTCCTGGTCCTATTTCTATAACTTCTGCTACTTGTGGTTTTTCTTGTGCTGATTGTGATAATATAATTCCACTTTTAGTTGTTTCTTCGCCTTCTTTCATTTTTATTAATACTCTACTTCCTAATGGTTTAATCATTTAAATTACCTCCTTTATTTTTTAGCACTCTATCTTTATGACTGCTAATAATTTATACCCATTTTTATGAAATGTCAATACTATTTTTGAATTTTTCACACAAAGTTCACATATTTATTGTATTCCTTGATTTTTCTATATATTCCTAAATCTAAAATTGCTTTATAAATATGTTTTCGGAGAAATTATTTTTCCACAACTACTTTTTCATCTTTAACACCAATTTTATTAACTTTATTCTTTTTCAATTTTCCATCTAATATTTCTTCAGCCAAACTATCTTCTAATACACTTTGAATTGTTCTTCTTAAAGGTCTTGCACCAAAATTCTTATCAATTCCTTTGCTTGCAATTAATTTTTTAACAGATGGCTCTAATTCAATTTCTATTTTTTGATCTTTTAATCTGCCAACTACTTCTTTTAGCATGATATCAATAATTTTATCAATTTCTTCATCTGTTAATTTATGGAATACAATAATTTCGTCAATACGATTAATAAATTCTGGCCTTAGCTCTTTTTTCAAAGTTTCCATAACTTCTTTCTTCGTTTCTTCATATTCTTTTTTAGATTTTTCTTCTTTTTTATCTTCATCTAAACTTGATACATTTGCTGAAAATCCTAAAGATTTTTTATCTGTAATAAGTCTTGCTCCTATATTAGATGTCATTATGATAACTGTATTTTTAAAGTTAACTGTTCTTCCTTGACTATCTGTTAATCTACCATCTTCTAATATTTGAAGTAACATATTCATAACATCTGGATGTGCTTTTTCAATTTCATCAAATAAGATAACAGAATATGGTTTTCTTCTTATTTTTTCTGTTAATTGACCGCCTTCGTCAAATCCTACATATCCTGGAGGTGAACCAATTAATTTAGATACAGAATGTGGTTCCATATATTCAGACATATCAATTCTTATCATCGCATTTTCATCTCCAAATAGACATTCTGCTAATGCTTTTGATAATTCTGTTTTACCTACACCTGTTGGTCCTAAAAATAAGAATGATCCAATTGGTCTTTTTGGATCTTTTAATCCAACTCTTCCTCTTCTTATTGCTTTTGCCACTGCTTGAACTGCTTCATCTTGCCCTATTACTCTTTCATGCAAGTTTTTCTCAAGATTTTTCAATCTCTCATTTTCATCTTCTGTAATCTTCTTAGCTGGTATTCCTGTCCAATTTGAGATTACTTCTGCTATATTTTCCTCTGTAATATCTGTTACAGATTTATTATTTTTATTTTTCCATTTATTTTGTTCTTTTTTATATTTTGCCTTTAATTCTTTTTCTTTATCTCTTAAAGATGCTGCTTTTTCAAATTTTTGTATCTTAACAGCCTCCTCTTTATCTTTTGTTACATTTGCAAGTTCTTCTTCCAATTCTTTTAAAGAATCTGGTTCTACATATGTTTTTAGTCTTGCTCTTGATGCTGCTTCATCAATTAAATCTATTGCTTTATCTGGTAAATATCTATCATTAATATATCTAACAGATAATTTTACTGCTGATTCGATTGCTTCATCAGTTATTTTTACATTATGATGAGCTTCATATTTATCTTTTATTCCTTTTAAGATTGTAATTGTATCTTTTTCTGAAGGTTCATTGACTGTTACAGGACTAAATCTTCTCTCTAATGCTGAATCTTTCTCAATAAATTTTCTATATTCATTTAATGTTGTTGCTCCAACTAATTGAATTTCTCCTCTTGCCAATAATGGTTTTAAGATATTTGCTGCATCTATTGCACCTTCTGCTGAACCTGCACCTACAATTGTATGAATTTCATCAATAAATAGGATAACATCTCCTGCTTTTTTTACTTCATTTAATGCCTTTTTGATTCTTTCTTCAAAATCTCCTCTATATTTTGCACCAGCTACCATACTAGAAATATCAACAGTTACTACTCTTTTATTTTTTAGAATCTCTGGAACATCTCCAGTAACAATTTTTTGTGCTAATCCTTCTACAACTGCTGTTTTACCAACACCTGGTTCTCCTATTAAACATGGATTATTTTTAGTTCTTCTTGATAAAATTTGGATAACTCTTTCTATTTCTTCCTTTCTTCCAATAATAGGATCTAGTTTTCCTTCTCTTGCTTTTTCTGTCAAATCTTCACCAAATTGATTTAATGTTGGTGTCTGGTTATAACTTCCAGATTTTTTTCTTGAATTTTTTGAATCTGACTCACCTGTTAAATTTTCTCCTTCATTTATCACTCTTATAATTTCTCCATATAATTTTGGAATATTTACATTTAATTCAATTAAAATTCTTGCAGCAACACTATCTCCTTCTCTTAATAATCCAATTAAAAGATGCTCTGTTCCTATGTAGTTATATCCCAATTTTCTTGCTTCTATAAAAGCATTTTCTATAACTCTTTTTGTTCTTGGTGTAAAACCTAAAGTTTCATCAATTGGCTCATCTTTTCCAACCAATTCAAGCGTTACATCTATAATATTTTCTGGTGTAATCTCTTGATTTTCTAATACTTTAGATGCTACACCACTGCCTTCTTTTGCTAAACCATATAGCAAATGTTCTGTTCCTATATATCTATGTCCTAATTCTATTGCAACATCATTAGCAATTTCGATTGCTTTTTTTGCTCTACTTGTAAAATTATATGTCATATTTATCACCTTACCTTTCTTTTTCCCATTAGACTTTATTATCAACTAGTTACTATCTACAGTCTCAAAGCTATTTTATAGAATATATTATCTTATTAAAAGTATTTAGTCTGTGAATTGTAACATCAAGTAATCTTATTAATCTTGATATTTTCTTATCTTTCTTGCATTTTTATGAAAATTCATGTTATAATTTAAGTCATAACTCATAAATACATACTTATTTATGGCTAGATATAGCCATTCCCATACGGAGGTAAAAACAGTGAAAAAATTATTTGCAGAATATTTATCTGGAAGTTTTTTGGGGTTCTTTTTTGGAAACCTAATATTAAGTTTTTTTAGAATAACCTCAAATATTACTGTAATGCTATTTGGAGTTTTATTCCTACTAACAATCCCATTTTATTTATGTACGCACAGGAAAAACTCCTAACTTTTGCCCCATATGGGGCTTCTTTTTATTATATCTCTTTTCTTTAATCCACGCCTATTTTTTTATTGAATTATTGATTTACCACTTGTTTTATCATCTCTGCTCTTTTCATTTCTCTATCTAATCTTTCATATTGTTCTCCAAAATATTTTTGCAAATTTCCTGGCTGAATATATAAATACAATTTTTGAATTTGTAAATCAGATAATTCTTTCAAAATTCCTAAATCTACACCCAATTTTACAGTGGATAATAAATTTTGTGCTTCTTCCATAGTAATTTTTCTACAATTTGTTAAAATCCCATAACTTCTATAAATCAAATCTTCTACTTCAATACCTTCATTTGCTAAAAATCTTCTTGCTTCTCTTTCTTGTTTTATAACCTTTTCCACAATGATTTTGATATTTTGTATGATTTCATTTTCTGTAATTCCTAATGTCTTTTTATTAGATATCTCATACATATCCCCTACGATATGTCCTTCTTCATCATAAACTCCTTTAATATTAATACCAAAATTGTTTATAGCTTCTAATACTTTTTCTGTATTTCTTGTTTTTGCTAAAGCTGGTAAATGTACTTTTACAGACGCCTTTAATCCTGTTCCAATATTATTTGGACAAGCTGTTAAATATCCATATTGTTTACTAACACAATATCCAAATATGTCTTCTATTTTTTTGTCAATTTCAATTGCAAAATTCAATGTATTTTCTAATTCTAATCCACTACTAAATACTTGTATTTTTAGATGATCATCTTCTCCAATCATAATACAAATATTTTCTTCATCATTTATTAAAATAGCACCTATATTATCTGATTGAAATGCAAATTTATAATTGATTAGTCCTTTTTCTACTAGACTTAATTTTGTAATGTCATCCATATCTTCCAATTTTAAAAATCTCAAACCATATCCAATTTGATATATATTGTCTTTTATTTTATTTTCTAATTCTTGTAGCTCTTTTGGAGTCAAATTAAATTTATATCCTTGTATATTTCTAGAAAATCTAATTCTTGTATTAATTGCAATATCTGATTCTTTTCCACTTTGTAAATACCAATTCATTCCATTTCATCCTTTCTTCAAAATTTTCATTTTTATAATATATCTATTTATTGTCTTCTATTTTTTTTATTTCATCTCTTAGTTTTGCCGCATCTTCATATCTTTCTTCTTTAATTGCTTGTTTTAAATCTTCTTTTAAAATTTCTAATTTTTCTTCTGGTGTTACTTCTTTATTTGTTCTATTGGCCTTATGTTGTTTTTCATCTATTTTTTTATCGATAATTTTTCCTAATCTTCCTACATGATGATTGCTACTTTGAATTCTTCTAATAATTGGTTCTAATCTATCTTGAAAAACATCATAACAATTTGCACAACCTACTTTTCCTGTATGTGCTATGTCTTCAAACGTATATCCACAGTTATCACATTTCAAAGTTTTTAGTTCATTAAACATTGGCATAAATTCTGAATTTGAAAAATCTTCTATAAAATCTCCAAAAAAACTAGAAAAATTAATTGGCATGTCTAATCCGATTTCACCAATTCCTAATTTTTTACTACATTCCTCACATAAATTTAATTCTCTCCTTATTCCATTTATATTTTCTGAATATCTTACATTTGCCTCTCTTTTTTTACAATTATCACATAACATAATAATTCCTCCTTTATTCTATATTTAATAACATATTTTTAAATATTTTTGCCCTTAGTTTGTCTTTTACATCTTTTGCAATTATCAAAACATTATCACTTGTTGCTACTTTTAAGAGCTTTGCTTCTTCTTTTGTTATCAAATCATAAGTTAGAAAGTCATTAATTAATATATCCACATCATTTGCAGTCATTTCTTCTCCGATATTTTTTATAATGTGCATAAAGTAATCTGACTTTGTATTACTTACTTTTTTTATTGTAATATGACCTCCTCCACCTCTTTTACTTTCTACATAATAACCTTGAGATGGTTTAAATCTTGTAGATATTACATAATTAATTTGTGATGGTACACAGTTAAAATACTCTGCTAATTCATTTCTTTGTATTTCTACTAATTGATTATCATCATCAAATAAATCTTTTATAAATTCTTCTATTAAATCTGAGATTCGCATTTTTCTTATCTCCTTTTGACTTTGACTTTCTTTGACCTACATTATTATTATACTCCTTTTTTTCATTTTTTCAATATTAATTTTGTTTCATATTTATTAATGTTGTCTAAAATTTCATCATTTGTCCTCTTTTTTAGTATTTTTAATCTTTTTTTCTTTAATTTTTACACTTTTTTACTGTTTTTTTGCAAATTTTAATCTTAAATTTGATAAAATTATACATTTGACTTTTAGTCCAAAGTAATTTAAATATTTTATATTTAACAAAAAAGTCAAAAGTTTAATTATCACTTTTTTTATTTTTTATTTCTTTTTGGCCTTTTGTCATGTTATCTAATTCTTCTGCTCTTTCTTTTTGGTTTGGTAAGGAAATCCATGCAAAATAAGATGAAATAAACTCTCCATATTTTGTACTATCTTCTCCTACTTCATATTTTTGTTCTATCTCTTTATTTACTCTTTTTTCAAAATCTTCATTTATATTTTCTTTTTTATTCATAAAAAATGCACTCACCTTTCTAATATCTTATTTTAGGTATGTGCATTTTTTTAGTTTTTATACATTTTTATGCATGCTTATATTTTAATTCATCTTCTATTTTATTGAATCGTGCATTATATGAGTTATGTTCTATTTTATTACTCAATATTTCTTCATCTAGTTTCTTTTCAGACTTTCTGCTCTTATCTTCCATATGAGCTATTATTTCGTGTATTAAATCTGCAATTTCTTTTGTTTGCTGTTCCAACTTTCTATCTATTGACTGCTCAATTTTTTTACCCATTTCATCAATTTTTTGGTTAAGTTCTTCTTTTTGTTCTTTCATTTCTTGCCTAAGTTGTCGATTTTGATTTTCAATTTTTTTGTCAAATTCTTCTTTTTCTTCTTTCATATCTTGCTTAAATTCTTCTTTTTGTTTTTTCATATCTTGCTTAAACTCTTCTTTTTGCTCTTTCATTTCTTGCTTAAATTCTTCTTTTTGTTTTTTCATATCTTGCTTAAACTCTTCTTTTT
>CAMMEP010000045.1 GCA_946495905.1 uncultured Clostridium sp.
GTGCATTTCGCTTCGCGAATATGCACAGCCCAAGGTAACTTAACCTTGTTGTATAGTCAAAATCTTCGATTTTTCCTATACAATAAACAAGCAATTGGGGACAGTCCCCAATTGCTTGTCTTGGTTGCTTATTCTAAGATTAATTCATCCTTATCATCAATATAAGCAGATGTTTTTACCTTATGAATTCCGCCTTCCTCTCTTTCAATTTCTTTTACTTTATCTGCTATTCTTATTTGTACCGCTTCAATATCAACTGCTTCAATAACAGCATCTTTGTTTCCTTTCGCTCCGGCATGTGCCAATCCTCTTAAGGTACCTAGCACTACTATATTTTCACCAGCAATTACTTCAGCACCTGCATTGACATCTCCTATAATTACCAAACTTCCTTCAAATTCTATTCTTTGACCAGATCGCAATGAACCTTTATGAAATTTTGTCTCAGAAGTAGCTACTTCTTTATAAAAAGTTTTCTTAATTCCATGTAGCCCTAAGACTTTTGGACTATCAAAATCAATAGGAACATCTATAAATTTCTTTATAAGAGATTGAATTTCATCCATTTCTTTATTTTTTAATATTTTGCCTGTAATTAATATTGGTGTTTTATCCTCTTGATATAGATTTTTTAATTCAATCATTTTTTTCTTTAATGAAGAAATAATTTCTTTTTGCTCCGCATTTTCATCTATTTTGATAATTACCTGATTCTTTTTTATACTTATAGTAATACAATTGTTCATTTTAACCTCACTCCTCCTCTGAGACACAAATCTGACTCCTATTATTATTCTAGATGCAGATTACTTCTACCTTATCTAACACTCTCCACACTAGATTCTGCAGTTTTATCCTCTGTTACTTTTTCAGAATTCATTCCAAAATACTCTTCTATTATTTGTTTTGCAGTATAAGCTGTATATCCTCCAGAGCCTCCCCCTTCAATAAGTACAACTACTGCTATTTCTGGGTTATCATAAGGTGCAAATCCTGCAAACCAAGCATGAACTGTATTTTCATCTGAAGTTTGCGCAGAACCTGTTTTACCTGCTATTACCATGTCTAAGTCTGTAAAATAAGAATAAGCTGTACCTCCTGCTTCGCTAGTAACTCCTTTCATTCCTTGTCTTATTGCTTGTAAATATTCGTCTGGAATATCTAAATCCTCTTCTAATTCATTACTTGTTCCTAATTTTTTATCTACAAAACTCTCAATTTCATCTTTAGATACCTCCGAACCATTTGAGCTAATAATAGATTTTATAATACTTACATCAACATTTTTACCACCATTTGCAATCATACTTATATATCTCGCCATTTGAATTGGAGTAAACTCATTATAACTTTGTCCAATGGAAGCTGATAATGTATCTGCTAAATACCAAGTATAATTTATACTTTCTGCATATGCTGTACTAGCCACATTACCTCTCGCCTCACCAGTAAGTTCTATTCCAGTCCTTTTTCCCAAACCATATTTGGATACATATTCTGCAATCTTATCAATACCTAATCGATATCCCATTTCATAAAAGAAATAGTTACAAGAGTATTTAAGTGCCTGACTAACATTTAGATATCCATGTCCGCTTCCATAACTTCTATAATACCAACATACCGGATGATAACTATATGGATACACTCCTGTATCATTAATTCTGGTAGTTGGAGTAATAGTTCCTGTATCTAAGGCAGCAGTTGCTACTGCCATTTTGAAAGTAGAACCTGGTGGATACGCTGAACTAATTGCTCGATTGCTATACCTTCCTGTATCATCCTCTGAATATTCTTCTGAGAATTTTGCTGGGTTATAGTCTGGATAACTTGCCATAGCTAGAACTTCGCCAGTATTAACATCCATAACAACCACAGCCCCTGCAGTTGCATCATGCTTTTCTCCATATTCTCCATCTGCAATATCCTTTATATTTTGCTCTAATGCATCCTCTGCTATTTGCTGTAAATTTGCGTCTATAGTTAAAATAACATCATATCCAGCAACAGCTTCTTCTGAAATATATTCACTAGTAATAGCTCCATCTACTGTCATATCAACCTGTTTTACGCCATCAGTTCCTTTTAAATATTCCTCTAATACATACTGTATTCCATCTTTTCCTATAATATCGTCATTTCGATACGTATCTTTCCTGGTTTCATATTCTTCTTCACTTATGGCACCTACATATCCTAACACATGAGATGCTAAATTGCCTGATGTATAGGAAACGGTAGGCTCTGTTGTTACATTCATTCCAGATAATTTTGCATTTTGCTCTCTAATTTGTACAGCTGAAGTATCACTAATATTATTGGCAATTTTTACTGATTTGGTAGTACTATATCCGTTTCTTGTAATTTCATATCGAACTGCCATAATTTTTCTTGCTAATTCTACATCATCTGTAGAAATTTCATATTTTTCCTTTAAGACATTAAAAGCTTGTTCTGCAGTGGCGTTTTCATCTATATCATTATTGATTTTCCAATTTTTTTGATCTTCTTCTGTTTCCTGGGTAAATTTATAAGGGTTAACTTCAATTGGTAAATTATCAACAAATTCATCTTTATTTGATTCTAATATTTCAATAAATTTTTGTATAGATTTATTTAACGTTTGGTCATCTACCTTTGTACTATAAATTTCGACACTATATTTTGTATCGGTTGTGACAAGCTCTACTCCTGTTCTGTCTTTAATAGATCCTCTTGCTGCTTTTAAAACCGATTCTCTTGTTAATCTTGAATTTGATTCTGCTCTATACTCTGCTCCATGTATAATTTGTAAATTAAACAATTGCAAAATTAAAATAATCCCTATTATGTATACGATTGTAGTAAGTATGTTATACCTAAGTCTCCCCTCTAAATTTTTATTCTTCCCCAATTTTCCACCACCTATCTTTTTTGGTTTTTCATAAGATTTTTCCTTATTTAAAAATATCTTGTCAATATATTTTTTGCTTTAAATGTTTCCTCTAATATATGTCCCATTTTTTGAATGAATGGATAAAGAATAATAACCAATATTAAATTGTAAATTACTTCTATTACTAAAATTTTTAAAAAGCTAAGTATTTCTAAGTTCATTTCTAATGTTATTAGATTAAATATGTAACATCCTACTTCATAGATTATTGTGCTTCCTGCCATCATAAGCATAATGGTAACTCTACTTTCTTTTGAAAAGTTTTTATCTAAATATTCTCCAAGTATACCTATAATTCCAAGCATTATTCCAGATATTCCAATTTGCCTTCCTATAATAACATCAATGTAAAAGCCAAAAATTATTCCCAGAATCAGGCCAATTTTCTTACCTGCAAATAAACCAATGAAAAGAACTAAGATTACAAGCAAATTTGGCTGTATTCCTGCTATGGTAAACCAAGTAAAGAAATTAGACTGTATAAAATACAGAATAAAAAAAGATATTATTAAAAGTATTATTGCTACTACCTTTTTCAAACTTGTTCTTCATTCCTTTCATACTTATTTTTTAACTATTATTAGTAATTACTAGTACAGTATTTAATTTTGTAAAATCAACTGCTGTTTCTACAATAGCATATCTATCTGTAATATTACTCGTATTTACTACTTCTTTTATTGTTCCTATATGTATTCCTTTTGGATAAATACCACCTATTCCGGATGTTTCCACACTGTCACCTTCTAAAACTACGGCATCGGTTGGTATAAATGTAGCTTTTAATGTGGTTTTATCCTCTAAAGTTCCCTGTACAATTATGGTATCTTCTGTTGTACTTATTGTACTTGTAACAGCTGTTGCAGTATCTACAATTGTCTGTACTTTTGCTGTATTAGAAGTCACAGAAATAACATGTCCTACTAAGCCACTATCTGCTATTACAGTCATATCTTCTTCAATTCCATCCTCTGAGCCTACATTTATGATAATAGTACTACTATAATTGCTAATGTCTCTATTAATTACATCGGCAGGTATTGTAGTATATGCTTCATATTTATCTTTAAGATTTACATATTCTTTTAGTGTTTCATTCTCTGCTCTTATAATTTCTAATTCTCTTAAGGATTGTTCCAAATTGCTATTTTCTTCTTTTAATGCCTCATTTTCTTGTTTTAAGGTTTCTAAATCTGCAAAAAATGCATCATTTCCTGATAATTTATTTTTTAAATACGTAAAACCATTTTGTATCGGCATCACAAAAACATTGCATATATTTTCAATATATGACATTTGATTTCCATTACTATTTGTAAATGCTACTAACAATATTAAAATAATAATGGTTATAATAATTCCTATCACTCCACGTTTTTTATTTTTATACATACCTACCTATCATTCCTTTTTTTACTTTCTTCTTCTTGAATTAATAAGTACTGTTTTTAATCTTTCTAAATCTTCTAATGTTTTACCAGTTCCTTTCACCACACATTCTAATGGGTCTTCTGCTACATATACCGGCATTTCTGTTCTCTCTGCTATTAATTTATCTAAATTCTTAATTAAAGCACCACCACCAGAAAGCACAATACCTTTTTCCATAATATCTGATGATAATTCTGGAGGTGTTCTTTCTAATGTTTGCTTTATTATTTCTACGATTTTATTAATAGATTCACTTATTGCTTCTTCCACTTGTGTAGACGTAATCTTTACGGTTTGTGGAAGTCCATTTGTTAAATCTCTACCACTTATTTCCATACTCATTTCTGTAACTAATGGCATTGCACAACCAATTTCTTTTTTCACATCTTCTGCAGTAGTTTCCCCTATTGCAAGATTCATTTCTCTTTTCACATAATTAACGATTTCCTCATCTAGTTCATCTCCAGCAATTCTTATAGAATTACTTACTACAACACCTCCAAGTGAAATAACAGCTACCTCTGTTGTACCTCCACCAATATCAACAATAATATTACCACTTGGTTCTGCAATATCTAAACTAGCCCCAATCGCTGCTGCCATAGGTTCCTCCATTAAGTATACTTCTTTTGCTCCTGCTTGCAAAATTGCTTCTTCTACTGCTCTTTCTTCTACTTCTGTAATCCCCGAAGGCACACCCACTACTACTCTTGGCTTTCCTATATTATACCTCTGACAAATTTTATAGATAATATTTTTTAGCATTAATTGTGTTGCTGTAAAATCCGCTATCACTCCATCTTTCATTGGTCTTACTGCTTTTATTTGCTCTGGAGTTCTTCCAAGCATTTCCTTTGCCTCATGACCAGTAGCAAGAATTCTTTGTGATTTTCTATCAATTGCTACCACAGATGGCTCATTTAAAACAATGCCTTTTCCTTTCACTGTAACTAATATATTTGCTGTTCCCAAATCGATCCCTATATCCTTTGAACCTAATCCGAAAAAACTCATACTATGTCTCCTCTCCAATATTAATTATTCATTTTTTTTAAATAGAAAATACTTCTATATCCATATTCTCCAATTACAATGTGATCCAATAGTTCTATTCCCATAATTTGAGATGCTTGTACTAATCTTTCTGTAAAATCAAAATCCGATTTACTAGGTGTTGGATCTCCACTTGGATGATTATGTACTAAAATTATCTTTGGTGCTCCTAATTTTATTGCTTCTTGTAATACATCTTTTGGTTTTAATATTGCAGAATTGGTTCCTCCAAAACACACATCTACCATTTTTATGATTGTATTTTTAGAATTAAGTATGATAGCTTTTACTACTTCCCTTTTTTCATATTTCATTTCTTCTGTTAGTAATTCTGCTACATCTTTTGGTGAATTAATTTGCACTTGAATCGTATCTAAAGGTCTTGACATTCTTTTTGTAAGTTCACAAATAGCCATAAGCTGAATCGCCTTTACTTTACCAATCCCCTTTATACGCATAAATTCTTCTATTGATATATTTTGCAAAAATCTTAAGTTATTTTCTCCATTTTTTTCTAAAGATAAAATTTTTTGTGCAATACTTACACTACTTTCTTCTTTTGTTCCGGTTTTTATAATAATCGCAATTAATTCTGCATTTGACAATGCTTTTGCACCATACATTTCTAATTTTTCGTATGGTCGTTCCGATATAGGAAGCTCTTTCATTTTCATAGTTTTATTCCTCCTTGAACGAGTTGGAAAAGAATTGTCGTTTTGGCTAGGCAAATGAGTGAAAAAACCGGAAGCGTACTTTGTGTACGCTGAGGATTTTTGAAGCGAAATTTAACACCGCCAAAATGCAATTATTTTTCAACTAATAGCCCCCTATATATTATTACTCACTACACTTTTCGATAGATAAAAATAGCCAATATCATACCTATAATACTTGCAATATTTATTTTAAACATCAATCCAAAAGTTAGTGTTATTACTTGTAAATCTAAAGTAATTGGATTTGATAATCCAAACTCTTGTCCATAAGATAGCCACCATAGAAAATCCACATTAGAAGCAAGTTCTCCAAGTAGTCCACCAACGACTATTCCACATAAAATAAATACGATTAAAATCCATACATTTTTTTCTCTTGTTGCCATTATTATATCCTCCTCTTTTGCATCTATTCATTTATTCAATATTATACTTATGTATTATATCTTGTATAGCATTTTTTTTCAAGATTTATAGGAAAGTTTTTCTATTTATTTTTTTTAAGTATTATGTTACAATAAATTTATTCAAAACTCTTTTATTTTATTTCTTTTTGTGATATATTTATTGTTACATTTTTAAAAGTGATGAAATATAATATTATAATACTCTTTATTTGCAATTGTACTTTACACTTAAAGAGCAACAGATGGAGCTTTTTGCTCGATTGTGAGGTTATTATGAAATTTGAAAAATTAAATGAAAATAAGATAAAAATCACATTATCTATGCATGATTTAGAAGAGAAAGATATAAATTTTCACGATTTTATGTCTAATTCTTTAGAATCTCAAGATTTATTTCTTGATATGCTAGAAGAAGCAGAAGAAAAAATTGGTTTTAAAACAAGAAATTGTAAAGTAAAAATAGAAGCATTAGCTATGACAGAAAATGATTTTGTGTTAACAGTAACAAGGATTTTACCAGATACTTTAAAAAAACATTTTTATGTTTCTCCAAAGAAAAAAGTAAAAGCTAAAAGAAAAATACAGGATTTACAATCCGCACATTTAATTTATAAATTCAATTCTTTTGATGATTATTGTTATTTTATTGAATTTATGCTAAAAAATGATTTACAAGATGCAAATAAAATAGCAAAAGAAATTTCTGTTTACATATTTAAAGATTTTTATTACTTAATTTTAAGTAACTTAAATACAGAATACAAAAAACTTTCTAAGTTTTTCACTGCTATTACAGAATTTGGCTCTTATGTAGTTGATCCAGATTTATTTGCATTTAAGTTAAAGGAATGTGGAACTATTTTTATGAAAAATAATGCACTAAAAAAGAGCTTATCCTATTTTTCAAAAGAAACAAAATAGTGATATAAGCAAAATTTGTGTTAATGAAATTTCGAATGTATATATAAAACAATTGGGTATGTAATACTTTTGTATTACATACCCTTTAATTTTTTAATACACGTAATTTTGTGGGTTTAACGTTACGCCATTTTTTCTTACTTCAAGATGTAAGTGATTACCTGTGGAATTTCCGGTAGAACCTACTTTAGCAATTACTTCTCCTTGGCTTACTGTTTGCCCTGCCGAAACTAATAATTGGCTACAATGCGCATATACAGTAGATACTCCATTACCATGTGAAATAATTATATAATATCCATATCCATCATTTGCATTTCCTGAATAAGTTACTGTTCCTGAAGCAGCTGCTTTTATTGCTGTACCATAAGGAGCAGATATGTCAAGACCTGAATGAGAATGATCTCTTACACTATCATTACTTCCAAATCTTGATGTAATAACACCAGACACTGGATTAATAAGGTTTATTCCCAAACTTACGTAAGCAGATGATCTACTTGTAGTATAGGATGGTGTTGCATAAGTAGCTCTTTGTATTACTACTTTTTTCTCATATAATTCAGATACGCATTTTTCAACATCTGTAAATTCTTTTAATTCTTTTCCATATTTTTCTAGTATACCAAGTTCATCTTGGTTTGCACTATCTTTTTCCTCTAAGTCATCTATTACTTTTTCTGCTTCTTCAAAAGTAGATACATAAAATTTTTCTTCTTTCTCTTCTGTTATGGCATAATATTTATAATATGGTGTACTATTCTCTGTTACCTTCGTATAAATTTCATCATCATTTGTCTCAACATCTTTTTTTAACAAACATAATTCATAAGTTGGCATTGCATCAATTTGTCTAAAAGCAATGTTGTTTTCTTCATCTTCTTGAATATAATCATTAATTTTTTCTTGCAAAGTACTCTTATCCGATGTATACCCTATTACTTCTCCATTTAAACTTACTTCATAGGTAGGATGATAAAATAATACTACTAATCCAATTAAAATAATAGCGGATAAAAGTACTAAAACAGTTAGTTTTATTGATTTTCTTGCAGTTATCGCTACTTTCTTTAAAATATTAATGTTAAACACTCCTATCTTAAAAATATTTTTAACATTAGTATTTTATATGAAAAAAATTTTTTTAACAATAAGAAAATAGACCTAAATTTAATAAAAATTTATTAATACTTTTTATTTTCTTTCTTTTTCTCTTTTTAGCTTTGTTTTTCTATCAATCTTAGAAAAATTAATAAAAGTTTGTACGCAGTTGGGGCCAGAAATAAAAATTTATAACACACATTAGTTGCTTTCTTTACACAAAAAAAAGAAGCATGCCTAATAAAATTACATGCTTCTTTTTTGTAATATTCTATTGTACTTGAGTTTTAACTTCTTGTATTTCCGTAACAGTTGCAGGTTGTGCTGGTTTATAATATCCTTTTGCCTGAGCTGTTTTAAAAAGTTCATATTGAAAACTTTCATCATTATTTCTTATTTGTTGTAATGTTTGTCTAAGATTCATATTTTCCGTCTCTGAAATAGCTGTTTGATAGGAACCAAGGCTTGCCTTTACTCCTGCTAAAATATCATTTACCATTGTCTTTTCATCCATATTTTTACCTCCTCATTATTAATTATTTAAGAAAGACATTAATTTCTGCTTTGTATTTAAGCTATCTTGAGCAGCCTTTGTGAACATTTGCTTTATTTGTGGGTCAACAACTTGTGAAGCATAAGCATTTAATTTTTGATAAGAAGTTTCATGTGCTCCAATAAAATGTCTTAAATTTTGTAATTCTACTTGACTTAAATTTGGCATTCTAATCATCATTCCTTTCCTTATTTTTCTATTGTTATTATGGACTGTTTTTTTTAATTTTATACAATTTTTTAAACATGACAATAGGGGGACGGGCTTCTTTGGTCCTAAATTAGAAAAATAGTGAAAAAAATAAAATGCTATAAGATTATTTTTTAGCATTTTATTTTTTTGAATTAAATATTATGTAAAACTTAGGGCAAAAGAAGCCTGTCCCCAATCGCCCCAGGATTTACATAATGTTAAATAATCTCTAAGTTTGCAAATTTTGCCATTAATCTCTTATGTCCTACTTTATCAAAGAAAATATCTAATTTATAATCTTCTCCTTCTTCTTCAATTTTATTTATAGTTCCTTCTCCGAACTTTTTGTGGTAAATACGTTGTCCTTCTTTATATTTCGTGATATCTGTACCATCATTCATTTTTTTATTATTTAATGAATTTAAGAAACTTTCTGCTGTTTTAAATTGGAAACCATTATTTGCTCCTTTATTGTAATTGTTATTTTTATAATTATTTTCTATATTCATTCCTGAAGCAGCAACTCCAAAGCCACTTCCAAAATCGTCTCCTATTTTATACGTTTTCATTTTAGAACCCGTACCATATTCCCATTTGTATCCACTATCGCCAAATTCATCTGAACTAGAATTATCTAATTCATCAAATCCGTCTAGTAAATCAGATGGAATTTCATTGACGAATCTGGAAATTGCATTGTAACTTGTGGAACCAAATATAGTTCTCTTCTTAGAACAAGTTAAATACAAATATTGTTTTGCTCTTGTAATTCCTACATAGAATAAACGTCTTTCTTCTTCCAATTCTTTTGGCTCTCCAATAGATTTATTTCCTGGAAAAATACCTTCTTCTAGTCCTACTAGGAAAACTACTGGGAATTCCAATCCTTTTGCACTATGTAAGGTCATTAATGTTACAGAATCATCGGAATCTTCCATTCCATCAATATCAGAGCTTAATGTAATACCTTCTAAGAAATCTCCTAATGTATTTTCTGCCTCTTCTTCTTCAAACTCAATAGCAACTGTTAAAAATTCTTCTAAGTTTTCAATTCTTGTTTCCGCTTCTGTTGTATTCTCTTGCTCTAATGCTTTTACATAGCCTGTTTTATTCAATGTTTCTTTAATAAGCTCTGAAATACTGAGCTCTTCCATTTTTCCTCTTAAATATTCTATTGTCGCAATAAATTCTATACTATTTGCTTTTACCCTATTTAGCCCATATTCGTCCGCATGTTTTATAATATCAAACATAGAAAGCCCTGTTTGTTCTGAAATTTCTTGTATATTATCTATACTTGTTTTTCCTATTCCACGTTTTGGCTCATTAATAACTCTTTTTAGAGATATATTATCTGAGAAATTGTAAATTAACCTTAAATAAGAGATAATATCCTTTATTTCTTTTCTTTCGTAGAATTTTAAGCCTCCTACAATTTTATAAGGAATACCTTCTCTTCTTAGAATTTCCTCAATAGCTCTTGATTGAGAGTTCATTCGATATAGGACCACGAAATCTGAATAGTTAAAATATTCTTCTCTTCTTAAATGATTAACCTCCTCTACAATATATCTTCCTTCGTCATATTCATCATCTGATTTATGAATAATAGGAAGATTTCCCTCTTCATTTTCTGTCCATAACTTCTTTTCATATTTATTCTCATTATGCTTAATTACGGCATTTGCTGCTTTTAAAATATTACCAGTACATCTATAATTTTGCTCTAATTTTATAATTTTAGTGCCAGGGAAGTCTTTTTCAAAATTTAGAATGTTAGTAATATCAGCGCCTCTAAAGCTATAAATTCCTTGATCATTGTCCCCAACAACCGTTATATTTCCATATCTAGAGGCTAAAATAGTAACTAAGGTAAATTGTGCTTTATTAGTATCTTGATATTCATCTACTAATACATATTGAAATTTATTGGTATAATATTCTAATACATCTTCATTTTCGGTTAGTATTTTTATCGCAAAATTAATAATATCATCAAAGTCTATGGCATTATTCTCTTTTAGTCTGTGTTGATATAGTTCATAAATTCTTCCAATAACTTCTTTTCTATAATCTCCTGCATATTTTGTTTGATATGCTTTTGGCTCTAACATTTCATTTTTTCCATTACTAATTTCAGCTAAAACGCTTCTATCCGTAAACATTTTATCATCTATTTTTAACGTTTTCATACATTCTTTAATTAGCGTTCTTTGGTCAGAAGTATCAAAAATTAAAAAGGAATGGTCAAAGCCTAATCTATCGATGTATTTTCTTAAAATTTTAACGCAGATTGAGTGGAACGTTCCAATCCACATATCTTTTGCAGCTTCTCCAACTAATTTTTCTACTCTTTCTTTCATTTCATTTGCTGCTTTATTGGTAAAGGTAATGGCTAAAATGTTCCATGGTTTAACATGTTTTTCCATCATTAAATACGCTATTTTATGGGTTAGTACTTTCGTTTTTCCACTTCCTGCCCCTGCTATTACTAAGCATGGACCATCGGTCGCAAGTACTGCTTCTTTTTGTTTATCGTTTAATCCCTCTATTAAATCTTGCATGTTTTTTCTCCTTTTGCTTTTATATTTAGTAATCTAAATTTTCTGTTTTATACTTATTTTCTTCAATATGTTAGTATCAATTTTTTCTTTTTAAACTACTTTTGGTATTATACACTAAAACAAACCAATGTTCAATACCATTGGTTTGTTTTTTAACATTCTTTTGTCTACTATTATTTATTTCATATATTCATTGCAAATACTCCTAGAATAAAACCTAGAATATATCCTATTGCAGACATTCTTCCTTGATATAATCTACTAGACTCTAAAGTAAGTTCTCCAGATACTATATATATCATAGCACCTGCTGCAAAAGCTAAGCAAATAGAAATTATTTCTTGTGAAATTCCGCCAACTATGGCGCCAAAAAATGCACCAATTCCAGTAGTAACTCCAGATATAATCACATAATAGATAACTTTTGATGCTTTCATTCCTCCATTTTTCATCGGAACTGCCATAGATATTCCTTCTGGTATATCATGAAAGCAAATAGCTATTGCTAATGAGAGACCCAG
>CAMMEP010000046.1 GCA_946495905.1 uncultured Clostridium sp.
CTATCAAATGTTTCTCTTAAGTTATTTCTAGCTGAGATCCATCCCATTCCATCTGTAAACCATACAAATTCAAATCCTACAACTTTATCTGCCTCTTCTGCTATCATTTTATAGCTCCTTGCTGTTTCATTAAGTTTTGAACCACCAGCAGCATAAAAGTTAGTTTCTATTCCATAAATACAATTATCAGTTTTTATTACATAATCAAATCGCTTAGTTGCTTGATTTTTATTACTTATAAAAGACATATCTAGTTTCCATCTATTTTCTATATCCTGTAAGTACATTTCTTTAAAATATGTTTCATTTTTCTTAAAACCTGCTTTTTGAATAAATTTTTCCACTAAATCTTCCATTAAATGTCCGCCACGATTTTTTCTAGCATTAGAATTTAGTCCAGATTCAACACCTAAAACATAATCATATAAATTATTAACTAGGTGTTTTTCTAATAACTCAAATAGACCTGTTTCTCTCATAAACACTTTATATTGCTTTACTTCATAATTCATTTTTTTAAAATTATATTCAAATTTATTTCCATCATCATCTAAAACAATTATTTCATACTGTCTGACTGCTAATAATATAGGTATACATTTTAAAACTTCAGGATATTTTCTTACTAAATCTTCAAATTCTTTTTCTACATTTTTACTACCAATTAAAGAATTTAACATATTTAGTTCTATTTTATATATTTCCGCATTCTTATATATCGTTTCAAAATCTATGTAATATTTATAATTAGCAATACTATCTGTAAAAGTAAGTAGCCATTGTGCAAAATCTCTTTTCATAATAAATCCTCCTTTATTTGTTCATATCTTCTTATTGATAAATCTAAATATTCTTTTGAATTATCTATTCCTATGTATCTTCTATTTAATTTTACTGCTGAAATTCCTGTTGTACTACTACCACAAAAAGGATCTAAAATTAAATCATTTTCATTCGTCGATGCTAAAATTATTCTTTCTAATATTTCCAAAGGTTTTTGTGTTGGATGTTTTCCTTGTCTCTTTTCTGATGGCTTTGTTAGCGAAGTTGTCCAAACATCTTTCATTTGTTTTTTACTATTCAGTTGTTTCATTACATCATAATTAAATGTATATTTTACATTTTTCAAATCTTTTCTTGCCCACAAAATTGTTTCTGTTGAATGTGTAAAAGTTTTACAAGCTAAATTAGGTGGAGGATTAGTCTTTTGCCAAGTTATATTGTTTATAATTTTAAATCCTTCTTCTTCAAGAGCCATTCCTATCGAATAGATATTGTGTAAAGTTCCACTAATCCATATTGTTCCATTATCTTTTAATATTCTATAACACTCTTTAATCCATGTTCTATTAAATTTATGTTTTTCAGATATACTTAAACTTCTATCCCACTGTCCTTTATTTACACTAACCATTTTTCCACCACTACAAGTAATTCCATCATTTGATAAAAAATATGGTGGGTCAGCAAAAATCATATCAAAAGTTTTAGTTTCAAATTTTTTCAATGTTTTAGTTGTATCACTATCAATTAATTTGAAGCTACCATCTTCATAATAGAATTTTCCTCTGTACATTCTATTGTCTCCTCATAATTTGTTATAAGTAATTCTGAAATTTCTCCTCTTCCTTTACTGTTTGCATTTATCATTCTCTTTGCTGAAACTTCATTTATATTAAATCCTTTGTAAATATCTTCAAAAAATGTATCTTCTTTGTTTGTATTTTTAGGATTTGAATTACTTAGCATTAATTTTGCTTTTTTATTATTTAATTCGCAATAATATTTAGCAAGCTCTTTTTGATTTTCATCATTAAAGTCTTCTTTTGTATATGAAGTAAATCCAGATGTAATAGATAAAGGTCTATATGGTGGATCAAAATATACAAATGTTTTATTATCAACATATTCACTGCTCTTTTTGTAATCACCATATTCAAATATTACATTTTGAATTAGTTTAGACAAGTTTCTTAAATTTTTAGAATCACATATTGTAGGATTTTTATATTTACCACAAGGTACATTAAATTTTCCACTTTTATTAACTCTATATAAACCGTTAAAACACGTCCTATTCAAGAATATAAATTCAGAAGCTCTTTTTACATCAATTACTTTTTCTAGTTTATAAGAATTATATTTATTTCTTATATCATAAAAATAAGCTGTTCTCTCGTCTGTTTCTAATTTTAAAAATTCTTTTTCTTTTTTATCTAATTCTTCAATTAAATCTTCTACATTGTTTTTTATTACATTATAACAATTTATTAAGTCTTTATTTATATCAAATGCATAAGCTTCTTTTACATCATATCTTTGTAATATATCTATTAGAACTGCCCCACCACCTATAAATGGTTCTACATATCTCTCTATAACTCCATTTTCCAAATCAAATGGGTAAAAGTTTTTCAGCTGTGAAATCAAGCCACCTTTCCCTCCAGCCCATTTTACAAAAGGTCTTATTAGTTCCATTTTTTCCTCCAATTCTACACATAATATATCATATTTTCTCTATTTTAACAACAAATAAAAACTTAAATTTTAAAACTATTTTATATCAATTATCCCATTTTTTCAAATTTCTTTACTCAACTTTTTACAACCTCTAAATTTCCTATGCAAAAGTAATTTATTAGCCTTAAATTATTACAATATTTTACCACTTCTAATTTGAATAAATCCTAAAATTTAAACATAAAATTAACCCTCCTTATTAAACTATTTTTGTCTAATAATTTAGGTTTAGTATATCCATCATTCATTTTTTATTAGATTAATCTTTTATTTGTTCTATATTAATTAATTTATTTTTTCTAAATGTCATTTTTAATAAACAAGGAGATGTTATATCTAAGGCAGTGCCTTTATACGCCAATTTTACATCTTTATTTACTTCACACCAATTTAATAAGAAGAACTTGATTGAACCTCCGATGACTTACAATTGCAATTTTCTTTCCTTCATAATCTTTCAATATTTTGTCAAAAAATTTTGTCATTCTTTCTTTTGTATCTTCTGCACTTTCTCCATCAGACGTTTTAAATTTCCTATCTAATAACTGCTCTTGAGAAGGATCTCTTGTACTTTTGTATTTCATAAATTCACCTAGTTCTTTTAAATTTCCTAATTTTCTCTCACATAAGTTATTATCTAAATTAATTGGTAAATTATTAACATTAGCAATATATTTTGCAGTAGCTTTTGCTCTTGTATAACTACTTGACCAAATAATGTCAATATCTTTTAATTCTACATTTTCACTTAATTTTTTAGATTGTTCTTCACCCTCTACTGATAAAATCTCTTTTTCATTAATTAATTGAGAATCTTCATTCGTATTTCTAATTCCATTCTCATCAACTGTTTCAGCATGTCTTATCAAATAAATAATAGTATCTTCCATTTTTATTAACCCCATCCTTTATTCTTTATTTTGTATATTTATTATATATATTTTTTTTATCTTTTTCAATATTGAATAAAAATTTTAACCGATAATAGAAAAAATTATACTCTATTACTTAGTTAAAATTTTATTTTATATATTTTTAATATAAACCCTGAAATTTTTGAGCAAAAAAATGGTGTATTATCCCCTTTCTTAGATAAATAATACACCATTTATTTAAACCCCTCATTTCGTCGCTTTTTATTTTTATGATAGTCTAGTATGTAGATACCTATATCTACTGCAAATGCCGTTATATTTAAACCTTGTGCATCCTTGCCCACACTTTTTATTACTTTTGAAATACTATAACATTTCAAAAGTAATAAGAAAAACATTCGGTAAATTCCTTTTGAAGTTTTTCTTACATTTGCATATCCATTATTACAAGTTTTGCCTCCTGAAACTCTTTGTTTATTGTGAGTTTGCGTTACGAAATCTCACTTACGCATTTTGTGCAAATAGACTGTTTACACGAATACGAATGAATTTTATTGCATCGGCTCATCAAACCTATCTCTTTTTTGTTTTAAAACGAGTTTACGGCATCTCTCGTTTTTATTTATATGTAATAAAAACTCTAGCACTATTGTTTAGTAACTAGAGTTTTTAATTTTTTTATTGTAAATATTTTATTCGTTTCTATATATTTCTCCTATTGTATAAAAATCATATAGATCCTCTTTAGTCATATTTTCGGTATCACGACTAATATAATAATTAGCTTTATTACGAGCATTATTTAACATTTTTATAAAATTCTTATGCATATCATCTCCTAATATTTTATCAAAAAATTCACCTAATAAATATGTATTTATAGCACTTGTTCTTAAATATTTTGCAGTTAATTTTCTTTGTGATTTTATAAATGGTGTTAATTTTGCATCTACAATGCTATCTAATTGTTTAACTATAAAGTCTAAATTATCATTATACATTTGAATATTTAATTCCTTTTCTATTCCACTTCTAATAATATCTGATTCAAATCTCCCTTGCTTACTAGCTAATTTTTTTAACATTTCTTTCTTTTCTTTTGGTAATCTTACTATAATTGGTACTAATTTTTCTTTATCATTATCTTTTTTCATATACTCACTCCTTTTCTAAATCTACAATTAAAAATTTGCCTCAAAACAATTTTGCAGGATCAGGGAGATATCTCATCTCCCCAAAACAGCTAAAAAGCGTGGCTTTTTACTAGATACACATTATTTTCCTATATATCAGTTAGATATCTAAGAAAATACATTAAAAGAACTACTATATAAGCAGTTCTTTGTTAGGTGTTTATAATTTTATATTTTTATATTTTTAAAATCCTACTGTCTGTAGTATTTCATAGGTGTCGGAATTGTTCTGTACAGTCATTTGCAGATACTACACAAATGGCTTTTAACATTTCATCTACTGTTAATTCTTCTCCTACCTCAAGCCATATTTGTGAGCCTCCCATTCCTGCTGCTGTTTCTGAACATGGTACTTTGTCTTCTAATGTTATTTGACCCGAATCTAAAGCTTCCATAATTAAAAGTAAGCTCATTACTTTAGTAACACTAGCTGGCCTTAGTTGTTCATGCATATTATGCTCATAAAGTACTTTTCCTGTTTTTTGTTCTATTAATATAGCTCCACCCGATTCTAGGTTCAAACTATTGTCTCCAAAAGTATTCTTGTTTTCCGCTGAGCTTTCTGTTGTAACTGTTTCTTCTGACTCTGCCTCTTCTGTTTCATTTGTATTTTCACTGTTTTGTGCATTACTATTTACTTGGCTATTTTGTACATTTGCTTTTGTTTCGGATGTTAATGGTTCTGTTTCGGATGACCATACATATAGCGCTTCATCAGTTGCAAATACTACCGAAAATGTAAAAATTATTAGAAATATTAAGCAGAAACTGACTATCTTTATTATTTTTTTATTTATAATCATAAAAAGACCTCCTAAATATATTATATTTATATTTAGAAGGTATTGGTAATATTACTTATTTTCTATCTTTACTAATTATTTTAGACTCTACTATTTAATCAATTTAGCATGAAGGACCACCCTATAGTAATTATTATCGGCACAAGTAGATAAGGTAATTATTTTATCAGCATTTGTTACTTCTATATTAAAATCTACTTTACTACGTGATTTTAATTCATTTAAAAAATTAGTGTATTCAGTGTCATTTGCAAATGAATTGTTAGTATAATATGTTTCCTTTGCAATTTGATAAATAGAAAATACTTGATAGTTGTAAGTTTCATCATCTGTTATAAATTTAATTTGTAAATTTTCTTTATTCTCATACCATTCTGGCTTTAAAATATTTTTCAATGATCCGAACATAGATCCATCCCTTCTATTATGACCATATATAGTTATATTTTTATCTGTTTCATCTAATTGTACTCTATAATCTACAAAAGGCCATCCTGCTGCATTATTTTCTTTGTCAAGGCTATGTGATAAATAAAAAGAATTATCAGTACTTTGAACCACTGGATAATCTATATTTGTATTATTAACTCTTATCCAACCCACTATATCTGGATTTGTTTTTCTTAATTTTACAAAATTAATACTTATACTATCATCACTATTTTCAGCACTATCATTCTCTATAATAGATTCTTTAGCAATTTGCATTACATTGTTGCTATGCTCATTTTCTTTTACCCAATTCCATATATACACTATACAAACTATTAAAATAATAAGTGAGATTAATCTAAAAAAGGGAATTTTAATTTTTCTACTTCTTTCTTTTGAATGTTTGCCTACTGATTTACTCATTATTCCTCCATTTTTTATAATAGCTAAAGAGCTCTTAACCAAGAGCTCTTTTAATTGCTATTTATGTTATATTATTTGCGACTTCTTTTTTTAGTTGCATAAATTACATTTGCTACAACAATTAGTACAACTGCTCCAATAGCAATATATATGTAATCACCTGTTTGAACAATTTCTTCCTCATTAGGATTTGTTACTTCTTCTGTGTCTGTTGGCTCTTCTGGATTTGCAGTTGGGTTCTCTGGTTCTGTAGCTGGCTTTTCTGGATTTGTTGGCTCTGTAGAAGGTTCTTCTGGTTCTGTAACTGTACTACTTGTAACATTTACTGCTACTTGTGTACTTACTTCTCCATAAGTTACTATTAAACTTGTTGTTCCTTCAGCTAGAGCTGTTAAAGTATTATCATCATTAACTTTTAGAATATCCTCATCTGAAGATAACATTTTTAAGTTATCTGCAACTACTTCTACTCCTCCTACTTTAACAGTTACATTTGGTGTAATTGTCTCTCCTACTTTACATGTAACAGGTTCAACAACTACTTCAACTTCACCTACAACTGTATTTCCATCTTTATCTGTAGCTGTTCCCATATTTACATCTGTAGAAGTATTGTTTATTGCAATATCTTCCTTTCCTTCAGCAGATTCAACAGTAACATTTTCTCCTATATTCATAGATGGTTTATTTTCACCTTCTGAATATACTACACGAACTGCAGAATTGTTATTAGATTTTAAAGTTCCCCCTGTTACTGTGCAATTTCCCCAGTTATTAATTGCATAAAATTCTTCACTAGTTATTGTTCCTCCTGAAATTTCTAAATCATGTCCTTCATAGTTATTAATTGTAATTGATGGTGCATAAAAATTTCCATTTGTTATTTTCATATTTATTTTTGTTTCATCTGTTTTATCCTCTGGTGCAATATAATTTGCAATTAATGATGTGTCTGGAGATTGTGTTTTGAAGTCTCCTCCATTTATTGTTAGAGTATTTTCATTTCTAATTAAGTAATATTTTTCGCCTTCATCAAAATCGCCATTATTTATTGTTAGTGTTCCTTTATTATCAATTAAGCTCCATGTTGCTGTAGCTTCTTGCTCGAATTTACCATTGTTTATTATTGCTGTTCCATTATTTAGAACTGCACTCCATGCTTTTTGTACAACTGTACCATTTTCAATTATTAATGTTCCATTATTTTCTATAACTGCATACGCAGACCCGTCTTGTACAGTAAGTTTTCCTGTTCCTACAGAGTCTTTTAATGTTAATGTTCCTCCTGCTTGAATTTTGATGGTTTCACAAGCTAGTGTAAAGTTTTCAAATGTATGTCCCTTTAAATCTAGTACAACGTTTTCACCATCTCTAATAATTAAATCTTGTTTAGCATCACCTGTTAATTCTAGATTGTATATGCCATCTTCTCCTTTTGTTACAACTACATTGCTTCCATCATAGCCTATAAATACGTCTCCTTCGTCTTTCACCTCAACATATGCTGCTAATACACTGTTTGTTAACATTACTAATAAAGCAAATATACTTAATATTAGTAATATTCTTAATGTTTTTTTCATAAGTTTTTCCTCCTTTTAAATTTTTATAAATATTAATGTCGATTTTCAGTTTAAATTATATCATACCAAATTTTATTGTCAATGATTATTTAATTTTTTATTTTATAAATAATATTTCTATCGAAATACTTTATTAACTTTAAAACTCAGGTAATATATTACCTGAGTTAATCTTCTTCAAAATTATTATTCTCGTCTGTTTCATCATACTCATATTCATAATCTACAGGAATTACTGTATTTTGTCCGTTATTCTGACTATGTCCCATTCTACTTCTTCTTGGACGTATTCTATTTGCATTTTGTATGGTTTCCGTTAAGTTATCAATAGTCTCTTTTGCTTCTTTATGTTCTCTTTCCGCACGTTTTGCTTCTTCTTTTTTCTCTTCTTTTTTATTCTGCATTGATTTATTTAAATAACAATTTGCTTTTTCCATTAAATCTGGGATATAATCCATTAATTTATCAATAGCAGAAGAATGATTAATAGGAAGTAACTTCACATTATTTGTACTAACTACTAAAAATGCAACTGGCGAAATACTTACTCCTGCACCTGCTCCTCCTCCAAATGGTAATCGGTACTGGATAGCTTCTTCCTTTTCTTTTTTCGTATATTCGTCTAAGGTTTCCCCGCTAAATTCACTTCCCCCTGCTGCAAAGCCAAACCCTACTTTCGATATTGGTATAATTACCATATTGTTACTGGTTTCTATTGGCTCTCCGATAATGGTATTAACATCTACCATATCTTGTATGCTATTCATTGCTGTTAGCATAAGTCCTTCTATTGGATGTTCACTCATGTTATCTACTCTCCTTTAATTTATATTTATTGATAATATGTACCACTTTCTTTAAATTTATACATTTTTTATTGTATAGGAAAAATCGAAGATTTTGACTATACAACAAGGTTAGGCTTCCTTGGGCCGTCCGAGCAAAGCAAGGACATGTATTTCGCCGTTACTCCAGAGACTATCCCTGCGAAATGCCTTTCTTATTATTTAAGATTGAAAAGATGGTACATTACTTACTTTTTTATCCATTTTGTTTTTCTCATTTTCTTTTGTAGATTTTTTTCTTGATTTATATATTTTGTACACACTATTTAGTAAATTTATTATTTTTATTTCTAAGATAGTATCTAATTTTATATGATATATTGTTTGGTTATATACTGGTTCTATTTTATATTTTATATTTCTAATATTCTTTTTTTCTGTTATATGTGGCAATAGTATTGTCAAAATTGTGCAAAGGATTGGTACTAAATAACTTGTTATAATCACATCTTCGACTCCCAACTTTATTTGTAAATTCAACCTTGTTAATTTTGGCTTAACCCTGGCAAACTCTTGTATATCGGATAACTTTATATCTTTCTCTATTTTTTTTATATCTATTCTCTCTAAATGCATTTTTGTGTACATTTTTCTCATTTTTTTATCATTTAAATGAATGGAAAGCCATTTTATTTTATTTAATAAAACGAGAGAATAAATAATTTCATAGTTAGGCTCTATATGTTTTTTATTAGAAAGTTCAAAATCCGTAATTTCAATTCGTATTGTTGAAAGTAGTGGCAACATTACTGCCAACATAACAAGTATTACTATCGCACAAAAAAATAAAACTAATATCATAATAATTCTCTCCTTTATAGAAAATTATTCAATATTAGTTTTACCAATTTTTTCTTTTTTAAACATGAACTTCACTTGAGTTTCGTTTAACAACTTGTAAACTTGTCAATTTCAACCTTAAGTACTTGGGCTAAAAATTAAAACATACATTGCTCTAGCAATATAAACACGAAGCATAACTTTTTATTAGCACACTAACAATTTAAAAGATTTTAACTAATCTTTTTGCTATTTTTCTCCACTGTGATGTCGCCAAATAATTCTTCTTGACTTGTTAATACTTTACTTCTTCTGGAAAGTTCTAATAAACCTGTAAAGGCAGTTACAATTTCTGGTTTCGAGCATTTTTGTTTTGGAAAAAGTTTATTAAATACAAACTTTTTTTGATGTAATAAAGCTTTAAACATAGTTTTTACTTTGTCAGCAACCGTATACGTTTCTGTAATTGCTATTTTTTCAATGTTTTTAGCATTTTGATTCAACCTAGAAGCATTTTTTTCTACTATTTGCGCATATGTTTCTGGTATTAATTCTTTCGTATATTCTCTTTCCAATTTTTGTTTTGGAAGCTCAATTATTTCTGGCAATTTAAACACTACATTACTGCTATTCTCGTACATTTCACGCAATGTTTTAGTTATTTCTTTATACTTTTTGTATTCAATAATTCTCTGAAGCAATTCTTCTTCTGTAAGTTCCTTTTCATCTTCCACTTGGTTTGGTAATAGATTCTTTGATTTTAAGTATAAAAGTGTAGAAGCCATTACTAGAAACTCACTGGTTACTTCTAGATTCATCTTTTCCATTTCATTAATATACTCAATATATTGATCTGTAATTTCACTTAAATTAATATCGTAAATATCCATCTTGTTTTTATCAATTAAATGGCATAATAAATCAAGAGGACCTTCAAAATTCTCTAGTTTAATTTTATATTTATTTGTTTCTAATGTTAATACATTTTGCATTTTCTTATTCCCTTCACTTTTATTTCTATTTAAGCTTTTCCTTTTATTTGTCTAACAACTCAATTGCTTCTTTTATTAAATCCATTCGATAGCCTTTTTTTAATAAGTATTGTATTAATGCTTGTTCTTCCATACTATTTTGCTTTTTCAAAATAATATTTTTTGCTGAATTTATTTCATATTCTTCTAATTCTTCCTCGTGATTATCCATATATTCTTCCAGAGCTTTTGTATCTACACCTTTTGATTGTAATTTATATTTTAGTTCTTTTACTGATAAATTATTTAGATTTATAAATTCAGCAACTGCTCTTTCTACATAATTCTTATCATTAATATATCCATTTTCTTTTAAATTTTCTATTACGTCTTCTAACAAATCTTGGTCTTCTTCAGAAAATTTTCTTCTTACTTCTTTTTCTGTTCGCTTTTTGTACATAATATATTTTAATACTTTTGTTTTTAATTTATCTAAATTTTCTAACTGCTCAATTTCTGTCATGAAGTTTTCTCCTTGTCATTTATACTAAATTTTGAAAAGAATTGATTTTTGGCTAGGCGCATGAGTTTTAAATTCATGAGGCGTACTCCTTGTACGCCCATTGAATTTAAAATGAAATGCAACAACTCCAAAAACAATTATCTTCAAAATTTTATTCTTCTGGCTCAGTCTCCTGCTCCTCATCTATTTCTTCATCACCTAAGCTTTTTTCAAAAGCAGCATTAAAGTTATCTCTAATCTTCTTTTCTACTTCATTTGCTACTTCTGGATTATCTGCCAAGTATTTTTTAACATTTTCTCTACCTTGTCCAATTCTTTCTCCATTATAGCTAAACCATGAACCAGCTTTTTCTATAATGTCTAAGTTTACTGCTATATCCAATATATTTCCTTCTTTTGAAATTCCTTTACCATATACAATGTCGAATTCTGCTTCTCTAAATGGTGGTGCCACTTTATTTTTTACTACTTTAACTCTTGCTCTATTTCCTATAACTTCTCCATCTTGCTTAATATTTTCTATTTTTCTAATATCTAATCTTACAGATGCATAATATTTTAATGCTCTACCACCTGCTGTTGTTTCTGGATTTCCAAACATTACTCCTACTTTTTCTCTTAATTGGTTAATAAAGATAACTACTGCATTTGATTTATTAATAACACCTGCTAATTTTCTTAAAGCTTGCGACATTAATCTTGCTTGTAATCCAACATGGGCATCTCCCATATCTCCATCAATTTCTGCTTTTGGAACTAAAGCCGCAACAGAGTCAACAACAATAATATCAATTGCTCCACTTCTTACTAAAGCTTCTGTTATTTCCAATGCTTGTTCACCAGTATCTGGTTGTGAAACAATTAGATTATCTATATCTACTCCAAGATGTTTTGAATATACAGGATCTAGTGCGTGCTCTGCATCGATAAATGCTGCTTCTCCTCCTAATTTTTGTGCTTCTGCTATCATGTGTAAAGCAAGTGTTGTTTTACCAGAGGACTCTGGGCCATAAATCTCTACTATTCTTCCTCTAGGAATACCACCTATTCCTAATGCTATATCTAAACTTAGAGCTCCAGTTGGTATTGCTTCTACCTCCATTGCTCCATAATCTCCTAATTTCATGACAGAACCTTTACCAAATTGTTTTTCAATTTGTCCTAATGCTGCCTCTAATGCTCTCATTTTTTCTGGGTTTTGATTACTCATTTATTTTTCCTCCTATCAATATTTAAGATAATATTTCTATATTTTGCTTTTCTAAACAACTGTTTGTATTATATACTATTTTTGAAATTTGTCAAGAACTTTATTTAATTTTTCT
>CAMMEP010000047.1 GCA_946495905.1 uncultured Clostridium sp.
TTTTGTCACATTTAATCCATAATATAAAAAAGTTTTTTACAAAATGTGATGTGTTATTGTTTTTTCTTTTAATTTATAACAATATATGCTTATCATTTTATCGCAAAATAGCGTTTTTTTCAATACATTGTGGAAAAATAAACAGAAAAAGAACCCAAGTTCTTAAAAACCTGAGTTCTTATTCTTAGAAGAAATGTTTTGTCTATTTATTTTTGCCGCTTAATACTTTTCTTCTTATTAGTACAATTCCTATTACTAGGATTGCTCCAACTGCAACTGCTATTGCACAGTAGGTTAATATTTCGCCACTACCAAATGGTGGTAGGATAACAATTCTTTCTGCTACACTACTATCTACTTCAGATGCATCGGATAGAGTTGGGTCTTGGTTACCTACTACAGAGTAAGCCATTCTTCTACCTACGGTGTTGCTTGTTTTTACAATTTCCACCATGTTACTATATGTTAAATCATCATCTGTATTTTCTGGTGTAATTAATTGTGATAATATTAATGTTTTGCTAATTTCTTGTCCTGGTACTAAAGCTTCACCATCTTCGTCTCCATTTCCGAAATCTTCTGTTTGAATAATAGTGTTAAAGTTTGTTAATTGTTCTGTTAATCTACTATTTACTAAATCATTTGCTACTAGGTTTTCATCTGTCATGACAGACCAACCATCTTCTATATTAGTAGCATTATTGCTATCAAATTGTAAGTTGTTTGCAACATAGTCTACAACTTGGTTAGCAGTTGTTGTTACGATACTTGCATTTGTAGTATCTCCTTTATAGTAGAAGTTCTTGCTGTCTCCATCTACATAGTCTACTTCACCAACGTTTGTAATTTTTACAGTATAAGTTACTTGTATTGTAGCACCATGCATTAACTCTTGGTCCATTGTAAGTTGTATTAAACCTTTATCAGTATCTCTTACAATGTTGTCTATCTCGTCTCTGTAGGAATATCTATGTAGATTATCACGGTTATTTTCTCCTACTTTATAATAGTATTCTTCATACATTCCAATCTCGCCGTTTTCGAAATCAATGTCACGGTCTTCGCTATTCATTTTTTCTTCATCAATACTATATTCTTGATGATCTTGCCATAACGCATTGTTTGCAGCTTCGTTGATATCAAATAATATGGTTCCATTTGCAAGTGTTACTTTTACATTTGCTACCGATTTATCAATTTCAAGTTGTGCTTTTGGTCTTTCGGTAAGTCCTAAGTCGATATTGTTAAGTGTATAGTTACTATTATATTGGTTATCTCCTATATAATCTCTACTTGAGTTACTTGCATTATTTTGTGTACTATTTAGTCCATCTGTTTGTTGTCTATCATACTCAAATTCAACTACAATAACTCCTGTTTCTGCTGTCATATAGGTATTATCCATAAGTTCGTTATATAAACTTGAATCTCCACTATATGGTGATGCTAATACTTCTGCAATATGATTTGTGATATTGTCATCACTATATGCTATTACGGAATCTCTTCCTTGTACCTCTCTTGCAGATTGTACTGGTCCGATAATATTTAGGTTTTGTCTATTATTTATGCTCCAAATATCTTTTGCATCAGAATAGTTTGTACTGTTACTGTCAGATGCATAAATGTCATATCCGAAAGTTCCACTTTCATTTTGTGATGCGGTATCAATATATCCAGAGTATACACCTGAATTATCTGTTGTTTCATTTTGTGTAATACCATCTTGATATGTAGTTGATTTAAAGTCTTGACCATTATATGAAACTACGTTTGATCCTCCATTTTCTCCTGAAAGTGCTGTTGCTTCTGTATCACCATAGTAAAATCTTATTACATAATTACCTGGTATATATTCTGCAAACTCATATTTACCATTATTATCAGTTGTTGTCTCAAACCAAATATATTCTGAACCATCCACACATTTTTCTACAAATTGTACTGTTACTCCTTGTATTCCAATTTCATCATCTTGTCTAATACCATCACCGATGATAGCATCTGCAGAATCTTCTGCATTTCCAACTGTTTCCGTTCTTTCATCTTCCCATACAATACCATTTGCTCTTCTTATAGCATCTTCATCGATAATTACTCTTAAGCTTGGTGCTCTATCGGTATCGTCTTCAAAGTTTTGTTCATATCTGTCACCTTGTAAATCTGCAGATTCAAGGTTACCTGGGTTAGAGTCTCTATCTAATAATCCTGCTATATTAGAAGAATTCTTATTATAGTAGTTTGATGATAATCCTGCATTTGGAAGTGTTGTTCCATCTCTATAATAAGTAGCATATCCATTTATTTCTGCTAAATTCTCTTTTGAAGTATCGGATGTTGCATAACTTCCTCCGTCTAGAATTACTCTATCATTTTCTTTATTTACTTGGAATGTTAAGTAAATATATGCACTTTCACCAGTTGCTAATTTTTTATCTTGTAATCCATTAATATATACTGCATTATATTGGTTTCCTACAATATCACTTTGTGTTGATGCTCCATATTTGCTACTGTTGCTACTATTTACATCTTTTGCATTTTCTATTAAGCTAATATCTTCTTGAACCATAGCATTATAGTATTCGTCATCACTTACAGAGTTATTATCATAAGTTACCCAAGATAAATCTTCTCGATAAGTATAATCTTTATCATAATAGTCTACTACTTCTTTAATTTGTCCCATAATACTCATAGATTGATTTCGAATCGTTAGCTTATACGTAATATATACTTCTAATGGATTTCCTGGATGATCTTCTGCTATTCCTCCTGGTGTGCCAAATAGGTAATCTGTTTCATAGATTTCTCTATTATAAGTCATACCGTAGTATCCTGCGTAATCTGACATTCTTACATTGATATCCCAGTAAGTATTATTATCTGCACCATTTCCACTATTGGTTCCATCATCTGAATTTGCGTTTCTCTTATCATAGTTGTATATAACTGTCTTGTCATTAATCTTCAATGTTGCTTTATACACATCTTTTCTAAGAGATGCATCAAATTCTTGTCTTCTCCATAAACCTAAGTTTACATAGAATTGTCCTGAATAGATTGGTCTATATGTTACTCCCGCAATTGTTACTGAGTTTTGATTGTAACTTCCATTTTGTGCTTGCTCTGCTGTTTCATATTCTGCATTTCCATCTGCATGGTTTATGATAAATTGATCATAAACTGGATATAAATCTCTGTTTTGTGTACTTGGTGAGCCCGTATAAGCTTGTATGTAACAATCCTCTATAAATTGTAACATTCTCCAGATTTCTTGGTTATTTCCTGCAATATTTTGATAAATACTTCTCATTGCACTATCATCTGGATATTTTTTATTTTGTTTAATGTAATCTCGTACTGCTTTAGAAATTACTCCTTCTGAATAAGTATCTGTTTGTAGTCCTCTTGAGTCATAAGTATAACCATCAATTAACTGTGTTCCTGTTTGTGTATATTGTCCATTTTCATTTAATGTATAACCCATTAAATCTAATTGCGTATATACCGCATTCTTTGTTCCTACTACTCCTAAGGAATTACTTGAAGTATAGTTTTCTGGATAAGAACCAATTTCTCCATATCTCTTATCATAATTATTTCTAGATATCTCTACTCCTGGTATGATATTGTCTATTGCTTCTGTTCCTTTTGAACTAATGTTCCAACTTGTTGTATTATATAATCCTGCATTTACCATTTGGCTTACAGAACTGTATTGTGTATTTGCTGTATTTAAATATTCTGTTGGCATATATACTTGTCCATTATATTCAAAGGTTACATAGTAATCTTTCATTGGGTCTAATCCTTCAAATAAGTAATTACCATTTGCATCTGTATATGTTGGATTAATACGATGCATTAATTTTTCTTCTGATATTCCACTCTCATTTGGATCAGATAATAATGTTGCAATTTGTCCATCTGATGTATATAATGTTACTTTTACATTCTTTAATGGAATATCTACATTTCCTGATGTGTTACTAACACCATCTGCTTTACTCTCTTTTGTTGCTAAGGTATCTTCCCATACGTGTCCACCTAAATCCATTGATGTATCAATTCGGAAATCTATTGTTATTTTTTGTTCATAAAGTGTTCTTATCGCATCTGCTACCATTAAATCTTGTTCTGGATGCTCAATTAAATAATAATCAAGCCAACATTCATAACAACAATCATCATCTCTATATTCTGTATCAGTGCCATATATTGGAAGTCCTGTTACTGGATTTGTTCCAACTATTTCAGTTACAGTATGACCATCACAGTGTCCATCATGTAGATGGTTAGCTGCTATTTCATATACAACTCCTTTCATACGTGTATATTTACCATCTGCCAACATATATTTAAACTCTACTTCTAAAGAAATATATGTTACTCTATTAGAATCATTTACACTCAAACCTGCATTTGGGTCATCAAATACAATTTGGAATTCCTGGTTTGGTTTTGGATATACTTGTGAACTAGTATCTATTTTTGTTGTTGCATCTGGTTCAAAATATTGTGGTGTTACTCTAGAACCATCTAATATAAAAGCTTTTATTGTTATATTATCTCTTACTTTGTTACCTTCGCTATTATATCCATGAGCTATAATTTTAGTTATTCCTCCAAAAGTATTTTCTCCATATGTTCCATTTATATAATCTATTTTTAATGGTCCAACTGTATATTCTTTTGCAGTTTGATTTACCTTTGTAGTTATATTATCTGAATTTGTCTCATTGTTTGGTTGCATCCCATTATTTCTTACTTTATTGTCAAAATCTGTATAATTTATTGTTGGAACATCATAAGTAGAAGGACCATCATGAGAAGAATTTCCAGAACCTATAATAAGACCACCATCTATTCCAGAATCCCTTAAATTCCATATTCCTTTTTGTTGTTGTTCCCAATTACCACCCTCATCTGATACGATATAAGCAGCAGCAGGGGATAACACTCTTGTTTCTTGTGGTATAAAATATGAACGTGTTTTTCTTCCACTATGCCAATCATGTGGACATCCATGGTCAGAATGTATTGGTTCCCTAGCAGCTATTTCAAATACGGAATCAACACTAATTTGAAATATCCATGAAGGTAAACCGGCACCAGGCTCTATACAGTATATATTAAATCCCTCAAAAGTCGGAATGCTATAACTGTTGACATTATATTCTGTCGCCTCAAAATTTCCCCTATTAGTTCTATATCCATACGTTGCTGGATCTGGTTGTCCACTAACAATAGTAGGTGAAGTAACTGTTTGACTAACAGACCTACTTGCTGCTCTTGTAGTAACTGGTGTATCCTTAGCAAAACTATACATCAATGTTCCCATTAAGGTTAGTATAAGTAGAATAAAAGCACTTATAATAAATGTTACTGTTTTTTTATTCATTATATGTTTTTTCCTCCTTCCTTTTAAACTTTTTTATTTAAAACATGTTTTTTAATTACATATGTTCCAAATCCAATTAATGCTATTACTACTAATCCTATCAACGCATAAATGATGATTTGGCTACCAGTAACGATAGATACTACCACTTCTGCTATTGATAAATCATCTTCTGTTTCTACTTTATTTGCTACTGTTGAATCAATATCTGGTAATGCTAATTCATTGTAGCTTTCGTAAATTTCTGCGCTATTGCTTAAAGTACTAAAGATTAAATCTTCTGTTATATTTATATTAACAATTAATGTTAATTCTTTGGTTTCTCCTGGTTCTATTTTTTCATTTTCTAAGCTTGCATTATATATATTGCCATTATCTGATAAATACCAATCTGCATTTAGTTCCGAATTAAATGTAATGCCATCTGGTAAATAATCTACAATTTTCTTAGCATAGCCTGCAACAGAACCTTCGTTGGTAACTTTTATTTTGTATTCAATAACTGCACTACTTTGTCCAACATTTCTTTCTAAAACTTCTACTCTTGCAATATTACTATCATTGTATTCATCAACTCTTGTTCCTATTGTAGGTGTAGTTAATGTAATTTTATTAATATATTTATCTAATCGTAAATCAAATTTTTCTGCTGTATATAAACCAATATCAATATCTCTTACATTGCCACCATTAACAGTAAGTACATCTGTAATTCCAGCTATTCTTCTTTCTCCATTTAATGTTAGATTAATATCAATAGCATCTGAGTTATAACTGCTATCTACCTCTGCTTTTTGATATTCGGTTAAACTATAATTTGAAGAATCATATACAAAGACTACTAAGTATTCGCCATTTGGTAGATTACTGAATTCGTAGCTTCCATCTGTTCCTGTAGTTGTAACTTTTGACTCTCCACTATCTGGGTCTGTTACAATGGTATTTCCATTCTTATTTAATAAGATAACTTGTATACCAGAAAGTGTTGACTCGTCCGTATCTCTTCTACCATCCATGTTTTCATCTAGCCAAGCTGTACCTGTTATTCTATATCTATTGTTCGTAGTTTCTCCACCATTTTCTCCTTCATGTGCTTGCTCATAATATTCTATAATATTAGTTACTGTATTTGTTTCAACGGTGTCAAAGTTATTAGCACTAATGGATACCTTATTTTGTACTTGTTTATCATTTTTGTCTGGCAATAAATCTGCTTTTGCAACAATAGTTACGTCTATCGTCTCTCCAGGTTCAATTCTAGGTATAATGAAGTTTATTTTTTCGTCTTTTAATGTTGTATCTCTAATTTCTTCATCATTATACTTGTATGTTGCTTCTACATAAGTTAGACCTTCTGGCAAATCATCTATCACATTTACTTGTGTTGCTATGCTATTTCCGTTATTGGTAATAGAAAATTTATATTCTACATTTTCAGACTCTCTTACATATCTTGGAGAAGATGTTAATTCAGATATTTCTAAGTCTATCTTTTCTGTTTTAAATTCTAGTATATTAGAATAATGTGTTTCTGTATTATTTACTACTGCCTCTGCCATTAAAGTGAAATCTTTTTCTTCATCTGTTGTTACTTCTAAGCTTAATTTTATGTATTTTTGTATTTCTAATTTTCCTATATTTATAGTAATTATATTACTATTTTGGTCATATTCAATTCCTTCTGTTGTTTCTTCAGAAGATGCAATACTATCAGACATACTTCCACTATTATATTTTAGTCCCTCTGGTAATTTCATAGATACAATTATATTTTCCAAATCGCCTGACGTAGAAATATTAAACACTGGAATAGTAACATCTATAATATCTCCGTTTTTAAGTCTATCTGTTTCATTTGCATTAGCATAAATGCTCATTCTGATTTTTCCATCTTGTACTTCTAATGTGCATTCATTAGATTTAATTTCTCCTTGGGTCCCATCTACGGTTACTGAAACTGTATTAATAATTTCTTTTGGGAATTTTCTTTTAGTTTCCAAGTATTCAGTATACTCTTCATCGGTCATTTCATCTTTTTTGCTAGGATCTATTTTTGCTGTATCATCGTCAATCTTTATATAATAATAGATACTTTCTGTTTCTCCTGCCTTTATATTACCTATTTCTAATGATTGAGATTTTCCTATTTCAAATAATGAATTTCCACTGCTATAATCATAGAAAGTAACATATTCTGGAGCTTCCATATTTACTGTTACACCTGTTGCATCTACTTCTCCAATATTCTTTACATCCACTTTCATTTTTACATATTGACCTTCTCTTATTGTATCAATAGTAGAAGATAAATTTGCTTCTAATTCTGGACCTGCTCCAGTTGTCATTCCTATTATTGCTGAATTTTTTGTTTCTTCAACAGAACCTATTTCAGAATTATTGGTATAATATACTTTATACATTCCATAAGTACTATTATTTGGTTCTATATTTTCTGGCAACTCTATATCATATTCAAAATCTATTTTGTCTCCTGAATCCATTTCATAATTTTCATTAAATACTATTAAATAAGATTTAGATGCGGTAGTAGGTGTTTCTCCCCAACCATTTGCACTATCATTTAAATCTTTACTAGCATTTGCATTATCTGAATAATATATTTTATAGTTAGATGCCTCTGCACCTGCAAGTCCAATTCCTGTTGATAATGGCGTTGTGAAAGTAGAACCTAGTTCTGTTTCTGCATCTATTTTTTTATTTCCTTGTGCTGGTATTCTTCCTAATATTACGACATCGCTAATGCTATTAGAATAATTGTTAATAACAGATGCTTCCATGGTAGCTACTCTTTCGTCTGAATAAGTATCAATATCAACCGTTTGTGCCTCATCTGAAATAGATAATACATCTGATGCACCTTCTCTATAATTGCTTATTCCACTTGCTGCAACTACTCCATTAGGAGCTACAAAATTTATCTCTTTTTCTACTTGTCCTTCTGCTTTTGTTGCTACCTCATTTTCGTTTGTATAATCTAATCTTATATTAGATGTACCACTTGGGGTTAAAGTAGATAATGTTAAATCGGTATTTAATATAATGATAGCACCTTTATATTCTGCATCAATTGCATATTCTGTTTGTGTACCTTCTAAAACTACATTTATAACTTTTCTTCCATTTTCTTCTGTTACTTCTGTACTTTTTATTTTTAATCCATTGTCTAATAATATACTTGAATTTTTAACATTAACTGTTTCTATTTCAGAAGGTAATGTTATTTTTAATGTTGGATTTTTAAATAATGCATTGTAGACACTTGAAGTATCTAATACTGCTCTTATTTCTACATTTTCATTTGTAACAACTGTTGTTAAGTCTGTTTTACTTAATTCTAAATCTACTTTTGTTTCTGGCTCTTTTAATAGAGTTTGTGTCATAGAAGTAAAAGTTGTTGTATTTGTTTTTCCTACTAATTCCATTTCCATTTTAGTAAAAGATTGCATTTGTTCTTTAGAATAATCGATGTTTCCTTTTAATGCTTTTACAACATTTAATTCTAATTGTCCTTCTGTAATAGGAGCTGTTGTTTCTATTACAAGTTTATTATTATTTTTATCTGAAATATCAACACTATATACTCCATCTTTTAATTCTGTATCTTTATTAATAACTCCAAGCTCGGTTCCTTCTTCATCTTTTATGGTAATAGCACCATCTTCTCCTAATATTTTATTGAAAATAGCTTGGCTGATTTCTACTCTTTTATTATATGCATAATTATTACCACCAACTGTTGTAGATCCTTCTGCATCATCTTCTGTTAAGAATACATCATTACTTTGATTAAATTGTAAATATTCTACTAATTTTGCAGCATTTACTGTTGCTGTATATTTTGAATAATATTCTGTTTCTACTTTTTGGTCTGTGTCATAATTAGCATAAATATAACCTTTGCTCATTTGGTCTGCTGTTGATACATTAAAATCTGTTATTGCTTTATATTTTTCTGTATATTTTACTTCAGCAGTTGCTGTACTTTCTGCACTAATATCTTCGCTATTATATAAAGAAATATTTGAATTTACTGTTACACTACTATCAATTCCGTTTTCATTAGCATATTCATAAATGTCTTGACCTTCAAAAAGATAAGTAACTAAATATTCATCTTTTACATCTTTTTTCCATGAAATACTATCTGCTAAGTTTGAAGTATTTATTGTAATCTTTCCTGCTTCTTGATCATAAGAATAGTTATCCCCTGTAAAATCTAATCCATTTGCTTTTCCATTTGTAGCTTCCATACTTGTTGCTATTACTTTTACATCAGTTGGTTTTGTTCCATTTATTGTTGGAACAGTAACTTCTATATTAGTAGATTTAATTGGTAATGTACTGTCTTTTACATTTGAATTAACTTTTGTTTGTACTAATACTCCATAATTACCATTTGTAGCATAAGGAACATATTTGGTAGCTTCTGCGGTTAATTCTGCTTCTGCGGTTCCTTTCCATGAAAGTTTATTGATTACTTCTTTTTCTACTGCTCTTTCTGTACCATTGCCATTTACATAAGTTCCTGTAAATTTAGCAGTTGTTTCTTTATTAAAGTAATCGATTGCTACACTTTCTCCTTCTAATATTTCTATTGGAAGTTCTATTGTAATATCTGAACCATTATTTATTCTATTCAATACTATTCTATTATTTTCTATATCAATACTTTGGATATTTTCATTGGATATTCCATCTTTTAATTTAAAGTTTGCACTTTGGAATTCTATTGTTCCATTTTCTAAATATCCTGCATTCTTTACATTTACCCTAATATAAAGCTTTGCTTCCTCCGAATTGATATCAAAAGTAGCATTATGTGATTCTCCATAAAAATAGGAGTTAAATTCTACATTGCTTTGATTTGTTCTTGAGTCTTGCTCATTTAACTCTTCATCACTTAATGCATAAGCTATCGTGTATTCTCCTAGTATTACTAAATTCATACTCATTAGAATGATAACTAAAAATAATGCAATTAGTCTTTTTAATAATTTGTTCATAGATAACCTCCAAAATTTTTTCTAACATATAAATACATTATACTACATTTTTATTGTTTTTTCAATATTTTTAAACGTTTTTAGAAACTTTTTATGTATATTTTCCGTTGCTATTTGCAGTTTTATTTTTAGCAAACAATGCATGTTTTAAATTTTTATTGGAGCGCTTAAGGTGGGGACCAACAAGTTTACAAACTGTTAAACAAAACTTCGGTTTTTGTTTTTACAGTTTGTACGATGTTGGGGGCCGGAAATAAAAATTTAAAACATGCATTGTTTGCTATTCTTTCAAACTGTAAAAATTAAAGCCTATTTTTATACAATATATTAATTATATTGTAGCATCTTTTCGTCAAATTTCAACATTTAAATAATAGTAAGTTTTTCCATCTTCTTATTTCTTTTTACGGAAGTTCATTTTCTAAGCAAATATTAAATTTATATTACATTTATATTACAATTTTACAATGGTAACTATTTTTATTTTTTTCGCATATTATAATATAGTTTTTAGAACATATATTATATTGAGGTGAGTATATGAATAATCAAAATAAAAATATGGATATGGCACAGCTTATGTCCCTATTATCTAAAATGGATAAGAAAGACTTAGAACAAGGCTTAAACCAAGTAAGCAATATGCTAAAATCTAAAAATGCAAATGAGATTATAAATGAGATTAAAAAAAATAAATAATTAGTCATGTGGACATACAAGAAGTAATTTTTTTGGTGTTATGATTTTAATCAAATGATAGGAAATTAATGTATTGGAGGAATTTCTATGAATGAAAATGATATGAATAATTTAATGAATCAATTTAATCAGATGTTAAAAAACAATGATATTCCAGGCGATTTTAAAGATATTATTGAAAATTTAAAAAGTTCTTCCAATAATACTTCCGAAAATGGTAGCAATAATAATACTTCACAAGATAACAGTAATGGTTCGAAAGATAGTAATACAGCGCCAGAAATTGATATAAATACTATTTTAAAAATGAAACAAATTATGGACTCAATAAATAGCAATAAAGATGACCCAAGGACTAATTTATTATTGTCTTTAAAACCTTATTTAAAAAATAGTAGAAAAGAGAAAGTAGACCAATATATAAAACTATTTGGCATAGGAAAAGCCTTTGAAACCTTTAGTTCCCTAGGTGGTGAGAATAAGCATGATGTATAATTTTCCTTTTTTTCCGCATTTTTATCCTAAATTTAATCGCAGTTATCCACAAAATAGTTCAAAGTATGTTAATAATACCCTTTCTTATCCCACTCCCTATGCCATTAATAGTTCTAATAGTTTATATAGAAATAATAACTACCATAACAATAATACTACTCTTAAGAATACTAGCAATAGAATTAGAAGTTCCGTTAGTTATAATGAAAAAAGCAATCAAACAAGTTCACATCATACGATAAAGGAAAAGAATAGTTCAGATCAAACGGAAAAGAATAAAGAAGAAGATAGGTTACTTGATGATACCGATGCCATCTTCGAAATTTTTGGTATCCAACTACATTTTGATGATATTTTATTAATTTGTTTAATCTTCTTTCTTTATAACGAGGGAGTAAAAGATGAATTTTTGTTTATCGCCTTAATACTATTGCTGTTATCGTAAGAAAAGTGTGCGTTAGCGAAAGCAAAGCTTTCGACGCACATATGTGCATTTCGCTTCGCGAATATGCACAGCCCAAGGTAACTTAACCTTGTTGTA
>CAMMEP010000048.1 GCA_946495905.1 uncultured Clostridium sp.
TTCTAAAAATAGTTCTACCGTTACGAAAAGTAACATCGGTACATAAAGATGTAAGTGAAAGATTACTAAAAATAAGCCCTTGCTTAGCAGCAGAAGTTAGAGCTATTTTAGATGAGAACAAAGCTGAAAGACACATAAGAGGTGGAATGGCCACCAAGTTAAAATATAGCCATGAACAAGAAAACATAAACGGAAAAGTTGGATGAAAAAACAAGCAATTGGGGGGCTGTCCCTATTTGCTTGTTTTTTATGTGAACTATATAAGCAGTTGGGGTCTGTCCCCAATTGCTTATATTCCCATTATATTGTATCCGTTATCTGCATATATTACTTGTCCAGTAATAACAGATGACATCTTGCTAAATAAGAAGGATACTACATCTCCTACTTCTTCTGTTGTTACATTTCTTCTAAGTGGTGCTTTTTCTTCTACAACATCTAGTATACTTCCAAAATCTTTTATTCCTTTTGCAGATAATGTTTTTATTGGTCCTGCTGAAACAGCATTTACTCTAATATTTTTCTTTCCTAAATTATCTGCTAAATATCTAACACTTGTTTCTAACGCTGCTTTTGCAACTCCCATTACATTGTATCCAGGAAGTACCTTTGTAGAACCATAGTATGTTAAAGATACTAAACTAGCACCTTCATTTAACATATCTAATTCATCTGCAATTCTTGCAACAGCTACAAAAGAATATGCACTTACGTCATTTGCATGAGAAAATCCTTCTCTGCTTGTTGTAATAAAGTCATTTCTTAAGTCTTCTGTATTAGCATGTGCTATGCTATGTAATATACCATCTAATTTTCCATTTTCAGCTTTTATTTTTTCAAAGCATTCTTTTATAGAATCATCACTGGAAGCATCACAAGTATATGCTTTTGCATTTGGTATTTCTGATATTAAATCTTCTATTTTTTCTCTATTTTCCTCTCCCATAAAAGTAAATAGCACTTTTGCACCATTGTCAGCGGCTGACCTTGCTGCTCCCCATGCAATACTCCACTTATTTCTAATTCCCATAATTAATACTGTTTTGTTTTCTAATAACATCTTTTTTTCCTCCTCTTTCTTTTTCTAAGGTTAATCGCGGACAGTTTCATAATCCTATTATAGTTTTTTGTTTCTAGGACCAAATAAGCCCGTCCCCAATAGTCCTAAATTTTACATAATTCTAAATTTTTGATAACGATTTTCAATTAATTCATCAACATCAATTTTCTGTAATTCTTTTGTTAATGTTGTAATTTTCTTTTTTATTGTTTCTGCCATTTTTTGTATATCTGATTTTGCATTTCCATTTGGTTCTTTTAAAACCTCATCAATTATTCCTAAATCTAATAAGTCTTTTGCAGTAAGTTTCATTTTTTCTGCTGCTTCTTCTGCTCTTGAACTATCCTTCCACAAAATACTTGCATACCCTTCTGGCGATAAAATAGAATAAATTGCATTTTCTAGCATCAATACTTTATCTCCTACACCTATTGCCAATGCTCCTCCGCTGGAGCCTTCCCCTATTACCACTACAATAATAGGTACTTTTAAATCAGACATTTCCATTAGATTTCTAGCAATCGCTTCTCCTTGTCCTCTTTCTTCTGCTCCTAGTCCTGGATATGCTCCTTTGGTATCAATAAATGTGATAACTGGTCTATTAAACTTTTCGGCCTGCTTCATAAATCTTAATGCTTTTCGATAAGCTTCTGGATTTGGCATTCCAAAATTTCTTTCAATATTTTCTTTTGTATTTCGTCCCTTTTGCTCTGCAACAATTGTATAATTTTGTTTTCCTATATTTCCTAGTCCGCATACAATAGATTTATCGTCCTTAAAATAACGATCTCCATGAAGTTCCATAAATTCGTCAAATATATTTTCTATGTAATCCAAAGCAGTAGGTCTATCTGGCTCTCTTGCAATCTTTACTCTTTCCCACGCAGTCAACTTTGCCACTCTTCTCACGTCCTTCCTTTATTTTAAATTATTATTTTATTTTTATTAAATGTACTATTTAGAAAATTTTTGCAGGAGCACGTAGCGACCAAACGAGCCTTTTCAAAGGCGAGTGCGACCAAAAGAAACCTAGCACATAATACACTATTCTAATATGCGTATTATTCAGCCGATGGATAAAATTATGAATTTTTTCATACTTATTTTGTGCTTAGATGGTTTCGACAACAAGCGACAAAAAAATTTGAAAAATAGTACATTTAATGAGTTATAACTTTTTATTTTAAATACTCATGCCTATTTAACAATAAAAGTTTATATAAAGTGTCTTTCATTTCTTTTCTATTTACTACTTTATCCACAAATCCATGCTCTAATAAGAACTCTGCTGTTTGAAATCCTTCTGGCAAATCTTCTCCAATAGTTTGTTTTATTACTCTTGGTCCTGCAAATCCTATCATCGCATTTGGTTCTGCTAGAATAATATCTCCTAAACTAGCAAAACTTGCCGTAACCCCTCCATAGGTTGGATCTGTAAGAACTGAAATATATAAATTTCCTGCTTTGTTCAATTTTTTAACTGCAGCCGATGTTTTAGCCATTTGCATTAAAGATACTATTCCCTCTTGCATTCTTGCTCCGCCAGATGCACAAAATATAATAATTGGTAGTTTAAGTTCTATTGCTTTTTCAATAGAATAGGTTATCTTCTCTCCTACTACTTTTCCCATACTTCCCATCATAAAATTACTATCCATGACCGCGATTACTACTTTTTCAGAATGAATTTTTCCAATTCCGCATTTTACAGCCTCATCTAACCCTGTCTTTTCCTTTAATGTCGCTAGCTTTTTTATATAATCATCCATGTGTAATGGATTATCCGTAGTAATCTTTAAATCAAATTCTTTAAAAGTATCTTTATCAATTATTTGTTCAATTCTTCTTCTACTAGATAATCGAAAATGATTACCACAATTAGGACATATACTAAAATTTTCGTGTAAATCGTCTTTATATAATATTTCTTTGCAATGGCTACACTTTACCCATTTTCCAACAGGAATATCACTGCGATGTACTTCTTTTCCTGCATTTTCGTCTTCATACTCAATTCTCTTTTTTATCTTATCAATAACCATCTTTAACTCCTTCCTAAATGGGGACAGGCTTTTTTGTCTGATTTTACCTAAATAGGGACAGGCTTGGTATTACTATTAATCGATATCTGTCCCTTTTTTCTGTTTTTTCCTAATTGGTGCCTGTCCCCAATTAGGAAAATCAAATTGGTCTGTCCCCCAAACGACAACTTTGTCGTTTTTTGGCCTGTCCCTAAAGCGACATATGCTTCTCTATAAAAGAAGTATCATAATCATTGTTTACAAAATATTCATTTGATAATATTTTAAATAAAAAGTCTATATTGGTATCGATTCCTTCTATTACGCATTCTTCTAATGCTCTTTTCATTTTTGCAATCGCAGCATCTCTATTTTCTGCATGTACAATTAATTTAGCAATCATAGAATCATAGACTGGTGGAATAGTATAGCCTGTATACACTGCTGTATCTATTCTAACTCCATTTCCTCCTGGTAAATTTAATTCTGTAATTTTTCCAGGACATGGTCTAAAGTTTTTCTCTGGATTTTCTGCATTAATTCTACATTCTATTGCATGCCCTCTAAAAGTAACATCTTTCTGCGTAAAGCTTAAAGGTTCACCAGATGCAATTTTTATTTGTTCTTTTACAATATCAATTCCTGTTATCATTTCTGTTACAGGATGTTCTACCTGAATTCTAGTGTTCATTTCCATGAAATAGAAGTTTTTATCTTTATCTACCAAAAACTCTATGGTTCCTGCATTTGTATATTCCGATGCTTTCACTGCTCTAATTGCTGCTTTTCCCATTTTAGCTCTTAATTCCTCATTAAGCACCATGGATGGGCTTTCCTCTAATACTTTTTGATTACGTCTTTGTACTGAACAATCTCTTTCTCCTAAATGCACTGCATTGCCATGTTCATCTGCTAAAACTTGTATTTCTACGTGACGTGGATTTTGAATAAATTTTTCCATATAAATAGCATCATCATTGAAAGATGCTTTTGCTTCTTGTTTTACTAGATTAAAAGCATTTTCCATTTCTGATTCTAATTCAACTTTTCTTATTCCTTTTCCTCCACCACCAGCAGATGCTTTCAGTAAAACAGGATATCCTATTTCATTTGCACATTTAATAGCATCTTTTACAGTTTCAATGCATCCATCTGATCCTGGAACCACAGGTACTTTCGCATTTTTCATTAATTCCTTACTATGCGATTTATTTCCCATTAAATCAATAACTCGATAGGATGGTCCAATAAATTTTAGATTACTTTCTTCACACATTTTTGCGAAACTTGCATTTTCGGATAAAAATCCAAAACCAGGATGAACACTATCACAATTTGTGGTACATGCTGCTTCTAATATATTTTGAATATTTAAATAACTTTTGCTTGAAGGAGCAGGGCCTACGCACACTGCTTCATCTGCAAGTTTGGTGTGAAGTGCATTTTTATCTGCTTCTGAATAGATTGCAACAGTTTTAATATTTAATTCTTTACAAGCTCTTATTATTCTGACAGCAATTTCTCCTCTGTTAGCAATTAAAACTTTCTTTAACATAATATTCTCCTTGTATTTATTGATTATTTGTGATACAATATTAATTATCATTACTCAGAAAGGAGTAGTAGTATGAAAAAAATGAATAGTTACTTTTTTACTCGTGGACAGTTTGATGAGGTTAATCACGTCCGGTTAAAGAATAGGGAGGTTATCGATTTATATTCTCTTTATTACAAATTAGGAATTTTAAGTGAACGGTTTGTGAATGCTCCTAAACGCAAAATGTTTGTGGATGAGTTAATTCAAGCTTTTGACAAGCTTGATACCTTACCTGCTTCACTGGTTGTTATTCCTAGATTTGCTAATTTAACGGACTATGACATCTCAGAAATTCGGACATTTTTATCCGAAGAGTATATACTCTTACAGCACAAATATAGCCATAAAATTATGCGAAGAATTTTTTCTGAGCTCGGCTATAACATTGTTGATATTGCTTTTGAGACAATAACCCAAAAAGTTGGTCTTTTCAGAAAAGAAAAGATTAACAAATGGTCAAATTTTACCATCTCAAGAGTAAAGTAATTTAAAGCAATTAATCATTTTTTGTATAAGGGTGGTATTCCACCCTTATTTTTTATAGTATTAAATATTTTAACATTACTTATACAATTGCAAAGGTAAGTTCCCCTTTTGCAGCAACTTTTCCATCTACTGTTGCAATTGCTTCTCCTATTCCAACTGGTCCTTTTTGCTTTATAATTTTAACTTCTAATTTTAACACATCACCAGGAACTACTTGTTTCTTAAAACGTAATTTATCAATTCCTCCAAATAAAGCATTTTTTCCTTTATTTTCTTCCATTGATAAAATTGCAACAGCACCTGTTTGTGCTAAAGCTTCTACAATTAACACGCCTGGCATAATAGGATTTCCTGGAAAGTGTCCTTGAAAATGTGGTTCATTAATACAAACATTTTTATAAGCAGTACAACTTTGTCCAGGTACATATTCTTCAACTCGATCAATCATTAAGAAAGGTGGTCTTTGAGGTATAATTTTCATAATTTCATTTATATCTAACATAACTTTCTCCTTATCAATTATCTTTCGTCCTATTTTATTTTGAATAATGGCTTCCCATAATCCACCATCTCTCCATCCTTTACGCAAACTTCTGCAATTTCTCCATCAAATTCGGATTCTATTTCATTCATTAATTTCATTGCTTCTACAATGCAAAGGATATCTCCTTTTTTTACTTTGCTTCCCACTTCAACATATGGTTTAGCATCTGGAGAAGATTTTGAATAGAATGTTCCTACCATTGGTGATTTTACTGTTTTATATTCTTCTTCCTCACTTTGGTTTTCACTTTTATTTGCTTCTACCTTTTGTTCTGCTTTTTCTGGAACTGTTATGCATTGTACACTTTCTGTTACATTTGCTGGCATAACTGGTGCTTTATTTTTTTTCATACTGATTTTTATTCCTTCTGGGAATTCAATGCTAAGTTCATCTATTTTAGCCTCTCCCATATCATCAATTAATCTTTTAATTTCTTCGTAATTCATATTTTACTCCTTTATTTTTCTTTTTTACTCGTATTTTTTTAAAATAATAGTAGCATTATGTCCTCCAAATCCTAAGGAATTTGACATAGCATATTTTACTTCTACTGTTCTTCCTTCATTTGGTACAATATCTAAATCGCATTCTTCGTCTGGTACTTGATAATTAATTGTAGCTGGAACAAATCCTTCTTCTACGGATTTAGCACATACAACTGCTTCTACGCCTCCTGCGGCACCTAATAAATGACCTATATGTCCTTTAGTAGAACTTACCATTACTTTTTTACTAGCATCTCCTAGGGCTGTTTTTATTGCTTCTGTTTCGCAAGAATCATTTAGGTGAGTAGAAGTTCCATGAGCATTGATATATGTAATTTCTTCTGGTTTTACTCCTGCTTCTTCCATTGCTATTTTCATTGCTCTTGCTCCACCTTCTCCACCAGGTGCTGGTGATGTAATGTGGTAAGCATCTGAAGTTGCTCCATAGCCAACAATTTCTGCATATATGTTAGCACCTCTTGCTAAAGCATGCTCTAATTCTTCTAAAATTAAAATTCCTGCTCCTTCTCCCATTACAAATCCGCTTCTTTCCTTATCAAAAGGAATACTTGCTCTATTTTTGTCAGTTGCTTGAGAAAGAGCTTTAATATTTGTAAATCCAGCTATTCCTACTGGCGTAATAGATGCTTCTGTTCCTCCTGCTATTACAATATCTTGATATCCATTTTTTATCATTCTAAAACTTTCGCCAATACAATGTGTTCCGGAAGCACAAGCTGTTACCATGGAAATAGATTCTCCTTTTGCACCTAATTCAATAGCAACATTTCCGGCTGCCATATTAGCAATACTCATAGGTATAAACATTGGAGAAACTCTATCTGGACCCTTTAATATTAAATTGGAAATATCAGCTTGCATGGTATTAAGTCCACCAATTCCTGACCCTAAGATTACTCCTACTCTTTCCATATTCTCTTTTTCTTTCTCTAATTTACTATCTGCCCACGCTTCTTTTGCAGCAATAATAGCAAATTGTGAGAATCTATCCATTCTTTTGGCACTTCTTTTGTCAAAATAATCTTCTGGATTATAATCTTTTACTTCTGCTGCTAGCTTTACTTTGTAATCGGTAATGTCAAAATGTGTTATCTCATCAATACCACATTTTCCTTCTTTTATTCCTTTCCAGAATTCTTTTGCATCATTTCCTATTGGAGTGATTGCTCCAAGTCCTGTAATGACTACTCTTCTTTCCATATTTATTTTCCTTTCTAATTGATTTATTCCTTAAATTATGCTATAATAGGTGCATTAATCCCAAGGAGGTACTTTAATGATTGACTTAAGTTTTTACGAACGGATAATTACCCTTCGTAACAAGTATCGTAATGATGATAATTACATTACCATACCGCCATCAATATTTATAACCTGCCCCGTAACATATGAGCTATCTTCAGATGATAAGAATTTAACAACCTTTGCTACTTCTTTTGGTGTTCCCATTCTTCTTAATGGTATTTGTGCATTAATTCCTTCTTTAACAGAATCGGATAATACTTTTGTCATATCGGTATCAATAAAGCCTGGTGCAATAGCATTTACTAAAATATTTCTACTTGCTACTTCTTTTGCTAAACTTTTGGTAAATCCTATTATTCCTGCTTTAGATGCGGAATAATTTGTTTGTCCTGCATTTCCAGCAACTCCTACAACAGAGGATACATTAATAATTCTTCCTGATTTTTGTTTTATCATATATGGAATTACATTTCTTGTTACATTAAAAGTACCTGTTAAATTAATATCAATTACAGCTTCAAAATCCTCTTTTTTCATTCTCATTATTAGACCATCTTTTGTAATTCCTGCATTATTTACAAGTACATCTATTCTACCTAATTTTTCTATTGTTTCTTTTATCATAGCCTCACATTGTTCAAAATTAGCAACATCTGCCTGAACAAATTCGCATCTTACCTTATTTTCTTCAATTTCCTTTTTTAACTCTTCCATTTCTTCTTGCATACTTCTATAATTTATTGCTATATCAAATCCATTTGCTGCAAGTTCTAATGCAATTTCTTTTCCAATTCCTCTTGTTGCTCCTGTTATTAAAGCTACCTTGTTTTCACTCATTTTTATCTTTCCTTTCTCCATACTTAAAAATTTTATAGACAGTATTCGTCATCACCATTTTTTCTACTCTCATTACTTAAATACTTACATTACATTTAGCAAAAAATCTAAAGCATTTTCTAAAGTCTCTACATTTTCGATATTAAGTACATTTGCTTCCTTATTTTTTTCCTTACATACTTTTTTTACAAATCCTGATAATGTTTTGCCTGGTCCTATCTCTACAAAAGTATCTATTCCCATATCTAACATTGTCTCTATGGATTTTCTAAATTTTACTGGATGCGTAACATGGTTTGCTAAAATTTCTACCATATTATCTTTTTCCGTATATGGTGTTCCATCCAAATTTTTTATTACTGGAATTTCACATTCTTTAAAAGATACCTTTTCTAATTCTTTTCTTAACTCTTTTGATGCCTCTTGCAATTTTTCTGTGTGAAAAGGTCCACTTGTTTTTAATTCTATTACTTTTCTAGCACCGAGTTCTTTTACAATCTCCATTGCTTCCATTACAGCTTCTTTTTCTCCAGAAATAACAACTTGACCTGGACAATTATAATTTACAGCTCTAACAAAACCATTTTCTACTTTATTACAAGCTTCTTCAACTTTATCATCTTCTAATCCAATAATGGCTGCCATTGCCCATTCTCCTTTGGGAGCTAATTCCTGCATGAACGTTCCTCTTGTTCGAACAATCTTGGCACCTTGTTTTAAATTAATAGCACCTGCACAAGTTAAAGCACTATACTCTCCTAAACTTAAACCGGCTGCAGCTTCTGGCTTAACTCCTTCTTTGTTTAATATGGATAAAATTGCCATACTCATTGCATAAATAGAAATTTGTGTATTTTTTGTTTGGTTTAATTCTTCTTGCGTAGTTTCAAAAGTAAGATTTTCTATTTTTTCTTCTAATGCTTCATCTATTTCTTGATAGACAGCTTTTGCTTCCTTATATTTTTCGAAAATGTCTTTTCCCATTCCTACAGTTTGCGTCCCTTGACCTGGAAAAATGTATCCTATTTTCATAAATCTTTTCATCCTTTCTTGTCTTTATGCTTTTCTATTTTTATTATCGCAATGTTTTTCTTTTATTTTTTGCTTTTTCGTTATATCTCTATTAAAATACTACCTAAATTAAGACCTCCACCATATCCTACAAGTATTATTTTATCTTTGTCTTGTAACAATTTTTTATCTAATATTTCATTTAAAGCAATTGGAATACTCGCATTAAAGGTATTTCCTATCTCTTCTATATTAATATAAACCTGTTCTGAAGTAGCCCCTAATCTTTCCGCTATACTTGTTATCATTCTTAAATTAGATTGATGTGGAATAATATATTTTATATCTGTTATGTCTAGATTTTCATGCTTCAATAATTCTTTTATATTTTCTGTAACTTTAGCTGTAGCAAATTTATATATTTTTTTCCCATCCATAAATAACTTTTCATTTTCTTTGCAAGTTAGTATATCTCCTTGTTTTCCAATACTCTCAATGTTTTTGGCATACCTTTTATTTCTTGCTTTTCCTAATAGGGTAGCACCTGCGCCATCTCCCAAGAGAATCACTGTATTAATATCTTCTTTATTCAAATATTTAGATATCTTTTCTACTCCAATTACTAAAGCATTTTCCACTTCATCTAGCTCGATATATTTTCTTGCTATATCAATTGCATTAATATAGCCACTACAACCTGCTAAAATATCCATACACATACAATTAGATATATCAAATTCCTTCTGAATTTCAAAAGAGATTCCAGGCATTGCATTTTCAAAATTCGTGGATGCTACAATAATTAATCCTATTTTGCTAAAATCAATTTTATTCTTATCTTTTAAGTTTTCTACTGCCTTTATTGCTAAATCTAAAGTAGTTTCCGCTTCTGCCCAGTACCTCTTTTTTATTCCTGTTCTTTGGTATATCCAATTATCTTCTAATTTAAAAATTTTATTAAATTCTGCATTATTTATTTCTCTTTCTGGCAAATACATGCCACTTGCTAACAATTTTACTGAATTCAAATATCTTCCTCTTTTTATTTCTTTTCTATTTTTTTCCGTTTACTATTATACCATATATATTATTTTTTTGCATCCTTTCCTAACCAATCGGTCGAGAAATTTAAGTAAATCGTTACTGTTCACAGTTAGTTCTAAAATGTCGGAGCAATGCATATTTTAATTTTATGTTTCCGGCCCCCAACTACGTACAAACTGTATAAACGCCACTTACGTATCGTTTAACAGTTTGTAAACTTGTCGGTCCCCACCTTAAGCACTCCAACATAAAATTAAAATATGCATTGCTCCGACAAAAAGCACCCATGAATAGTAACAGTAACTCTGGAATGAAAAAAATACTACCCATTTTCAGGGTAGTATTTTTTTCATTCATCTTATACTAATTGTAATATAACCATTTCTGCTGCGTCTCCTCTTCTTTGTCCAAGTTTTAGGATTCTTGTGTATCCTCCAACTCTTCCTTCATATTTAGGAGCTATTTCATTAAATAGTTTTGCAGTTAAGTCTATATTTTTTCCGTCTGCGTCTTTTACTTTGTTTAATGTTTTCATCATTTTTCTTCTTGCATTTAGTCTTGATGGCATATCTTTTTGTCTTTTTTCAGTAGTTTCTTCTCTAACTACTTTTAGATATTCTTTACCATTTTTACTTTTTACAAGTTCTGTTTCTTTATTTCCTTTAGCATCTAATTTTGCTTTTGATACTTTTACTTCAACAGTTTCAAAGTTATCTTTTTCTTTTACAGCTAAAGAAATTAAACTATCAGCTATTGCTTTTACTTCTTTTGCTCTAGCTTCTGTTGTTTCTATTTTACCATGTAATATTAAATCAGTAACTTGTGTTCTAAGCATTGCTAATCTAATATCTGTTGTTTTACCTAATTTTCTATTTGTTGCCACTTTGTTTTCCCTCCTCTTACTTAAGAATCAATATTATTTTTTAAGCATTATTCTTCATCTTTTCTAAAATCTAAGCCTAATGCATGTAACTTATTTGTAACTTCATCTAATGATTTCTTTCCTAGATTTCTAACTTTCATCATGTCAGATTCAGATTTATTTGTTAAGTCTTCAACAGTAGATATTCCAGCTCTTTTTAGACAATTGAATGATCTTACAGATAATTCTAAATCTTCTATTGACATTTCTAATACTCTTTCTTTTTTATTTTCTTCTTTTTCAATCATTACTTGAGTATTTTTTGCTGTTTCAGATAAGTCTATAAATAATTCTAAATGTCCAGTCATAACTTTTGCTGCAAGACTTAAAGCCTCATAAGGTTTTAAGCTTCCATCTGTCCATACTTCTATTGTTAATTTATCATAATCAACTCTTTGTCCAACTCTAGTATTCTCAACAGAATAGTTTACTTTCTTTACTGGAGTATAAATTGAGTCTATTGGAAGTACTCCTATTGCTTGATCTGGTTTTTTATTTTTTTCAGCATTATTATATCCTCTACCCATAT
>CAMMEP010000049.1 GCA_946495905.1 uncultured Clostridium sp.
TATAGAAGTAGTAAAGTTATTACTTGAAGCAGGAGCAGATGTACATGCAAATGATAATGGTGCACTTTACACTGCAGTAGAGCGTGGCCGTGTAGAAGTAGTAAAGTTATTACTTGAAGCAGGGGTAGATGTACATGCAAATGATGATTATGCACTTCAAAAGGCGGCAGAGAATGGCCATACAGAGGTAGTCAAGTTATTGATTGAAGAGGGAGCAGACATGCATGCAGACAATGATAATGCCATTCTAACTGCAGTTGAGAGTGGTTATACAGAGATAGTAAATATACTACTTGATGCAGGGTTAGATGTGCATATGGAAAATGACTATCTACTTCGAACAGCGGTAAAAAATCAAGATATAGACACAGTAAAGGTAATAATAGACCATTTTTAAGACATTATTATTCAAGGGAATATGCAAAATTTGGCATATTCCCTATATATTTTTCTAAAATTACAACATTTTTGTTGTAATTTTTTTATTTATTGGTATAATAGTATAAGTGAAAATTTAAATTATATAAATGTATAATACGGTATTGCTTCATAATAGATACTCTGACTATTAACAAAAATGTATTAAACATATTTTACTTAAGAAAGGACGATGTAAAAATGATAAAAAAAGTTGCTATTTTAGCAAATGGTGGAGATGTTTCAGGATTTAATGCTGTTATTAGAGCAATTATAAAAACAGCAGAAAATAAAAATATAGAATGTTATGGATTTATCGATGGATTTAGAGGATTACTAAAGAATAACATTATAAGATTAGGTACAAGTTCTACTGGAAATGCAGTTGGAATATTACCAAAGGGTGGTTCCATTATAGGTTCTTCGACCAATGCAAATGTGTTTAACTATCCAGTAGAGGAAAATGGAGAAACCGTTTACAATGATTTATCTGATATTTGTGTGGAGAATATAAAAAAAGATGAAATTGATTGTTTGTTTACTTTAGGTGGAGATGGCACGCAAAAATCTGCAAGAGATTTATCCTTGAAAGGAATCAATGTAATAGGTGTTCCAAAAACAATAGATAATGATGTAGCATGTACAGAAATCACTTTTGGATACAATACAGCTGTATCTGTTGCAGCAGAAGCAATAGATAGATTACATTCAACAGGAGAAACGCATCACAGAATTATGGTATTAGAAGTAATGGGAAGATATGCAGGTTGGATTGCACTAGAATCTGCAATTGCTGGTGGAGCAGATGTTGCATTAATACCAGAAATACCATTTGACATTAATAGTGCAGCTAGAAAAATTATTAATAGAAAAAATAGAGGAAAATCTTTTAGTGTGGTAGTAGTGGCTGAAGGTGCTAAACCAAAAGATGGAGATATTGTAGTAAAAAATGTAAGAAATAATGGTGCCGGAGTGGATAATACAAAACTAGGAGGAATAGGAGAAGTAGTTGCGAAACAGCTAGAAGAATTAACTGGATTAGAAGCAAGATGTACTGTACTTGGTTATATGCAAAGAGGAGGAACTCCAACAGCTTATGATAGAGTACTTTCTACGAAATATGGCTCTAAAGCAATGGAACTTGCTTTAGAAGGAAAGTTTAATGTACTAACTGTTATAAAAAACGGAAAATTAGATTCTGTTCCACTAGAAGATGTAGTTGGAAACAATAAAGTAATTGGAGCTGTTTCAGGCAATACTGCAGAAAGCAATATTAGAAAAGTTACAATGGACGATGAGCTTGTAAAGACTGCTAGGTATATTGGTATTAATTTGGGAGACTAATAAATATTACATGTGCAAAAGGTGTACGTCCCAAATTGCACAAGAGAGGAGAGAAAGATGCTAGACTTTAAGAATATAATAGCGAATAAACTAAAAGAAGTAACAAAGATTGACACAATAGAAGAATATATAGAAGTACCTGCCAATAGTGAAATGGGAGATTATTCTCTTCCATGTTTTAAATTAGCAAAAGAAATGAAAAAAGCACCACAAATAATAGCAAACGAAATAAAAGAAAAACTATCTATTGATGAAGAACTAGTAAGCAAAGTAGAAGTGGTAAATGGATATTTAAATTTCTATCTAAATCCATTAGCAATTACAAAAACAGTTTTAGAAGAAATTGAAAATAAGAAAGATGAATACGGTAGTAGCAATATTGGAAATGGAAAAACAATTGTAATAGATTATTCAGCACCTAATATTGCAAAACCTTTTCATATTGGGCATCTACGTTCCACAGTGATTGGTGGTTCATTATATAAAATATATAAATTCCTAGGATATCATGTTGTCGGAATAAATCATTTAGGTGACTACGGTACACAATTTGGAAAATTAATAGAAGGATACAAGCGTTGGGGAAAAGAATATAACATAGAAGAAAATCCAATTGATGAACTCACAAAAATATATGTGCGTATCAACAATTTATGCAAAGAGGATGAAAGTGTTTTAGAAGAATGTAGAAATAATTTCAAAAAGCTAGAAGAAGGAGACGAATATTGTACAAAAATATGGCAAAAATTTAGAGATTTAAGTCTTAAAGAATTCCAGAAAGTATATGATCTACTAGAAGTAGAATTTGATTCTTGGAATGGAGAAGCTTTTTATTCCGATAAAATGGACGAAATAGTTGAAATACTAGAAAAAACCGGCAAACTAGTTGAATCAGAAGGTGCAAAAGTAATAGATTTAGAAGATAAAAATATGCCACCTTGTTTAATTATAAAGTCAAATGGTTCTACAACGTATGCTACACGTGACTTGGCTGCAATTTTATATCGAGCTAGAACATATCATTTTGATAAAGCAATATATGTAACTTCTTATGAACAAATACTACATTTTAAACAAGTATTTGAAGTAGCAAAATTATTAGGAATAGATAAAAAATATACGGACAATTTAATGCATGTTCCTTTTGGAATGGTTCAATTGAAAACTGGAAAAATGTCTACTAGAGAAGGAAACATTATTAAATTAGAAGATCTACTAAATGAGGCTATTTCTAGAGCTGCCAAAATTATTGAAGAAAAGAATCCTAATTTAGAAAACAAAGAAGAAATTGCAAAGAAAGTAGGATTAGGTGCTGTTATATTCAATGATTTATATAATAGTAGAATTAAAGATGAAGTATTTGACTGGGATATTATGCTTAACTTTAATGGAGAAACAGGACCATATTTGCAATATATGTATGTACGTACTAACAGTATATTAGAAAAGGCTTCAGCAATTCCAGAGTTAGCAAATATCAATATTTCGCTTTTACAAGATAAAGCTTCTATTGATGTAGCAAAAGCAATTTATCAATTTGAAGATATAATTAAGCAATCGGCAGAGAAAAATGAACCATATATTATTTCACGTTATTTAATTAATTTAGCACAGCTATTTAGTACATTCTATAACGAAAATAAAATTATTTGTGAAGATAAAGCTACTCAGGATGCAAGAGTATATTTAACTTACTGTGTAAACATAGTATTAAAGACTGGAGCTGGTCTTCTAGGAATTCAGATGCCAAATAAAATGTAACAAATGGAGAAAAAATATGAAAAAAATGCAAAAAGAAAATAATATAACAGAAAATAATGAAATAATAAATGAACAACTGAATGAAGAAAAAATATCTGAAAATAAAGACATTGTAATAGACGAAGAGACAAAGAATACAAAAAAACAAAAAAAGAAAGAATTTACGATTTTTGGTTTTACTATTATTAGACTACTTGCATATTTTATAATATATAGTATAATTGGGTTTATAATAGAAACAATATTTGGTCTTCTTACAAAAGGTGTAATAGAAAGTAGAAAAAGTTTTTTATATGGTCCTTTCTGTGGTATTTATGGTTTAGGTGCAGTCATCATGATTATTGGACTTCAAAAATTCAAAAAAAATAATTATACACTATTTGCACGGAGGATTTATAATAGGATCTGTTATAGAATATGTTGTTAGTGTAATTGGAGAAGTTATGTTCCATATTAAATGGTGGGATTATTCCAATATGCCATTTAATATTAATGGAAGAATTTGTGTATGGTTTTCTATATTTTGGGGACTACTTGCTATTTATCTTATGACACACATTAATCCAAAAATAGATAAGCTTATCGATAAAATTCCAAAAAACATATTAAAAAACACAACTATTATTCTAATAATTTTAATAGTAATTGATTTTTTAATTACATGCTTTGCTCTAAAAATGTTTTATGTGAGATTAGTTAATGATTATGCATTAGATATTCAAGGAGTAGATGAATATTTAGAAAAATATACAGCTTTATACGAAAATCCTCAGATAAAACAATTTGTCGACACACATTTTTCGAATGAAAAAATGTTAAAAACATTTCCAAATATAAAAGTTACCCAAAAAGATGGTACTGTTGTATGGATTTGTGATATACTAACAGATATACAACCTTATTATTTTAGAGTTTTTACACCTAAATTAAGCAAATAGCATATAGATAAAGTAAAAACTAAAATTATACAAAAAGTTAAAGAACTTTAATCAAAGTTTTTTAACAAAATGTTCAAAGGAAGGAAAGATTACAAAATGAGAAAATATTTTGGAACAGATGGAATCAGAAGAATTGCTAATACAGAATTATCTCCTAATCTAGTATATAGAGTTGCAAAAGCAGGAGCTTACGTATTGGCAAAACACTCAGAGAATAAAACGCCAACAATTTTAATAGGAAGAGATACTCGTATTTCTGGAACACTAATAGAAAGTGCAATGACAGCAGGATTTTTAAGCTATGGTGCAAATGTAAAGATATTAGGAGTAATGCCTACTCCTGGTGTTGCATATTTAACCAAAAAGCTAAAAGCAGATGCCAGTGTTGTTATTTCAGCTTCTCATAATACATATGAATTTAATGGCGTAAAATACTTCAGTAATAAAGGAATGAAAATTCCAGATGAACTAGAAGAAGAAATTGAAGAAGTCATGGATTCTGGAAAATTAGATGAATTATCAGCTGCAAATGAAAAGATAGGAGTATCTGAAATAAGAACAGACTTATTAGATGAATATGTTTATTTCTTCCGAAAAAATTTCGAAGAAGACTTTGAAAAAATAAACATGCCAGAAGATTTTGTTGTAGCAATTGATACTGCAAATGGTGCAACATCAGTAGTAGCAGAAAAAGTTTTTACAGCACTTGGAATAAAACATTATATTTTAAATAACACACCAACAGGAACTAATATAAATGATAACTGTGGTTCCACACATTTAGACACATTAAAAAAATATGTAGTCGAAAATAATTGTAGCTTAGGAATAGCATATGATGGTGATGGAGACAGATGCTTAGCAGTAGATGAAAAAGGAAATGAAATAGATGGAGATACACTATTAGCAGTTATTTCTAACTATATGAAAGAAAAAGGCACATTAAAGAAAGACACTTTAGTTGCAACAGTAATGAGTAATTTAGGACTTAAAAAATATGCAGAAGCGAATAATGTTCACTTCGAAGAAACAAAAGTTGGAGATAGATATGTACTTGAAAAAATGTTAAAAGATGGGTATAATCTTGGTGGGGAACAATCAGGACACATTATAATGCTTGATTACAATCCTACTGGAGACGGAATTTTAACTTCTTTAATGTTTATTAAAATAATTTTAGAAAAAAATGTTTCAGTTTCAAAAATTTGTGATATAATACAAATATATCCTCAAGTTTTGATTAATGCAAAAGTTGCAAGTGACAAAAAACAAGACTATGAGCAAGATGCAGAAATAAAACAAGAAATTGAAAAATTAGAAAAAGAATTTTCAGGAAATGGTAGAGTTCTTATAAGACCATCTGGAACAGAACCATTAGTTAGAGTTATGATAGAAGGAAAAGACAAGGAATACATTAAAACAAAAGCAGAAAACCTTGCAAAATTAATTGAAAAAAAATTAAATTAATATATTAGGGGGAGTGAGATATGCCAATGATAAACTTTACAAATCCATTAACACTATTGTTAGCTACATTAGTATTTGTACTTGTTTTAATACTAGCAAAGGAAACAAAAAAGAGTTTTATAGCAGCTATTATGCTTTTCGTATTTGTTGGTTTACTAGTAACTAATGCAATTATATTTACAACAAGTTCTGGATTAACACAAAGTGCAACTTCTGATTTTATATTTACAATGGTGTTTGATTTGATTTTTGTATTAATTTCATTTATATCCTATTTATGGGTTGATGATATTGAAGCAAAAGTAAAGAAAAAAAGAAACATTGATAATAGCCTAGATTGGTTCTGGGGAAAAATATGAGGTAATATATAGCAAAGTATTTTGTTACTTTGCTATAATTAATATTATAAAGAGCGACTAAGGTCGCTTTGTTCTATTAATTATAGCAAGGTAATAAAATATAAAACTAAACAAGAAAGGAATGAATTTTTTATGGCTAAAAATATTTTAATAGGTGGAGCATGGCCTTATGCTAATAGCGATTTACATTTAGGTCATATAGCAGGATTAATTTCTGGAGATGTACTTGCTAGATATTATCGAGCAAATGGAGATTCTGTAATGTTTGTTTCAGGAACTGACTGCCATGGAACACCTATCACAGAAAGAGCAAAGAAAGAGAAAAAAAGTCCAAAAGAAATAGCAGAATACTATCATGCTAGAGACAAAGAAACATTAGAAAAGTTTGGATTTTCTTATGATTTATATACTAATACAGATACTGATTTCCATAGACAAGAAGTAATGAAAATGTTCAAGAAAATATATGATAATGGATATATTTATGAAAAAGTTGAGCCACAAGCATTTTGTGAACATTGTAACAAATTTTTGTCTGATCGTGAATTGCAAATTACATGTCCTAAATGTGGACAAGTTACAAAAGCAGAGCAATGTGATAATTGCCAATATGTACCTACCATAGAAGATATGAAAGAAGGTATTTGCTTAGAATGTGGATCAAAAATAGTATTAAAAGATAATAAAAATTTATACCTAGAATTATCAAAATTTCAAAAAGAAATAGAAAAATACGTGGAAGAAAATGATGGACTATGGAGAGTAAATGCTAAAAACGAAACTAACAAATACTTAAAACAAGGACTTGTGGATAGAGCAGTAACAAGAGACTTGGATTGGGGAGTAGACATACCAGTAGAAGGGTATGAAAACAAAAAAATGTATGTATGGATAGAAGCAGTGCTAGGATATATTACAGCCACCATGAAAAAATGTGAAGAGACAGGACAAAATTGGGAAGAGTTTTGGAAAGAAGAATATCATCCAACTATTTACATGGTACACGGTAAAGACAATATCGTTTTCCATAGTATTATCTTTAATGCTCTATTACTTGCCATGAAAGAAAATTATCATTTAGTTAACACAATTGTTTCATCGGAATACTTAAATATCAATGATGAGAAAATATCCAAAAGTAAAGGAAATGGTATTCCAGCTTTAGAATTAGTAGAAAAATACAATGTAGACACTTTACGTTTTCATTTAATCAATAATGGACCAGAGAAAAAGGATTCTAATTTTACAGAAGAATCGCTTATTGCAACAAATAATGGTGAATTATTAAATAAATTTGGTAATTTAGTAAATAGAACCTTAAAATTTAAAGAATTAGAAGAAATTCCAAATGGAGAATTAGATGAAAACATAAAAGAAAAAATTGAAGAAACCTATAAAGAGGTAGGAAAACTAATCGAAACACTTGAATTTAAAGAAGCTACCAATAAAGCAATGGAACTAGTAGAAATTGCAAACAAATATTATGATGAACAAAAACCATGGATTCAAAAGAAAGAAGATATAGAAGGATTTAATAATACAATTTATACCTGTGCAACAATAATCGCAAACCTTTCTAATCTATTTGAACCATTTATGCCAAATGCTTGTCAAAAAATCCGTAACTACTTACAAATAGAAAACATATCTTGGAATTTAATAGAAGCAAAAGCTGGTGTAAAATTAGAGAATATAGAGCCACTATTTACGAGAATGTCGTTATAGGGACAGAGGAGGAAAATATGAAATATTTAGTAGTTTCAGACATACACGGTTCAGGATTTTATGCAAGAAAATTAGAAGAGATTATTGATAAAGAAAATCCAAATAAAATCATATTACTTGGAGATTTGTATTATCATGGTCCACGAAATCCACTAACACAAGAATATGCACCAAAAGAAGTTGCAGCTTTATTAAATTCACAGAAAGATAAAACTTTAGCCGTTAGAGGAAATTGTGATGCAGAAGTAGATCAAATGATTTCAGAGTTTAAGATAGAAGAAAATATAACATTAGACATTAATGGAAAAAAATTCTTTTTCACACATGGTCATAAATATAATATAGATATTTGGCCAGAAGAAGAATTTGATGTAATGGTATATGGACATTTTCACACAGGATTTATTAAAGAAAAAGAAGGTAAGATTTTTGTAAATAGTGGTTCTATATCATTACCAAAAAATAATACGAAAAATAGTTATTTAATAATTGATAACAACAGCATTCTTTTAAAAGATGTGAACGGGAATATAATAGAGAAAAGAGAATTTTAAAAAGGAGTCATTACAAGACTCCTTTTTATCAAATTACTTTGATGTATTTGGCATTTATTAAAGCAGTTACTTTTTTAATGTTTTTACCGCCTTTTCCAATAACAAGTCCTTTGTAAAAATCATGGACTTTAATTGTTACTACCTTACCTTTAGCATTCATTTTTTTTATAAAAACAACTTCATGCTTGCCACGAGAAAATGGAATATTCACTTCACATACTTTAATATATTCAGAAGGAATATATTCCTCGTAAAAGTAGTTTGGCTGTAAACCAGAATCAGAAGAAATTGTCACAACAGATGATATTCCACCATCAAGAGACTTTTCTTCAAATAAGGCAGAAAAAACTTTTGCTTGTTCGTCTGCTACCTCTTTACAACACTGTAAATAAATAGATTTAACTCTTTCATATTCAGCAGGATCCGTAGTTTCTTCTGTGTAAGAATTAGAAATTTGAACGTGATCGCTTTTAGTAATATCATATTCATATAAGGGTGCTGTAATCGAGAGTTGCTTTTCGTCAATAGCAGCTAATACATAGTGAGGTTCAAAAAAATCATCGCCTTCTAACCAATAATCAACTCCGTTTTGATCCAGTTTCTCCATGAGTAAAGGATTAATATCATTTACTTCGAAACGAGGAACTGAAGAAAAATCTTCTTTCCGTAGTTCTACATAAGTGTCACTCAGTTGTACCCACTTGTAATTTGACATAAAATAACCTCCTTATAATTATATCGGAGGTTTCCCTCCGAAAGTTTATTAGTTTCGAAGAGAAAAACTCTTACATAATAAAAGTATAACATGATTTACATAAAAAAGCAAATTGGATTATATTTTGACAAATGCCTTATACATGACTTATTGACTTTACCATGTGGATTTGTTAATATTTAATAAAGAAATTACATCAGAATTAAAAGATGATATATAAGTTTAATGAATTTAAAAGAGAGTAATATTATGAAAAATAATGAATTGAGTTATTATGACGAAATAAAAAATTGGGACTTCAGTAAAAATTTTATAAAAAATTGTATATTGGTCAAGAAAATGTGATATAATATACATATAATGGTCAATAAAACGTGATTATAATTACAAATATTGGTCAAGAAAATGTGATTTTTAATTACAAATTAATTAAAATTAAGGAGCGTGATAATATGTATAGAAAAATTATAACAGAATTAAAAGAATGGAAAGATAAAAAAGATAGACTACCACTTATTTTAAAAGGAGCAAGACAAGTAGGGAAGACATGGATTCTACAAGAATTTGGAAAAGAATACTTCGATGATGTTTTATACATAAATTTTGAAAATGCAGGAAATATTGCGAATTTATTTGAGGGAAATATAGAACCAAATAGGATTATAGAATATTTATCAGCACTTAATCATAAGAAAATTGAACCTGAAAAAACATTAATAATATTTGATGAAATTCAAGAGTTACCTAGAGCACTTACATCTTTAAAATACTTTGCAGAAGAAATGCCAGAATATGCTATATGTTGTGCTGGAAGTTTACTTGGAGTATTTCTACATGACCAAGTTTCTTTTCCAGTTGGAAAAGTTGATTTCCTAGAATTACAACCATTAGATTTTGAAGAATTTTTGCTCGCAAATGGAGAGGAAACTCTAATTGATATAATTAAGAAAAACAAATTTGAACAGTTACCAGACTTGATAACAGATAAATTAAGAGATTATCTAAAAAAATATTTTGTTATAGGTGGAATGCCAAGAGCTGTAAAAACATGGATTGAAGAAAAAGACTTTGAACTTGTAGAAAGAGTTCAAAAGGGAATTATAGAAGCGTACGAAAGAGACTTCTCAAAACATACAGATAGCAGTACAGCAACAAAAATACAATATGTTTGGAATAGTATACCATCACAATTAGCAAAAGAAAATAGAAAATTTGTATATGGTGTTGTAAAAGATGGAGCAAGAGCAAGAGAGTATGAAAATTCAATTAATTGGTTAAAAGACACAGGTTTAATTAGAGTAGTAAACAGAGTGAAATGTGGTGATAAACAACCATTAAAAGCTTATGAAGATTTGAAAGCTTTTAAAATATATTTACTTGATATTGGATTACTAAGAGTACTATGCGAATTACCATATGAAACCATAATAGAAAAAGACTCAATATATACTGAATTTAATGGATTACTTACGGAGCAATTTGTTCTTCAAGAGTTAGGAAATGTAAAAAAGGTAAATACTATTTATTATTGGTCAAATGAATTTCAAAGTGAAGTAGATTTTGTATTCGCTTATAAAAATTTAATAATACCTGTTGAAGCAAAAGCAGGTATTAATGTTAAAGCACAAAGTTTAAAAGTATACATGAAAGAATATAATCCTAAATTTGCTATAAGATACTCTTTACTAAATATAAAAATGGACAATAATATTTTAAATATTCCATTATATGCTATTTGGAATACTGAAAATTATTTAAAAGAGATAATTTAAAAGTTGCAAAATCAATCCCACACATATATGAATTAAATAAAGAATGGAGAAAAAATCATGTAAAATCAACGCTAAATAAAAAATCTTATATTATTATGAACTATATAAATAATTTGATTTTATAATATGAATCATAAAAATAGTATATGGAGTTGTTGAAAATTATGAATACTATAATTTATTTAATTAGGCATGCTGAAACGGTTGCTGAAAACGGAATTAGAAATACAAACGAAGACTCACAAACGATTAATGAAAAGGAAATTCTATCTGTATATGGAGAAGAACAATCTAAAAGATTAAG
>CAMMEP010000050.1 GCA_946495905.1 uncultured Clostridium sp.
TATTACAAAGCAAATCAACATTTAGCTATATGCGCTTATTATCACAAAGTAAATTCAACATTTTGCTATATGCATTTACCATATAGAATAAATCTATTTACAATAAATAGGTAAAAAAATAAATTAGTATATTACAGGAGGCTTTATGGCAATAAAACTATATAATACATTAACAAGGCAAAAAGAAGACTTTGTTCCCCTACATGGGAACGAAGTCAGAATATATTCTTGTGGACCAACGGTGTATAGTTATGCACATATTGGTAACTTTAGAACCTATATTTTTATGGATAATTTAAGAAGAATGTTAGAATATAATGGCTATAATTTAAAGCATGTAATGAATATTACAGATGTAGGGCATTTAGAGTCAGATGGAGATGAGGGCGAAGACAAAATGGAAAAGGCAGCTAGAAAAGAAAAGAAAAGTCCTTATGAAATCGCTAAATTCTACACAGATGCCTTTTTTGCTGATATGGAAAAACTTAACATAGAAAAGCCAGAAATTATTGCAAAAGCCACAGAACATATACCTGAAATGTTGGCTTTTGCACAAGAAATTGTAAAAAATGGATATGGATATGAGACTAGTACAGCTATTTATTTTGATGTTTCAAAATTAGATAAATATCCTGTGCTTTCCAATAGAAATGTAGAGGACCAAATAGCAGGAGCAAGAGTGGATGTAGACCCTGAAAAAAGAAATCCATATGATTTTGCAATCTGGATAAAAGCACCAGAGAATCATATTATGAAATGGGATAGTCCATGGGGATTATCTTATCCAGGATGGCATTTGGAATGCTCGGCGATGTCTAGAAAATACTTAGGAGAAGAATTTGATATCCATACTGGAGGCGTTGACCATATACCTACTCATCATGAAAATGAAATTGCACAAAGTAAGGGTGCTTTTGGAAAAGTGCCAGCTAAAGTATGGATGCATGTGGAGTTTTTACAAGTAGATGGTGGAAAAATGTCTAAAAGTTTAGGAAATGTGTATACTATTACACAGTTAGAAGAAAAAGGCATTGAGCCATTAGCTTTTAAATTATTTTGTTATACAGCTCACTATCGTACAAAATTGAATTTTACTTTTGAAGGAGCACATTCTTCTCAAAAAGCTTTGAACCGTTTAAGAGAAGGATATTTGAACCACAAAAATGGAAAAGAAGATATAGACGATGCAGTAATAGAAGCATATAAAGAAAGATTCCTAGAAGCAATTAATGATGATTTAAACATACCATTTGCAATGGGAATTATTTGGGAAATTGTTAGAAACGAGAAAAAGTCACCTAAAATAGCTAATTTATTATTAGAATTTGATAAAGTATTAGCATTAGATTTAGCAAATGCAGAAAAATATATCAATGAGCAAAAAGAGGTAGAAATACCAGAAGAAATAGTAGAATTAGTGGAAAAAAGAAAAAAAGCAAGAGAAGAAAAAAATTGGGAATTATCAGATAAAATAAGAGATGAAATAAAAGAAAAAGGCTATGTTGTAAAAGACACAAAAGAAGGAATGACAATAGAGAAAATATAGCAAAGAAGCCAAAGGTGCCAAAGGAAACAACCCCTTTGGCATAACGAAGGGAGCACAAAAGTGGAAAAAAATAAACTTTCGTTTTTTAAGAAAATTAGAATGAGTATATTCGATTTTGATGGATACCAAGATTTAGCAGCAGAAAAAATAAGTAGAACAGTAGGATATATTATTTTACTTATGCTAATCTTTAGCATAGTAATATCTTTTGTTCTTACTTATCAATTTTTTCAATTAATTGATCAAACTAAGAATTATATTAATAATGAAATAGCAGAGATAAACTATGAAAACTATGAAATAACAGTAATACCAACCAATGGAGAAGAAGTTACCGAGATAGATGTTAATGGTTTATTAAATGCTAAAATAATAATAAATACACAAACAACGGATGAGGAAAAAATACAAGAAAGCATTGAGGAAATAAAGAAGCAAAATAATGGAATATTATTTTTAAAAGATAGAATAATAATAAAAAATGAGGTTTTCACAGATTTAATAGAATATTCTTATCAGAGTATTTCTGAGGAATATAATATAAATAAAATAGATAAACAAGAAATTATAAATATGTTGTCTGGACAGAATTTGTACATCTTCTTAGTGACTTTCTTTGTTGCAATGCTAATCTATATGTTTATAATTTATGTATCTAGCATGTTAATAGATATATTTTTACTTGCTATTCTAGCATATATTGTAGCAAGAATAGCAGGCTTAAGGCTTAAATATAGTGCAATATATAATATAGCGACGTATTCGTTGACATTATCCATTCTGCTTAATATAATTTATTTTGTAATAAATAGATTTACTGGATTTACAATAGAATATTTCCGAATTATGTATATTGCAATAGCTTCAATCTACATTATAGCATCTATTTTAATGATTAAATCAGATGTGATAAAAAAACAATACGAATTAAATAAAATTATAGAAGAGCAAGAAAGAGTAAAACAAGAATTAAAAAGACAAGAAGAAGAAAAACGAGAAAAAGAAGAACAAGAGCAAAGAGAAAGAGAACGTGAAAAGGAAAGACAGAAAGAAAAGCAAAAGAAGAAACGTGAAGAAGAAAAAAATAAAGAAGGAAAAATGGGAAAAGAGCCAGAAGGCGATAATGCATAGAATAAGAAAGGAAGAGATAAATGGAGGAAAAGCAAAAAAATAATAAACAGAATAATAAAAAACAGTACATTTTGCTAGCAGTTCTTGTTTTGCTAATGATTATATTAGCTGTTATGATATATTTTGTAGCTACGAATAGTGATGAAGCGGATGAAAAAGAGATTTCCTATACAGAGTTAATTGATGCAATTAATGGGGGAAATGTGGAAAAAATTGAAATGACAGTGGGAAGTACTACGGTAAAAGTAAAATTAAAAGAACAAGAGGAAGAAAAAACAGGTATTATACCTAGTACACAAGCATTTGTGGAATTTGTTCAGCAAAAATATGAAGAAGGAAATGAATTTGAATTAGTACAGAACCCAACAAATGTGTTTGTTTCCATATCTTCTACCATATTTTCTTTACTACCAACTTTACTATTAGTAGCACTTATTATACTATTCTTTAAGATGCAAGGGCTTGGAGAAAAAGGCAAAGTATATGATAGTGAAACAACAAAATCCAAAATCACTTTTGATGATGTAGCAGGTTTAGACGAAGAAAAACATGAAATGATTGAAATTGTAGATTTCTTAAAAAATCCAGAAAGATTCAATAAAATGGGTGCAAAAATTCCAAGAGGTGTTTTACTTTGTGGACAACCTGGTACAGGTAAAACATTAATTGCAAAAGCAATTGCAGGTGAAGCAAAAGTTCCATTTATTTCAATGAGTGGTTCCGAATTTATCGAGATGTTTGCAGGTCTTGGTGCTTCTAGGGTTAGAAAACTATTTGAAAGAGCAAAAAAAGTATCACCTTGCATTATATTTATAGATGAAATAGATGCCGTAGGATCTAGAAGAAATAGTAGTGGAGGAGCAGAATCAGAAAATAATCAAACTTTAAACCAATTATTAGTAGAAATGGATGGATTTGATACAGACGAAACCGTAATAGTTTTAGCTGCTACAAATAGACCAGAGATGCTTGATAAGGCTTTGTTAAGACCAGGAAGATTTGATAGAAGAATTACAATTGGACTTCCAGATATGAGAGGAAGAGAGGCAATTCTAAAAATTCATGCAAAAGACAAAAAATTTGCAGATGATGTTGATCTAAAAAGTATTGCCGAAGACACTGCAACCTTTACAGGAGCAGATTTGGCAAACATCTTAAACGAAGCAGCAATTATTGCTACCATTAATAAGCATGATGCTATTACAAATAAAGATATAGAAGATGCTGTAAAGAAGGTTACAGTTGGACTAGAAAAACAAAGCAGAGTAATCTCCGATAAAGACAAAAAACTTACAGCATATCATGAAGCAGGACATGCCATAGTAAGTAGTAGACTAGAAACACAAAAAGGTATAAAAGAAGTATCCATTATCCCTAGAGGAGTTGCAGGTGGATACACAATGTATAAATCTGATGAAGATAAATACTATATATCTAAGACAGAAATGGAAGAAAAATTGGTAGCATTACTTGGAGGAAGAGCAGCAGAAAAAGTTGTATTAAACGATATCTCAACAGGAGCAAGTAATGATATAGAAGTTGCCACTGATATTGCAAAAAATATGATAACAAAATACGGAATGAGCGAAACATTAGGACCAATTGCAATCGACACAGAAAAAGACCCATACGAATTGCAAATGCTTGGAGAAAAATTTGGAGATGCAATAGGAGCAGAAGTAAAAATATTACTTGATAATGCATATAACACAGCACAAAAATTAATCATTGAAAACAGAGATAAATTAGACAAAGTAGCCAATGCTTTATTAGAAAAAGAAGTAATCTCAGCAGAAGAATTCCAGGAATTAATAAAATAGGTTCGTAATCAGAGATGCACTGAACTAGTGCATCTCTGATTGCGCAAAAGATAATTTGACAGTTTTTTCTTTTAAATAATTTAAAATTCCAGCATCTGTTTTAAAATTAAATTTTAGTTTATAACTACACAAACATTGTGTTTTACAACCAAATTTTTTATTTACCTCATTAATTCCATATTTGCCATCACCAATAATAGGAAGGCCTATATGAGCGAGATGTGCTCTTATTTGGTGGGTTTTTCCAGTATGAAGTTCTACATCTAAAATGCTATATTTTTCTTTTTCATCTTTTTTTAATAAAGTAAAAGAAGTTTCAATTTTTACATATCCTTTTTTAGGTGTATCTGATATGTATACCATAGATTTTTTATTATCTTTAAATAAATATGCCGTAAGTTTTTGAGAGGATACTTTAGGTATGCCATATACTTTAGCTAAATAATGCTTTTCTATTTCTTGTTTTTTAAACTTATCAAGTAAGATATCTAAGACTTTTTGATTTTTTGCAAATAAAACTAAACCAGTTGTATTTCTATCCAATCGATGACAAGGAGAGATAAAGCTATAATCATTTTTTAATATGCTAGTTAGTGAATTATCGCCTACAACTTCTATATTAACTGGCTTATTTATTACCAAGATATTTTCATCTTCATATATTTTTTCTATTTTTATATCTTTCCATAATTGACTATCTACAATATACACAGTAATTACGTCACCAGTGTGTACGAAAGTATCTTCACTGATTTTTACATCATTTATTCGAATATCTTTTTTTCGAAATGCTTTATATAACGTATTTTTAGTAAGTCCATTAAAATGAAAATAAAGCAAATCACTTACTTTTTTATGATTAAATTTTTTATCGACTATTAAAGTTTGCATAGATTAACTCCTATTCTAACATGTAAAATACTGATATATTACTGAAATTTAAGCGATTTTTATAATATTATAGTATTATAGAAAACAAAAAAAGTCAACCATTATTGAAAATTATGTAAATTAATGTTATAATAATATTTAGTTCTAAAAAGAAATGTAGAAGAAAAACTTATTATAGGAGGGAGAATATGCAAGAACGGATAAAAATAGGAAAAGTTAATAGAACTCATAAGCCAAATAGACTTTTAGTATATGATGCAGAGAGTTCTGAAAAAACAATACAATTCTATATCAATAAAGAACAATATGTTAGAGCAGAGAAAAATGAGGATGGAACCTTTGAAGTAAAAATCAAAGAAAGAAAAAAGAAAGTTAGAAGAAGAAAACAAGTAAACAACACCAAAAGAGCTTTAGACAGATTTCTAACATTCTCATTCATAATTATTATTCTGTATTTTGTACTTACATTTGCATTTGTTTGTATTGGCATTCAGCTAAATCATCTAACAGGATTAATTATAGCAAATGTTTTGCTGTATATAACTTTAGCTATTGATGTAGCAAAGAAAGAATGGTTAGAAACATCAAAAGCCAGCCGGAGCAAACATTCGGCAGAACATATGATGGTTAATTTCTTAGAAAAAAATAGAAGATTGCCAATTAGTACTGCAGAAGTAAAAAAAGCATCACGTTTTAGCAAAAATTGCGGTACAAGATATGAAATAATAGAACAAACTGAAATGTTTGTACAAGGAATAATAACAGCAATAATAGTAAGCTTACTGATAGAATTATTTTATCCAAAGCGGCTTCAAGGAATAAGATTAGAATATAATCTTGTTGCAATGCTATATATTGTTCTTAACCTTATTATGGTACTTTTTTCAGTGTACCATAGGTTAGAGTTTTTGGCTAAATCAATTGCAAAACTAGTAAGCATTCCTATACAATGTTGCAATACAACAAAATATGTTAAAACAAGTGATTTAAGGATGGCATATTATGCTGCAAGGGAATGGCTAAAAATCGTTTATCCGGAATTTTATAGAGATGAAGATGACAGCAATCCTTTCTTTAATTAAAAAAATTAATATTTTTTAGAATTTTAAGTAGCCATTGGAAATCCAATGGCTATGTATTTTGTAGAATAAACTATTTAAAAATTCCTAAATTTATGCTATAATAGTAAACAGTTACTATTTTTTTATACATCAATAAAACCATTCAAAAACAGGAGGACAAAATATGGCAACTTATAACGAATTGGTAAGGTCGGCATCAGCAATATCAAGGGAAAAAGGAATTTATGTATTACCAAATCGATTAACAAAAATTAAATCAAGCAATTCAAAACTGCAGGTATTTGGTTATACAGAAAATAACAAGACTATATTATGCTGTATTAAGCCAGATGGTACTACTGTTGTGAAATCACAACAATGGTAGGGTGATGTAAAATTATTAACTTATTTACAATGGAGGGCATATTATGGATGAACAAGATAAAATAATACAGATTTGGGCACCAAGCAAATCAGATAAACTTATAGTTCGCAGAGCGGCAAGTCTCGAAAATGAGATACGGTTCTATATAAATGAAGGACTATATGTTGTTGCACGAGATAATAAAGAAACAATACTAGTTAAAATAAAAAAAGAGGAAGTCGAGGTAGATAAGAAAGATAATAAATATATAAGTAAATCACAACTTAAAAGGTGTATTAAAGAAAATTACAAGTTACTTTTTCAGCTTTTATTTATAGCTACCGTATTATTTCTTATTTCTATCTATGTAATCTATATTTCAAAAAATTTATTAATTTTAATTATGATGATGAATATTGATGCTTTTTTATTATCAATAAGTACAGTAATTATCTGCGAATCAGGCATAACGGAATCTTTAAAAAGTAAACATTCAGCAGAACATATGATGGTAAACTTTTTAGAAAAAAATAGAAGATTGCCTAGAAGTATAGAGGAGGTAAAAAAGGCATCAAGATTTACTAAAGAATGTGGAACTAGAGGCAAAGTATATAGAATTGTAGAATCGTTTATATATATTAACATTAATTTTATATTTATGTGTATTGCTATTGTGCCACAAATAAAATATAGTGAAACTAGAATAATTGCTTTCATATTTACTATCACTATTTCTATTATAGGGTGCGTAATTACAATATTAATAGAAAAATATCATAAATTAGATGGTATTGTTAATTTTTTATCTAAAAAAATGAGTCTTATGATTCAATGCTTTAATACCACTAAAAATGTAAATGGTAATGATATTCTTCTTGCCTATTATGCAGCAAATCGGTGGTTAAAAATTGTTTATCCCAAGTTCTATACGGATCTTGATGAAACTACCTTTAATTCATTAAAAATAAGTTAGTATTATACAAAAAATAGCTGTTGGAAATCCGATGGCTATTTTTATTTGTTTAAATAATTCGCAATTACTGTTCACACAAAATTCACAAAAGTTTGGACACGAACTAATTGACATCATAAAAAAAATACTATATAATATATTACTGCAATATATAATGAAAAATAATAAATAGAAGGAGGAATTATGCTAAAGGTATTAAAAAATCTTAAGAATTCATGGACATCTGTAATTATCATAGTTATTCTATTATGTGTTCAAGCAGCAACAGACTTAGCATTACCAGATTATACTTCTAAAATTGTAAATGTCGGAATACAATATGGCGGAATAGAAGAAGCGGCACCAGAAGTAATATCAGAAGAAGATATGGAAAACATTCTATTCTTTACAGACGATGATGAACAAATTTTAGAAAACTATGAATTAGTAGAAGATGAGCCAACAGAGTACCAAGAAAAAGTGAAAAACAAATATCTTGGTAAGGAGTACAACACAGAAGAGAATAAAATCTATGTGTTAAAAGACTTAGAAGAAGAACAATTAGACAGCTTAGTAAGTTTAATTGCTGAACCACTTGTAGAGTATAGTGCAGTAACAAGTGAAGAAACAGCAAATCAAATTAAAGAAAGATTAATGCAAGGCATGCAAGAAAATATGACGGAAGCACAAAGAGATGTAGTTTTAGAGCAATTTACTAGTTATGTATCTCAAATGTCAGATTCTATCAAAGAACAAGCAGCAATTAGTAGCGTAAAGCAAGTATACATCAATTTAGGAGTGGACACTGATAAACTACAAAACGATTACATATTAATGTCAGGTTTACAAATGCTTGGTATTGCATTAATTAGTATGTTATGTGCAGTAACCATTATGCTATTATCATCAAGAGTTGCAGCAAAACTTGGTAAAACTTTAAGAGACAAAGTTTTCAAAAAAGTTTTAAGCTTCTCAACAGCAGAACTTCGAGAATTTTCAACTGCATCCCTTATTACACGTAGTACAAACGATGTACAACAAATTCAACAATTAATTACATTATTATTCAGAGTTGTTGTATATGCACCAATTATAGGTATTGGAGGATTTGTGAAAGTTCTTACAACAAGTGATAATTCAATGGCTTGGATTATTGGTGTAGCAATATTTGCAATATTAGTTGTAGTTGCAACACTATTTGCAGTAGCAATGCCTAAATTTAAAAAATTACAAGATTTGATTGATAAGTTAAATCAAGTATCAAGAGAAATTTTAACAGGTCTTCCTGTAATTAGAGCATTTAACAAAGAAAAGAAAGAAGAGAAAAGATTTGATAATTCAAATACATTATTAATGAAAGCAAATATTTTCGTAAACAGAGCAATGTCAATGATGATGCCACTTTTAATGTTCATCATGAGCTCTATTACAGTTTTAATTGTATGGGTAGGAGCACATAATGTAGATAGCGGAACAATGCAAGTTGGGGATATGATGGCATTTATTCAATACACAATGCAAATTGTAATGGCATTCTTAATGATATCTATGATATCAATTATGCTTCCAAGAGCATCTGTATCTGCAAGACGTATTAATGAAGTTATTGAGACAGAGCCAAGTATAAAAGACAAAGAAGAAACAAAACAATTTAATCCAGAAAAGAAAGGATTAGTAGAATTCAAAAATGTTTCTTTTAGATATCCAGATGCAGATACGGAAATACTAGAAGATATTAACTTTACAGCAGAGCCTGGAAAGACAACAGCTTTAATTGGAAGTACAGGTAGTGGTAAATCAACGGTTGTAAACTTAATACCAAGATTTTATGATGTAACAGAAGGAGAACTTTTAGTAGATGGTGTAAATGTTAAGGATGTACCTCAAAAAGATTTAAGAGACATTATAGGATTTGTGCCACAAAAAGGAATTCTTTTCTCTGGAACAATTGAATCAAATATAAAATATGCAGATGACAATATGTCAGATGAGCAAATGGTAAAAGCAGCACAAATTGCACAAGCAGAGGAATTTATTAATACAAAACCTGAGAAATATCAAGATGCAATAGCACAAGGTGGAAGTAATGTATCAGGTGGACAAAAACAACGTTTATCTATTGCAAGAGCAATTGCAAAAGATCCTGAAATATTTATATTTGATGATAGTTTTTCTGCACTAGACTTTAAAACAGATAGCAACCTAAGAGAAGCATTAGCAGAAAAAACAGAAAATAAAACAGTTATTATTGTTGCCCAAAGAATTAGTACTATTTTAAATGCAGACAAAATTATTGTACTAGAAGAAGGAAAAATAGTAGGAGAGGGTACACATGAAGAATTGTTAAAGAATAACGAAACATATAGACAAATAGCGTTGTCACAGTTATCTGAAGAAGAATTAAACGAAAATAGGAAAGGAGGAAAATAGATGCCAGGACCAATGGGTGGACCAATGCGTGGTCAAACTACAACAGACAAACCAAAAGACTTTAAGAAAACTACTAAAAAATTAATTGAGTCATATTTATCGAAATATAAAATAGCATTGATAGTTGTTATCATCTTTGCAATTGGAAGTACTATATTTACCATAGTAGGACCAAAAATTTTGGGAAATGCAACTACAGAAATTTTTAATGGTTTAATGAGTAAAATATCTGGTGGAAGCGGAATAGATTTTGGTAAAATTGCACAAATTGCAATTATGCTATTAGGCCTTTATCTACTAAGTGCAGTATTTTCCTTCATTCAAGGATTTATGATGACAGGTGTAGCACAAAAAATTACTTATAAAATACGTAATGATATTGCTGCAAAAATAAATAGATTACCTATGAATTATTTCGACAAGAAAACAAACGGTGAAGTATTATCAATAATTACAAACGATATTGATACATTAAGTATGAACTTAAACCAAAGTATTACTCACATCATAACTGCAATATGTACAATAATAGGAATACTTATAATGATGTTTTCAATTAGTTGGCAAATGACATTAATATCACTTGTAATACTTCCAATAGCAGGTATATTCGTAAAATTTATTGTTGGAAAATCACAAAAATACTTCAACAAACAACAAGAATACTTAGGACATGTAAATGGTCAAGTTGAAGAAATTTATGGTGGACTTACCGTTGTAAAAGCATTTAATGCAGAAAATAAAGTAACAAATACTTTTGACAAAGCAA
>CAMMEP010000051.1 GCA_946495905.1 uncultured Clostridium sp.
CTCATAACCCGAAGGTCGTAAGTTCGAGTCTTACCCCCGCAACCAAGTCGCAGTTAGCTAGAGGAGCTAACTGCTTTTTTGTGGTGCGACAGGCATGTCATTTAGCTAATTGGTGAAAGTTCGTAGTGGAGGCAGATATCGCCAACCACTTAGAGAAACACAAGCTATCCATCGTGCAATGCTGTCAAATCAAGAAAATTTAATATAAATGTAGAAAAAAATTAGTTGCTATTAAACAAAATAGAACATATGAAACAAAACATGATACAAGCAAAAGAAATAAATATTCAACAAACCTCAGATATAATATGTAGACCTAATATACTATGTAAACTATATAATTATAACTTTTAGGGTAAGGAGTATTATGATATATAAGACTTCGTCATTAACAAAAGCAAGATATGTTCTAAAACAATAAGCACAAGAAGATATCATAACAGTAATAAATTATAATATGAATAAGCATAAAGGCTTACTTATTATAATACAAGACTATTTTATAAAACTAAACGTTAATTTACAAATTAAGTGCAATTATGAAAAATAAAATGCAAAAATGATGGTAAGTGCAATTTAAAGCTAAAAATTTAGTGCCAAAAACTTGATTTTATCAAGTTTTTGGTGTAAACTGTAAATATATTCCAAGAAAATTTGCACACTTAATAAACAAAATTGTATTTCAAAAAAATTGTGAAGGAGAAAATGCAATTTTGCTAGTTATTGAATATTAAGTTATGTAAATATTGTTGGATAGAAGTTAAGAATAGTTATTTAAGAAGAGATGGTGTTAAGCAGACATCATCTTTCTTAATTTCTGTTATCTGTAGTTTTTTAGCTACTGCTTTTCCATAAAGAAAGGTAAATACTTCATATGGTGTTTTCCCACCTAAAGAAGCACGGGGTGTTGAATTTAAGTGAGAAAACATAATATTCAACTTTTCTTGTGTTAAAAAGCTTAAATCTATTTTCTTTGGTAGAATATCTCTAATTAAAATGTGATTGTTTTCTACATGAGGTTTTTGAGAAGAATGTTGTGGATCACAATAAAATATTTTTCCTTTAACTTCGCCTGTATTATGGTTTATCTCAAATTGTATAGGTTTTGAAAATTCTGTACCTCTATCAGTCAATAACAAAGAAAACAGACTTTCATATTCATTTGAAGTCAGTATATTTTGAATTGTATTCAAAGCATTAGGCATTGAGTCGGCTGTTTTTTCTTTGTGTAATATACCAATCATGAAACCAGTATTTTCAAATATAAAAGTTTGAATATAAGGACCACTCTGGTGGTTGTAAAGTGTATCCATTTCTGTTGTTGATTTATCTGGATTATCTAATTTGTATTGCAAATAATCTGCATATGTTCTACCAGTATAATCAACAGGTTCTTTTCTCTTTTTTAACTTGGTGCTAGTAACTCTTTTCTTTTTTCTTTTAATAGTTCTTTTCAAAGTCATATTGGTTACGCCAAAATCTTTAAAATATCCAGCATCTATGTAATTGTATATTGTTTTGGCACTAAGTTTAATTTCTGGATGATTTTCTAAAATAACATATATAGATTGACCTTGTCTAATCAAAGGGCATATCAAATGAGCTAAGTTGTATAAATCATTTTCATCTAAATTAATACCTTTTCTTGACTCTGATAAATTGTAACGATAATCTCTCTCAGCTCTAGTGGCACGATAAAAGTATTTGTCTAACTTGCAGTTTTTTACTTTTTCACAATTATTACATGCCCCGTAAAACTTATCCCTGTCTTTACAAATAATAGGTTTGTAAAATTTGCATTTATGGTCACATTTTTTACAATCTTTAAAGTATACACAACTGTAATAATTATTGCTGTAATCGGAATGAATATAAAATTGTTTGTGACGATTAATTTCACGAGATATGGTTGATTGCGTTTTTCCAATTTCTTTTGCTATTTGATATTTTCTCATTCTTTTGTTTAAAAGTTCTTCAATTTTACATCTTTCCTCAAATGTAAGGTGCATATAATTAGCCATATTGAATACCTCCAATAATTTTAAATATAGGTATCCAACAATATTTACATAATAATTATAATACAAAATATACTAAATTGCACTAATTCTTTCATTAAGAAGATAATTAACTACTAAATGCAACCATCTCTTTTTATACTTGCATTTAACTTTTTATTTCACATGAACAAAAACATTTTCCATTAACCATATACAAAAAAACAAAAATATGCTAAAATACCAATAGCATATCATCTAGAGAAAATCATAACATCCAAAAATAAAGGAGGAAGTTTTATGGACATATCACTAGAAATAGGGGAATACATGCTAAACTATAGAGTATCCGCCATAATAAAAAAAGACAATCAAATATTAGTACACCACGGAATTGAAAAAGATCATTACACTCTACCAGGAGGAAGAGTGCAAGCAGGAGAAAGTAGCATCGATGCACTAAAAAGAGAAATCAAAGAAGAAATGGGATTCGAAACAGAATATATAAGGCCGGTATCCTTAATAGAAAACTTCTTCGAGATGAATAACAAAAACTATCATGAATTATTAATTACACACGAACTTAAATTAAAGGATATTGAACTTTACAAACAAAATAAATACGATGCAATAGAAGAAATAAAAAAAGGAAAACTAGAATTTTTATGGATGGATATAGAAAAATTAAATGAAAAGACATTATTACCAAAAGGATTAAGCACAATCATAACAGAAAATAAAAACGAATTTGTACATTATATAAATGATGAAAGAATAAAATAAAAATAAAGGAGAAAGGGAATGTTAAAAAAAGTTAGAAATATTTTAACAGTCATATTCATAACAATATGCTTATCCATCCTATTCAGTGGAAAGGTAAGCGCTAGTGATGGAAGCCTATATCTAGATAAATTGGACTTTCAAGCTACCATCCATTCAGATGGAAGTATGGATGTAGTAGAAACTTGGGATATTGATATCCGATATACAAACACATTATATAAAACATTTAAAATGGATCAAGATAAATTTTCGGAAATTACAAATGTGCAGGTCAAAGAAACTACAGATGGAGAAACTAAAAATTTCACGCAAATAAATACAGAGATGTACCATGTAACCAAGGATTGTTACTATGGACTAATAAATTCAAATGGCGATTTTGAAATAGCATGGGGAGTCGGACTAGATAATAGTTCTGATACAAGAACTTATGAGATTTCCTATACGGTGAAAGACGCTATTGCAAAATATAATGATTATGCAGAATTATACTGGCAATTCATTGGAGAAAATTTTGAAATTGATGCAAAAGAGGTAACGGGAACAATAACTCTTCCAGAATCTGCTAATAATATGGAAGAAATAAAGGTATGGGGCCATACAGAAAATTTAAATGGTGAGATACATGTTACTTCCTTAAATAAAATTAAATTTAAAATAGATTATTTTGATGCTGGCAGATATGTGGAAGTAAGAAGCTTATTCCCAACAGACATGATAACAAATGCAAATAGAGTTTATTCTACAAATCGATATGATGAAGTGTTAGAAGAAGAAACAAAATGGGCGAACCAAGCAAATTTAAGAAGAGAGTGGGAAGAAATACAAGGGGAGGTAATAGGTGTATTTCTAATTTTCGTAGTTTTAGCCCTATGTATTATCTATATTGAAAAAGCAGTGAAATATGGTAAAAAATTAAAAGAATTAAAGAAATACGAGCCAGAACAAAGGCTAGAATACTTTAGAGATTTACCAGAAAAAGAAGTAACTCCAGGGGAAGCATTATATATATTAGAAGAACCATATAACAGCTTTACAAGTAAATTCGGAAAAATATTTTCTGCCACTTTATTAGATTTAAAATTAAAAGATTATATCGACTTACGAGTAGAAAAAAATGAAAAAAATAAAGAAAAAATTTATATCAAAATAGTAAAAGAACCAAATGAAAATTTAAAAAGTGATGAACAAGAAATTTTAAAATTTATAAAAAAAGCAATCAAATCAAAGCCAGAAATAGAAATAAAAGAATTAGAAAAATATATTACATCACATTCTACAGAAGTAGAGAGCTTAATAAATAGGAGTCAAAAACTGATTTTAAATCAATTAAGCCAAGAGGGAATATTAAATAAAAAACAAAAAGAAGAATATTCAACCTATATGGGAACCGCTGGAGTATATTATACATTTGCATTTTTAGTAGTAATCATGTTCTTTTTAGCATTTCCACTTTCCATTGTATTACTAATTAATGGAATTTTATGCTCTAGAATAAAGAAAAAATTTAATGTATTAACACAAAAAGGAGTGAATGAAAAAGAAAAGTGGAAAGGCCTAAAAAAATACATGGAAGATTTTTCACTCCTAAACGAAAAAGAAGTACCAGCCATCGAAGTATGGGAAAAATATTTAGTATATGCAACAGCATTTGGTATAGCAGATAAAGTATTGAAACAATTAAAAACAGTTTATCCAAACATAGATGAATTAGATACCTTAAATACCTCTACTTATATGTATTTTATGTATCATAGTAATTTTTCAACCAGCTTTAGCAATTCAATTAGTTCATCTATCTCTTCTGCACATTCTTCAGCAACTGGAGGAGGCGGAGGATTCTCCGGAGGAGGCGGCGGAGGCCGGCGGCCGGAGGTGGTGGAGGAGGCAGATAATGCCTCTTTTATCAAAATAGGTCTTTACTTTTTGGAAGAGTAAAGATATAATGCAATAGATAAAATTTTTATTGAGCTATTCTTAGCTCGAATAGGAGGTAGTATGAAATTAAAAGATAAAGTAGCCATAGTAACAGGAGGAGCTATGGGAAATGGCTTAGGAATTGTAAAGGTATTTTTAAAATATGGAGCAAAGATTTCAATATTTGATTATTCGGACAAACTAGATAGCACAATTGAAAGCTTGAAAAACGAAGGACATGAAGTCGATGGATACAAAGTAGACATACGAAACAATCAAGAAATACAAGAAGCGGTAGATAAAGTAATAGAAAAATATGGTCATGTAGATGTTCTAGTAAATAATGCAGGAGTTGCTAAACTAACTCCATTTATGGAAACAACGGACGAAATAAGAGATTTTCATTTTGATATAAACATAAAAGGTGCATGGAATATGTCAAAAGCAGTACTTCCTTATATGGGACAAGGTGGAGCAATTGTGAATATGTCTTCTGTAACAGGAAACATGGTTGCAGATACTGGAGAGGTAGCATATGCTACAACAAAGGCAGCATTACTTGGATTTACAAAAGGGTTAGCAGCTGAAGTAGTAGAAAAGGGAATACGTGTTAATGCAATACTTCCAGGATATATAATGACACCTATGGTAGAAGGAATTGCTAAAGATTCAGACAGTAATAATCCAGATTCAGTAGTAGAAGGAATTGCTAAAGGTATCCCAATGAAAAGACTAGGAACAATTGAAGAATTAGGAGAACTTGCTGCATTTTTAGCAAGTGATGAAGCATCTTATTTAACAGGACAAAGTTATGTAATTGATGGTGGTTCTACACTTCCAGAGACAATGAGTGTAGGAGTTTAGAATAAAATAAGAATAAATAGGAGTATATATGAATATAATAACTATTATATTTATATATACTTTTTTATTGTGTAGAAAAATTTTAAAACCAATATTTTGAAAGGAGAATTTAGCTTTGAAAAATAAATGGGTTTGGATAAAAAGTATTTTAATACCAGTATTATTAGGGGGAATAGTAGGTCTTATTATTATGCCATTTATGGATTATAACACTTTACAAAAACCACCACTTTCACCGCCAGGATTTTTATTTGGGATTGTATGGACCCTGTTGTATATACTAATGGGAGTATCGTATGGACTTTTAGATACACGAGGTTTAGTCGATACCAATATAAATAGAATTTATTATGCGCAATTAATTGTAAATATTATTTGGCCAATTTTATTTTTTGTATTAAAAGTTAGATTGTTCTCGTGTTTCTGGATTATTTTACTACTCATACTTATTATTGCTATGATAGTAGCTTTTAATAAAAAACATAAATTAGCTGCGTATTTACAAATACCTTATCTGCTATGGACTCTATTTGCTACTTATTTAAACATAGGTATCTACCTTTTAAATAAATAATACCAAAAGGAGGTTTTATGATAAAGAAAATAGATTTACCCTATCCAATGGATGCATTAGAACCATATTACAGCAAAGAAACATTAGTATTACATTATAATATTTTATATGCAGGATATGTAGACAACACAAACAAAACAGAAGAAAAGTTAAGAAAAGCAAGAGAAGAAAATGCTTTTGAGAATATAAAATGCTTGGAAAAAGATTTAAGTTTCTTTGGGTCAGGAGCAATTCTGCATGAGCTATTTTTTACCAATATGGGTCCAGCCATTCCAACCAGTCCAAGTATAGAATTAATGCAACAAATAAATACAGACTTTGGAAGTTACGATAAATTTAAGGCACAATTTACAGAAAGTAGTAAAGTAGTAGAAGCATCTGGATGGAATCTACTGGTATGGGTACCAGATTTTAATAGGTTAGAAGTTTTACAATGTGAAAAACATCAAAATCTTACTTTATGGGGTTGCATGCCATTACTTGTTCTTGATATGTGGGAACATTCCTATTATCTACAATACAAAACAAGTAGAGCAGACTATATTAATGCTTTCTGGAATATTGTGAATTGGAATGCTATCAATAAAAGATGGAAAGATATAAAAAAGTAGAGAAACAAAACATGTTTCTCTATTCATATAACAATATAATTCGATTACCTATTTTATCTACCAATCCATCTTCTTTTAAAAGCTTTAATTCTCGCATCATAGCACTTCTATCTACATTTAAATAATCGGCTAAATCTGTTAAAGATAAAGGAAGTTCAAAAGTTTTAGAAAGTTTTCGCGTAGAAATAAGAGAAAAATACATTAACAGTTTATCACGTGTGGTTCTTTGCGTTAAAAGTTCTATTCTAGTATTTAATTGTGTAATTTTATCTAAAATCAATTCTGGTAAATGTTCTGATAAAGTTTGATGAAAGGCACAATTTTTTGTACAAGGTTCTTTCAATTGATCATAAATATAAAAAAGTACCGTACAATTAGATTTTGCTTCTACCAACAATTCATTATTGGTGGTAACTTTATAAAAAACCTCTCCAAATAAAGCATTTTTAGAAAAATGCTCTACAATGGTTCGGTTACCATTCAAATCATAACGAACTAAATCTGCTTTTCCGATTCAACAAAATACATAATTGATTACGTTTTTGAATATACGTCGTAATTACTTGATTCTTTTTAAAAGTCTTTTTCTGGGATTTATTACAATTACAAGAAAAATTGTAATAAAAACTGTCAATATTGAAATTGGTATTCATTTATTTTAAACCTCATATTTATTTTCCTGACTATCTACATAAAATATTATAATGGAAACAAGGCTCAAAATCAAGAAAGAAGAGGAAAAAAACTGTCATAAAATTGTAATATTTTTAAAAAGCAAAAGATTACTAGAAACGGAAGCGATACATAGTTGTAAAAAGCAAAAAAACATAATATGTGACTTATGCAACAGAAAAAAACTAGAAAAAATATATAATAAAATAAGGAATAAATTAGTTGATCGATATACTGCTTATAAACCAATATTATTTAAAGCTTGGAATAAAATGCAAACAATGTGTGTTTTAAATTTTTATTTCCGGCCCCCAACTGCGTACAAACTGTATAAACTTCACTTAAGTATCGTTTTACAGTTTGTAAACTTGTCGGTCCCCACCTTAAGCGCTCCAATAAAAATTTAAAACACACATTGTTTGCTAAAAACACTAAATTATAATTAGAAACCAAAAGTAAAGGAGAAATGCGAATGAAGGTAATAAAAAGAGATGGAAGAGCCGTGGATTATGACAGGACCAAAATACAAATTGCCATTGAAAAGGCAAATGGGGAAGTAACAGATTCTAATCGAGCTTCCAAAGAAGATATTAAAGGCATTATTTCTTATATCGAATCTCTAAACAAAAAAAGGATATTAGTAGAAGATATTCAAGATATTATTGAAGAAAAATTAATGGAATTAAAGAAATATGAACTTGCTAAAAAATATATTGTATATCGATATAATAGAGCTTTGGTAAGGAAACAAAACACAACAGATGAAACTATTTTAGGTATTATCCGAAATGACAATAGAGAATATTCTTCAGAAGAGTTAGAAGTGACAGCAGCAATGCAAAGAAATTCGATAGCAGGAGAAGTTTCAAGAGATTTAACGAGAAGATTATTGCTCCCAGAAAAAATAGCAAAAGCAGATGCAGCAGGAATGCTTTATTTTCATCATGCAGATTATTTTCTACACCCAATGATTGATAGTAGTTTTATTAATATTGGTGACATGTTAGAGAACGGAACGGTTATTAATGGAACCATGATAGAAACTCCTAAAAGCTTTTTAGTAGCTTGTATTGTTGCTACACAAATTATGGAAGTAGTAGCAACCAACCAATATGGGGGACAAGCAATTGACATGATTCATTTTGGTAAGTATTTAAGAAAAAGCTATGAAAAACTAAAAAATCAAATTGAAAAAGAAAATGCTTGGAAACTTCCAGAAGAATTGATGGAAGAATTAATAAAAGGAAGAATGAAAACAGAATTAAAATCTGGAATACAAATGATTCAATATCAAATAAATGCCTTGGAAGAATCTAGCGGAAAAAGACCAGATATTACCTTGTTCTTACATATAGAAGAAAACGATCCTTATCAAGAAGAAAATGCCATGATTATAGAAGAAATTTTAAATCAAAGACTAGAGGGAATAAAAAGTGAGGAAGGAGAAAACACTACACCAAATGTTCCTAAATTGGTATATGTCTTAGATGAATGTAATGCATTAAAAGGAGGAAAGTTTGATTATTTAACAAAAATTGCAATTAAGTGTTCAAAGAAAAGAAACTATCCAACTTACTTATCCGCAAAGAAAATGAGAGAAAATTATGAAAACAACGTATTTAGCCCAATAGGAGAAGAAAACTTTTTATTACCATGGAAAGATGAAAACGGAGAATATAAATTTGAAGGAAGATTTAATCAAGGTATGGTAAGCATTAACTTACCACAAATAGCAATTCTTTCAGAAGGTAATGAAGAAAAATTTTGGGAACTATTAAAAGAAAGATTAGAATTATGTTTTGAAGCTTTAATGTGCAGACACTATTCTTTAGTAGGAATTAAATCCAATATTAGTCCAGTACATTGGAGATATGGGGGTATTTCGCATTTAGAAAAGAACGAAGCAATAGACTCTTTACTATTTGAAAATTATTCTACCATTGCATTAGGATATTTAGGAATCTATGAGATGACAAAAATAATGAAACAAGAATCTCAAATAAAACTACAAGGATATGAGTTTGCAATAAAGGTGTTAACATTTTTGCAAGAAACTGTGGAAAAATGGAGAAAAGAAACCAAGATAGGTTTTGTACTATGTGGTATCACTTCAAAAAATGTAGCAAGAAAATTTGCTAAAATTGATAAAGAAAAATATGGAACAATAGAAGGAATAACAGATAAGGATTGCTATACAAGTTCTTATTATGTACCAGAAAAAGAAGAAATAGATGAATATGAAAGATTAAAACTAGAAGTAGAATTTCAAAACTTATCATTAGGTGGAGCAATTTCGACAATAGAACTAAAGGATGCAGAAGAAAATGAGTGGGAAGAAATGATTAAATTTGTTTATGAAAATATGCAGTATGTGGAATTACATAAAACTTAAATAAATGAAACAAGCTTCAAAAGCAAGTAAATACAAGAAAAAAATTGTAACAAAAATGTAATATAATTTTTTAAAATTAAAAAAACAATTAGCTCTAAAGCAAAATAAGTCGAAAAATAAATTTTGCATAATATGTGACTTTTGCAACAGAAAAAAGAAAAAAAAGGGATATAATATAGCCATACTAAATTTAAGGGGGACGGTTTGAAAACAAACACGCGGCTACCTCGGGAAAGGAATGAGAATATATGCAAGTAATTAAAAGAGATGGAAGAGTAGTAGAATTTAATCCAGAAAGAATCGTAAAAGCAGTAACATTAGCTATGTCACAAACACCAGGAGGTGTCGATATAGATTTAGCTAATAAAATAGCAGCCAGTGTTCAAAAACAATTTGAAGATAAGAATCAAGCATCAGTTTATGATATTCAAGATGCAGTAGAGAAAAAATTAATGGCATCTTCAAGAAAAGAAGTAGCACAAAGCTACATTACATATCGTTATAATAGAGATGTAGCAAGAAAATCAAAAACTAAAGAAGTATTTTTAGACATTA
>CAMMEP010000052.1 GCA_946495905.1 uncultured Clostridium sp.
ACTGTTCATTTACTTTTTTATCAAATTTTTGTTGCATTTCAAATGAAACTTTAGGCAATTTATTACTATCAGCTATTTTCTTACTTTCTGACTTAACTCTTCTCTCTAATTTCTTTAAATCTTCTGCTGGTTTTAGATTTTCGGGTTTTATACCTCTTTTATTTAACATATTTCTTACACTTAAGTTATTATCTACATGTTCATCTGTTATATTTTCTTCACCATACATATCTTTTTCAGTTACATTGTAATTCGTCATTTCTGTTGCTAGATTTTTTGCTGCAATAGTTAAAGTGGGTAAAAAATCTGCTAAAGGTCTATTTTCTTTTACTCCATATTTTGCTTTCATCTGCATTGTATTTAATCCACCAAATAATGCCGAATCTCCTTTTGAACGAATTCTTGCAAAACCTAAATCATCTACACCTCTTTCATAAATATTTTTAAATAACTGCTTTTCAGATTCTTTTAGTTTTTCTCTTGCTTCTAATCGATTCATTAGTTTTATTCTGTCTTCAATTATTTCTTGTTTTCTAGTTTGTACTGCAAAATATGTTTGAGCAAATGCTATTTCTTCTTTTTTTGAATCTCCATTTTGAGCAATTAAGTAACAAGCATATCTTGTAAGCATGTAGTCTTCAACTTGCCTTTTAGCACCTTTTCCTAAGTCTATCATTTTGCTGATTTTAGCAAAATGATCACTTACACTTATACCAGCACTTTCACAAGAAACCATAGCTTTATTAATTACTTCCAAAAAATTTCTCCACTGTGTGTAACCCAATTGAGTTTGCAAATCCCTTGCATACCAAAATTCTATATTGTCTTTTTCTTCTGTGTTAATAATAGAATCAAATTTCTCTTTTAATTCTATTAGCTTTGATTTTTCAAATTCCATAGTCATCACTTTCCTTGTAATATAACTTATAATAGCATATTTATATCATTTATTTTTTACTACATTTATTACAATTTTTATGATATTACTGTATTATATATTTTAAAACATTTGTTTGTGATTGTCAAGTGTTTTTTCTACTATTTATTTTTATCTAAATCATTTAATTTCATAATAAGGATGGCATATTTATGTTAAATTAAATATGTGGCTTGAGAAGTTTGAGCCTAGGATTGAAGTATAAAATGTTTTAGAGGTCGCAACTAGCGACCTCTAATTACTACTATATATCTCCCCAGTCATCAATAATGAATCGCCTCTCTTGCAATTTACTTCTTTCTTTTTCCTTCTTAGCAAGTTTTTCTTTTATTTGCTCAAGAGTCAATTTCCCTTCAGAAAAAGTATTATATAATTCTACCATTTTTTCTACACTTTTTCTCGAATCTTCTACTGTCATCATTTTTTTCCTCCTGCCAATTGGCGCTCTCTAAAATAAGTTAACAAGCTGCAATTTATTTAAACTGCTCTTAAATTAGAACAGGAATTTAAAAAAATATATTTATATATTAGCATAATCTCATATGTTTTTTCAACTGTAATTGCTTATTTTCTTTATATATCCAAATCTTCTTGTTATATACATTTTTCATTAATGATATTTATCGCAAATGGTATAACATCTTTGCTATGATGTCCTACATTTGGCATCGATATAAATTTCCAATTAAATTTTATGCCGTTCTTAATTGAATTGCATTTATATCTTCCTTCCTTTATTTTTACAAAATCGCATACTTATTTTTTATCATATCTATTTTACCATCTTTTAAGTAAATAATCTTATCTGAACTCTCTATCGTAGATTTTCTATGGGCTATGATAATAACTGTACTTTCTTTTGCAATTTTATCTATTAACTTTTGTATTCTATTCTCTGTTTTTAAGTCTATATTGGAAGTGGGTTCATCAAATATGTAGATATTTGCCTTCTGTAAGATTGCTCTTAAAAAAGCAATCATTTGCAACTGTCCATAAGACAATTTAGATTTTGATATTTTCTCATCTAATCCATCTTTAAATTTACTTAAAGTATTTTCGAATCCAATTTCTTTTGCAACGGTCTTTATTTGCTCATCTGTTATATTTTTATCTCCAAGTATGATATTATTTTTTAGTGTATCTTCTAAAATATATGGCGTTTGTGATATGTATGAGATATTTTTTCTTATATCTTTTATTCGTATCTTAGTTATATCTTTTCCACCAATTAAGATTTTTCCACTTTTAAATGGATATAATCGCATTAAAATATTCATCATTGTAGTTTTCCCCACACCAGTTCTTCCTGCTATTGTTACTTTGCTTCCTTCTTTTATAATGCATGAAATATCATTTAAAACTTTGTTATCTCCATATTGCATATAGACATTTTTAAACTCTATATCTCCTTTTAAATTTTCTTCTTTTTCTCCTTTTTCAATATCTTCTACTCCACTTTCTTTTAACAATACATTAATTCTTTTTAATGACATAAATGATGATTGTATTTCTTCCAATTGTTCAAATATTTCATTTAATGGTTCTCTACAATCTTTAATATAGTTTATTACTAAATAGATACTTCCTAATGATATTAGTCCATCTATATTTAAAGTATACTGTAATATAAAATAAATAGCTAATGCCTGTATGGTCGTTGATAGTGGATATGTAAAGCTTTCTACAAAGATAAATCTTTTTCTATATATTAACTCTTCATCCAGAGTTTTATTTATTTTTCTGGCTGTATTTTTTTGTAGTCCAAATAAATAAGTTAATTTATTTTTATTATACATTTCTGAATATTGTCTGTTTTCTTTATCTCTTTTGTTTAAAATTTGCTTGTTAGCTTTTGCAACTTGATGCGTAAATATATATGAAATAATCGCTGTAATTATCATCGCAATGCACCCTATAATTGCTAACTTAACATCTGCTAAAAACATAAATACTACCATAATTGCAATATATAAAATATCATTTACTAATACTTGCAACGTTCCTAAAAATAATGCTGATACATTATCTATATCTGCTGTTAATCTTGTATAGATTTCTGATGAATTATATTTTTGATATGTTTCCATATTCCATTTTAATACATGCAAAAAAAGTTTTTCTCTTAAATCTCTTAATATTTTAGACATTGCTTTATTTATTACTGTATTTCTTAAATCTTTTGATATAATAAGAAGAATATGTACTGCAATATACAATATAACAAAGTTTCTTAGAATGGTAACAATATTGCTATTATTAAGGTTAATATCTAATACTTGCTTTAATACAAGAGGATGTGTAACACTTAATATATTTGTTATTATCAAAAAAAGTGCAACTAAAAAAAGTATTTTAGCATTTTTCTTTAGTATAGATTTCATCTTCTTCCTCCTTTTTTTCTAACATATATACTTCTTTGTAGAATTCATTTCTTTCTAATAATTCTTCATGTGTTCCACTGTCCTCAATTTTACCATCTAACAATATATAGATTTTATCTAATTTTTCTACACTAGATATTTTGTTTGATATTACAATTAATGTTTCATCTCCTACTTCTTCTAGCAAATTATTCATTATTTTCTTTTCTGTACTTGAGTCTAATGCTGATAGGGTATCATCAAAAATATTAATTTCCCTTGCATTTGATAAATTTCTCGCTATGGATACTCTTTGTTTTTGTCCTCCAGATAACTTTACTCCTTTTTCTCCTACAAGAGTATCTTCTCCATCTTCTAATTTTTCTATATCTTCTTCCAATTCTGCATTTTTTATAACATTTTTAAATTCAATTTCTTTTAAGTTTTCTGTGATATCCACATTTGCTTTAATTGTATCATCTAATATAATATTTTGCTGCAGAGCATAATTATATTTTGAAAATAAATCATCTTTTTTATATTTGCTTATATCTTCTCCATTTATGAATACCATTCCTTCTGGAATTTCATAAAACCCTGCTATAATATTCATTAAAGTTGTTTTTCCACTACCTACTTGTCCAATGATACCAATCTTATCTCCACTATTTATTGTCATGCATATATTATCTAATGCTGGTTTCTCAGTATTATCGTACCAATATGATAAATGTTTGATTTCTATTTTTTCTATCTTATCTAAACTTTTTCCATCTTTTTGGTACTCATCTAAATTAAGAAAATAATCAAATCTATCTAATGACTGCTTTAAATATGGCATTCTTTCTAATAATCTCTGCATCCCCGCAACAAAATCTGTTAAAGCATAACTAATATAACCTATAAAGGCTGTTAATTCTCCAACCGTTAATGTACCTTGTATTATATATTGAACTCCAGCTGTAAAACTAATCATAAAACATAATCCATACAGTATATTAATTATTCTGCTAATATGATTTTTAGCAACTCCTATATCATAGTCTGCTTTATACATTTCTTTATTTATATTTCTAAAACTATGTATTTGATTTTCTTGTTGGTTATATGATTTTATAAGTAAAAATCCATCGGTATTTTGTTCTATATTTTTTGATAGTTCTATATACGTTTTTCTAGATACTTCTACTTTTTCTTTTAGTTTTTTATAACTACGATACATAAATATTGCTGATATTGGGAATATTGGTATAAGCCATAAAGCAAGTGTTTTGTTAAATTGCCCCCAAATTAATATAATTGCCATAACAGGTGCTATAATAATCTTCGCTAAACACCACCAATAATTTCCTAGAATTTTATGAATCATTAAAATTTCTTTCGAAAGATACGCCAAAAAGTTACCCTTATTCTCTTTTTCAAAATATTCTGGTTTTACTTTTTGTAAATGCTCTACTACTCTTTTTCTTAAATATGTATCTGCTTTTCTTGAAATTGTAAAATATAAAGTCCTGAACAGGGTTCTTGGTATAAATATAATTGCAGAATAGAATATTAGCCAATATGCTTCTTGTAAAATTACCTGCTTGTCCACATAAGGTTGAGATAGCATGTCTAATATTTTACCTATGCTTTCTGGAATTTTGAATGTTATATATATTACAATTGCGTGAAATACTACTCCAAGTAAATGATACGGAAGTATTCTATTTAGTTCTTTTGTTATTATTTTATTATATTTTTTCATTTGAACTCCCTTTATTTTTCTTCTCCTATTTTATATATCTAAAAAATTATTTATACTATCTTTTATTTTATCTAATTCATAATTTATCTTTAAAATACAAAAATATACTACCATATTTTATATATTAATTTCAACTATTATTGCACTTTTTTATCGTTTTTTGGTAACAACTCGTTACAATTCACAGTTGATTCTAAAATATGCATTACTCCGTCAAAAAGCAACCATAAATAGTAATAACGACTCAAGAGGATGCATATTTAGAAAATTTTCAGTCTATGGTAATCTTTTTTTCTTCCTATTACAACAAACCTCCCATCCTTCTCATGATAAGAACAAGTAATTAATGTAATTAACTGGTCACCATATTCTGCAGTAGTATCAATAGCATACAAGGAAGCATCTTTCGTATTATTTATAAACTCCATATATTCCGCTTCTGTCTGCGCATTGATAAAATTATAGTAACGAAACACGTTCTTTTCCGATTTATAAAATACTCTGGATTTAAACGCCGAAATAATTTCAAACTCCATATCTTCTTGTTCCGTGGTAAAACGAATGATAGGATGTGCTTCATAAAAATCTTTTTCTTCATATTTCAATAAATCTTGAAACATTTGTCCATACAGAATGTTATGACCATATATTAAAAAATTATTGCTAGGCACACTCCATTCATACTCTGCACTTAGAAAGATAGAGCCTTTTTCTGTTTTTTCCTTTTTATAATTATGTGTTAGGTAATATTCATTATCCTCTCCTTGTAAAACCGGATAATTTATATTGGTATCCTCTATTTCAATCCACCCTACGATATCTTCATTTTCTTCTTGTAATTTTTCTACTTTCAGCATTCTTTCTGTTACTCTATTAGAGTTTTCCTCTTTATCTTCTTGCTTTTCTGCTTGGTTTTCCTCTTGATTTTCTTTTCCTACATCACTTCCTTCCATTTCTGTTTGCACTTCTTTTGAATTTTCTTCTATTTCAATTGAATTTAGTAACTCACTTTCTTCTATTGCTTCTTGCCTCATAAGAAAAAATTTTGCAATATATATAATGGATAAAACAATAACAATAATGAGAAAAATATAAATGACTTTTATTCTTAAGTCCTTTTTCATAAAAACCGTCTTACCTTTCTTAATATTCACAGTCAACTTATAAAAATCCTTCTATGTAAAAGAATAGACAAAATTGCCTATTCTTTATACTTAACTGTCATAGCTTAATTCAATCAAAAATTAGCTATTATTTTTTTAGTTCCACATAACTTTTCTATTAAAATTCTTTTTTCTTTAAATAAACTATTCCAGTAATAGCAGCTGTCATAGCAAGTACTGCAATTCCTAAATAATTTTCTACACCTGTTTTGGGAACATCATCTTTATTATCTTCTGTATTATCTATTATTGGTTCTTCTGGCTCTTCTTGTGCTATTTCTGCAATTCTAGCATATATCGTTACATCTGCATTTAAAGGAGTCGCAAAATCAAATGCTTTTGTATAGGCTTCATCCGTGTAAAATCCTTCTACTTTATACCCATCTTCTACAGTAATATTTGATGTTAAAAATTCTTCTGTAATAGTACTTCCTTCATCTACTGTAATTTGTGTTTCTACTTCTCCTCCTACCATTAAAGTAATAATTATTTTTTTAGCTTCATCGGTATTAGGTGTTACAGTATCTGGCACTTTTGATTCTGATATTACAGTGTTATTTTCATCTGTTAAAACTACTTTGTCACCTGCAACAACTACTTTATTAGTTGTATTTTCTGTATTTGTAACCGTAAATTCTGTAAGATAACCATTATCTGCTGGACGAACTACATTTTCTGTAGAATCAGATGTTAACGTACCATTCATTGTTAATGTTGGATTATTTGTAGCAGAAGCACCTTTATCAATTTCAATACCATTGTTAGCACCTGTTCCATTTGTTCCTAAATGTAAATCAATGATTTCTACATTACCACCATTTACTAATACTCCACCATATCGAAATCCGGTGATAGAAACATTATTTAAAATAACGGTTCCTCCATCATAAGCTTGTACTCCATATTTTGGTCCATTGTTTAAATCAATATCTTTTAAAGTAAGTTTTCCTGCTGCAAATTGAGCAGTAAACATAGTTTGATTTCCAGATGTTGATGTCCAATCTGTAGAACCTGCTATTGTATAACCATTTCCATCAATAGTAAGCGTTTTTTGTATTACAATAGGCTGTGTTACTGTTATGTTATTCTGAATTTCAACAGTTCCTCCATCATCTACATTCTGTATAGCTGCTATTAAAGTGCTTTCATCGGTAGCTGTTTCAGTACTTGCAGCATTACTAATGCTAGGGATGCAAAGTAAAGCAATTACAATAAGTGTTAAAAACAACATTATTTTTATTGTGTTTTTCATGTTAAACCTCCTAATTTTATTTATTTTTCTAGTATTACAATTCGCTAAATTATAAATAGTTTATTTTTACAATATTTCAAGCTAAGAATTGTAATTCTTTCTATTTTATTGTTTCTCTTTTTTCTTTTTTTATTTATTTTTTTCAAAATTAAATTTTTCCAATTAAAAAAGCATTAGATTTCATGAATTGTCAATATCAAGTAAAATCTCAACACAAAAAGTATCTTTCGCATCAAAAAACATCCTACTAAAATAGGATGTTTTTTGAAAACAATTATAATAATAATGTTTAAATTTAATATTTATGTTTACTATAGGACTATTGGGGACGGGCTTGTTTAGTCCTATCTTGGATATTTTATTGCTGCTTGTGCTGCTGCAAGCCTTGCTATTGGAACTCTAAATGGTGAGCAAGATACATAGGTTAGTCCAATTCTATGGCAATATTCTACTGAAGCTGGATTTCCTCCATGCTCCCCACATATTCCAAGCTCTATATCCGGTCTTGTTTTTCTTCCTAACTCTGCTGCCATTTCTACGAGTTTTCCTACTCCCTCTTCATCTACCCTTGCAAATGGGTCAAAGTCATAGATTCCTTTAGAATAGTATTCTCCTAAGAATTTTCCTGCATCATCACGGCTAAATCCAAACGTCATTTGCGTTAAGTCATTTGTACCAAAGGAGAAGAATTCTGCTTCTTTTGCAATTTTGTCTGCTATAAGTGCTGCTCTTGGAATTTCTATCATGGTTCCTACCATATAATGAATATCCACATCTGCCTCTTTTAACATTTCGTCTGCAGTTGATGTTATAATTTGTTTTACATATACAAGTTCTTTATAATCACCAACAAGTGGAATCATTATTTCTGGTTTTACTTGGGTACCTTCTTTTTTTACATTGATAGCTGCTCCTATAATTGCTTTTGTTTGCATTACACCAATTTCAGGATATGTTACATCTAATCTACAACCTCTGTGTCCCATCATTGGGTTGAATTCATGTAAACCTGCTACAATATTTTTAAGCTCTTCAAATGTCATGTTCATATCTTTTGCTAAATCTTTTATTTCCTCGTCTGTATGTGGTAAAAACTCATGTAGTGGTGGATCTAGTAATCTTATAGTAACAGGAAGTCCTTTCATTTCTCTAAATAATCCCTCGAAGTCTCCTCTTTGCATTGGAAGTATTTTGTCTAGTGCTTTTTCTCTTTGTTCTTTTGTCTTAGATACTATCATTTCTCTTATTGCTGCAATTCTTTCTGGTGCAAAAAACATATGCTCTGTTCTACATAGTCCAATACCTTGTGCTCCAAATTCATACGCTTGTTTTGCATCTTTTGGAGTATCTGCATTAGTTCTTACTTCCATTTGTCTATATCTATCTGCCCATTCCATGAATTTAGCAAAGTTACCTGAAACTGTTGCAGTTACTGTATCTATTTTTTCTCCATATACATTTCCTGTACTTCCATCTAATGAAATCCAGTCGCCTTCATGATATACATTTCCATTTACTGAAAATGTTTTTTCTTCCTCATTTACAGTTATATCTGAGCAACCTGATACACAGCAAGTTCCCATACCACGTGCTACAACTGCTGCATGTGATGTCATACCACCTCTTACGGTAAGTATTCCATGGCATACATGCATTCCATCAATATCTTCTGGAGATGTTTCAAGTCTTACTAATATTAAATCTTTTTCCCCTGCTTCATGTTTTGCAAGTGCTTCTTCTGCTGTAAAAACAACTTTACCTGTTGCAGCTCCTGGAGACGCTGCTAAGCCCTTTGCAATTGGTTTTGCTGCTTTTAATTTTTCTTGGTCAAAATTTGGATGTAATAGTTGGTCTAATTGATTTGGCTCAACTCTTAATACAGCTTCTTTTTCTGTTATCATTCCTTCATTTACTAAATCTACTGCAATTTGAAGTGCTGCTGTAGCTGTTCTTTTTCCATTTCTTGTTTGAAGGAAATATAGCTTTCCATTTTCTATTGTAAATTCCATGTCCTGCATGTCTTTATAATGTTTTTCTAGTTTATTTGCATACATTACAAAGTCTTGATATGCTTCCATGTCCGTTTCTTTTAATGTTTCAATTGGCTGTGGTGTACGAATACCTGCAACAACATCTTCACCTTGTGCATTCATTAAATATTCACCAAATATTTTGTTTTCTCCTGTTGCTGGGTTACGAGAAAATGCAACACCTGTACCACAATCTTCTCCCATATTTCCAAACACCATTTCTTGCACATTTACTGCTGTTCCCCAACTACTTGGTATATCGTTTAACCTTCTATATGTTATTGCTCTAGGGTTATTCCATGAACGGAATACGGCTGTTACTGCTTCAATTAATTGTTCTTCTGGATTACTTGGAAATTCTGAACCATGCTCTTTTTTGTATATTCCTTTAAATATTTCTACTAATTTCTTTAAATCATTTGCATCAAGCTCTGTATCTAGCTTAACACCTTTTTTATTTTTCATTTTGTCAATTTCTTCTTCAAATAATGATTTTGGAATTTCCATTACAACATCACTAAACATCTGAATAAATCTTCTATAGCTGTCATAAGCAAATCTTTCATTTTTCTTTGCCATAGATTCTACTACTTCGTTGTTTAGTCCAAGGTTTAGTATCGTATCCATCATACCTGGCATAGATGCTCTAGCACCAGAACGCACTGATACCAAAAGTGGATTTTCTGGATTTCCAAACTTCTTTCCTGTTATGTTTTCAAGTTCTCTTAAACTATTAAAAATTTGTGATTTTACAGTATCTGATACTGTTTCAC
>CAMMEP010000053.1 GCA_946495905.1 uncultured Clostridium sp.
ACTGTAAAGGATAATATCAAATATGGTAAAGAAGATGCAACAGATGATGAAGTAATTCAAGCTGCAAAAGCTGCCCATGTTCATCACTATATCAAAACCTTACCAAAAGGATATAATTCAGTAATTAATGAAGAATCCTCAAATATATCTGCTGGACAAAAACAATTACTTACAATTGCAAGAGTAATTTTAGCAGATCCAAAGATATTAATATTGGATGAAGCAACAAGCTCAATCGATACAAGAACAGAGATACAAATACAAGCAGCGATGGATAACCTTATGAAAGGAAGAACAAGCTTTGTTATAGCACATAGATTGTCTACAATAAAGAACTCTGATTTGATTTTAGTTATGAATCAAGGAGATATCGTAGAGCAAGGAACCCATGATGAACTTCTTGCAAAAGGTGGATTCTATGCAGACTTATATAACAGCCAATTCGATGAGGAAGAAGAATAGGTTGAAAAATAATTGCGTTTTAGCGTTGTTAAACTTCACTTCGAAAATCCTCATCGTACACAAAGTACGATTCCAGTTTTCTTGCTCGTTTGCCTAGCTAAAACAGCAATTCTTTTCCAACCTAGAATATATAAACAATTATATATTCTAGACAAACAATTGGAAATAGTTCATAATTTCTTGTAACCGAAAAAAAGACGGGAGTGCCCGTCTTTTTTGATGGAAAATTTATTGTTTGTGTTCAACCTTCTTTTTAACGTAAAAAGAATTATATTTACTAAGAAAGTCTTTACACTACTACACTATACTTCTTCAAAAACTGAATCAATTCTGAAAAGATTTCGTTTCCTTCGTATATTGGTACGTCAGATTCAATGAAAATTTCGCCAACTGTTTTGGCGCCATTTTCTATAGCTTTTTGCGTCCTTTCGCTTTCAAGAATTTTACTTGGAAGCATATCAAAAGAAAATCTTCCTTCATCATCGTATTTCTTCGCCATTGCATCGGCATCCATCTTATCGCAAAGATAAGCAAATTGTGCCTCCGATGTTTCTCTTTCGTTGAATTCATCAATTAAAGATGTAATAAAAGATTTTTTTCGGAGACATGATGTTGCTTTGTCAACAGCGAGTTTACCAAGTCTAGCTTTTTCAATGGGAAGAACTCCACTAAAAGGATTCAAATCTCCTATGTAGATTTCTTCTGTTTCATGAACCGCTATCATACAGATGACTTTATAAATGTCAATATCTAAGTCAAATTCTGAATAGATAGCCAGTGCTAATTGCTGTGTACTATATACGTGTTCTGGTACAGATTCTACTCTTTGGTCTCTCGAAATATTTCGGTCAACCCAACCAGAACGTTCTACTTCTTTTAATTTTATTGATTCATAATAGAACGTAAGTACATTCGAAAGTGCATTTGAAATTTTTCTTTCTTCCATAAAATTTCCTCCCTACAAATTATTGTTAATGAGTTACATCTATATATAAACTGGCTTTGCCAGATTGAATTATGGTAATAATTTATCATAAATTTGATGGTATTTCAATTTAATTGTTAAATTTATTCAATAAAATATGAAAAATTAAAAAAATGCCATTGGGTTTGTCCCAATGACATTTGAACAGCTTATGATTGTTCTCCTGGTAAGAAGTAATCAACAACGCCATAAACTAAAGCTCCAACGATAGCTGCTATCCAAGAAATTGTATAACCTGCAACAAAGTATTGTGTTACATATAACACTACTGCTGCCAAAACAAATCCTACGAACCCTTTACCAAATGCACTTGCATGTAAACCAGTGAATCTAGTAATTAAATAATCTATAATAGTAAGAACGATTGCTGCAGCAGCCAAAGCCCATATATTACTTATATGAAAACCAGGTGTAAAAAATGCTGTTATTGCAAGAACTATTGCAGCTGTTACAAGTCTACCAACTATTTGCCATATGGTAGAAGTATTACTTCTAGTTTGTGTCTGATTATTTTCCATAAAAACCTCCTTATATCTATTTAAATAGATTTCATGTAAACATCTAAATGTTAGGTTATAAATATAATCAATATCAAAGATTATTTTTTTTATTACAAAAGAAAAAGAAAAAATAAAAAAATTATAAAAATTAAAAATTTTAAGTTTCAAAGAATATCACAAACAAAACAAAAAATTTAAATAAAAGTAATTAAACAAAAATAAAAAATAAAAATAATCTTTGATATTTACTTATAGTATGAGCGGAAAAAAATTTTTTATACAAAAATAAAAAAATTTAAAAAACTATTTTGTTTGCTATCATTCAATATGTTTTTTTCTTAAGTAATTAAGAAAATCAAAATTACTTAAGAAAAATAAACTTGGTATAAATATTATTTTTTTGTAAAAAATAATAGAAACTAAAAAATAAAGGAGTTTCTATGTTAATTACATTTATTCGTTCTATTTTTTTATACATAATTGTATTAATTGTAATGCGATTAATGGGAAAAAGAGAAATTGGACAATTACAACCATTTGAACTTGCTATTTCTATTATGATAGCAGACTTAGCATCCACGCCAATGGCAGATGCGGGAATACCGCTTACAAACGGAATAATTCCTATATTAGCACTTTTAGTAATGCATTTAATTATTTCTATCTTAAATATAAAAAGTATTAAGGCAAGACAAATATTATGTGGTAAACCATCGATATTAATTTATAGAGGAAGAATCGATGAAAAGATGTTAAGAAAAGAAAGATTTACGGTAAATGAATTAGAAGAAAGATTAAGAGGAAGTAATGTAGTAAATATAGGTGATGTAGAGTATGCAATTCTAGAAACAAGCGGGCAAGTAACCGTAATACAAAAACCAGAAAAGAAAAATGTAACAGTGGAAGATATGGGAATAAAAACAGAATATGAGGGATTAGCTTATGATTTAGTATTAGATGGAAAAATCATGTATGAAAACTTAAAAATCTTAAAAAAAGACATTCAGTGGTTAGAAAATCAAGTAAGCAAGTTTGGCATAAAACCCGAGCAAGCGTTAATTGTAACAATTGATGGGAGAGGACAAATCTTTTGCCAAGAAAAAATGCGAAAATAGGTCCAAACAACCCCAATTGTCCGGAAAGGAGAAAAATGAAAAAAGAATTGATCATCTGCATTCTTATCATTGCAATCATAATAATTACCAATGTCATAACACAAAATTATACAAAGGAATGTGTATCTCAAATGAATGAAAGGCTTGATATTTTAAAAGAAGCTAGTTTAGAAGAAGCGGAGATAAAGGAAGAAAGTATAGTAGCAGAAATTCAAAATATAGAAAATAAATGGAATGAATTTCAAGAGAAACTTGCTTTTTATATAGAACATGATGAACTAGAAAAAGTTGAAACACAAATTTTTGCAATAAAAGGATTTGCAGAAATAAAAAAATATGATGAAATAGTTCCAGAGTTGGAAAAATGCACATTCATCCTAGAACATATACAAGACAAAACAAAACTGAATGTGAAGAATGTTTTTTAATTACTATTCACGTTTTAATTTTTGTCGGAGCAATGCCTATTTTAATTTTATGTTGGAGTGCTTAAGGTGGGGACCGACAAGTTTACAAACTGTTAAGCAAAGCTTTTACAGTTTGTACGCAGCCAAAGGGCCAAAACATAAAATTAAAATAGGCATTGTTCCGACAAAAAGCAACAGTGAATTGTAACGAGTAGTTACAGAGCATTTTACAAAACTTTTTTAAAACTTATTGACATATTCCGAGTTTATTTATAAAATATATCTAGAAAAATTGGAGAAATATCTCTAAACGAAAATTAGACGAAGGAAAAATGCTTGAAATAAACCTAAGGAGGAAATTAATAAATGTACACGTTTAATAGGATAAAGGTAAATCCACAATTACCAAATAGAATTGAAAAATTATCAGTAATAGCAAATAATTTATGGTGGTCATGGAATACAAATTTTTTGAAATTATTTAAAGAAATAGATATCGATTTGTGGGAGAGAGTAGGAAAAAATCCTGTAAAATTCTTAAAAAATGTCTCACAAGAAAAATTAGAAGAAGTATGTCAAAACCAAGAATTTTTAAAACAATATGATAAATTTGTAAAAGATTTTGAAGATTATATGAAAAGTAAAAATACTTGGTTTGCAAAAAAGCATTCAGATAATCAAGGAGATTTAATAGCATATTTTTCTGCAGAGTATGGATTAGATGAAATTCTTCCTATTTATTCAGGAGGACTTGGAATTTTATCTGGCGATCATCTAAAATCTGCTAGTGATTTAGGTGTTCCACTAATTGCAGTAGGATTATTATATAAGAATGGATACTTTTGGCAAACAATTAATGGGCAAGGAGTTCAAGAAACAGAGTATAGAGAGTTAGACTTAGAGAATTTACCAATCCTTCCTGTAAAAGATGTAGATGGCAAAGAATTAATTATATCCGTAGATATGCCAAAAAAGAAATTATATATAAAAGTATGGCAAATAAGTGTAGGAAGAGTAACTCTATATCTAATGGATTCCGATATTGATGCAAACATTGACGAATATAGAGGAATTACAAAAACATTATATGGTGGAAACCAAGAAACTCGTATTCAGCAAGAAATTGTACTTGGAATGGCTGGAGTAGAGCTATTAAGAAGAATTGGTGTAAAGCCAACCGTATATCATATGAATGAAGGGCATTCATCCTTTTTAATACTAAAATTAATTGAAAATACTATAAAAGATAAAAAAGTTTCTTTTAACATAGCAAAGGATATTGTAAGTTCTAAAACTGTATTTACGACACATACGCCAGTACCAGCAGGAAATGATATTTTCCCACTAGAGTTAATGGAAAAATATTTTAAAGATTACTGGGATAAACTAGGAATTAGTAAACAAGATTTCTTTAATATGGGAAGAAAACCAAATGCAAATTTAAGCAGTGGATTTGACATGGGAGTGCTAGCACTAAAAGTAGCTGGAAAGAAGAATGGTGTTAGTAAATTACATGGTGCTGTTTCTAGAGAATTATTTGGAGATATATGGCCAAATATAGCAGCAAATGAAGCACCAATCACATATGTGACAAATGGAATACATACTTGTTCATGGCTTCCACAGAATATAAAAAGTCTATATAATGAATATTTGGCACCTTATTGGCAAGACAATATCTTTAACAATGAGGTATGGGAGAGAATTAATAACATACCAGACGAAAAACTATGGAATGCTCATTTAGATAGAAAAAGAAAACTAATTGCTTTAGTAAAAGATAATACAACCAAAAGATTACATCGATGTGGTTATAGCTACCAAGAAATTGATAAAATCACTTCAAAACTAAGTGAAAATGTATTAACCATAGGGTTTGCTAGAAGATTTGCAACATATAAAAGAGCAACACTTATTTTTAAAGACCTAGAAAGAATTACACAAATATTTAGTAATGAAAATAGGCCAATCCAAATAATATTTGCAGGAAAAGCGCATCCAGCAGATAAAGAAGGACAAGATTTAATAAAATACATTCATGAAATATCTATGAAGCCACAATTTAAAGGAAAAATATTCTTACTTGAAAATTATAATATTGCCATGTCAAGATATTTAATAAGTGGAGTAGATGTATGGCTAAATACCCCAAGAAGACCTATGGAAGCGTCTGGAACAAGTGGACAAAAGGCATCCGTATGTGGAGTTCCAAACTTTAGTGTATTAGATGGTTGGTGGGCAGAAGGATATAATTCTAAAAATGGTTGGTACATAGGTTTAAATGATGAATATGAAAATTGTGATGTGCAAGATAAAGCAGATAGTGACGATATTTATACAACCCTAGAAAACAAAATAATTCCTACCTATTATGATAGAAATAAAGATAATATTCCAGAAAAATGGATTAAAATAATGAAGAACTCTATTATATCAACAGGAGGAAGATTTAGTACATCTAGAATGCTAGTAGATTATGTGGAAAAATTATATCTTCCACTATGTGATTTATATGATAACTATTATAGTAAATTAGATAAAGTTACAGAGTTTAATAGTTGGAAAGATCAATTATACCAAAACTGGGATGATATAAAAATAACTCAGGAAAATAATTTAGACAATATTACAATTGATGCAGGAAACTATATTGATGTAAAATGTAAAGTAACATTGCCAAATATTTCAATTGATAATATACAAGCACAAGCTTATTATGGAAAAATAGAAGAAAATGGAGTTGTAGACGATATTCAAGTAATACCAATGAAACTAGAAGAGGAAGACAAAGAAAATAAGGTATATACATTTTCAGCAAAAATAAAGCTTGTAAATGGAGGAGAATATGGCTATACCTTCCGTGTAATGCCAAAGCATGAAATGATATTAGATCCAGAGAATCTTAATTTAGTTAAATGGATTTAGAAAAAATGTTATAACAAAAACATACAAAAGATTTTAAATTTTAATTAATATAAAATAACACAAATGTAGAAAAATAGTAAGCTCTTCATTTGTGAGAGTAGGAGGGAAAACAATGGAAGAAATAAAAGAGAAGAAAGTAAAAGAAACATCAAAAGAGAAAAAGAATACATTTACTTTAATATACATTCTTGTTGGTATATTTATTATAGCAGTACTTGCAATGTTAGTATATGCATTCTTTGTTACTAGATAGAAAGTGCGTAAATTTATTAAAATAAAGAGGTAGTATTTTTATATGAAATACTACCTTTTATAGATACTTCTTCTCTAAAAAAATGACTATAAATGTAACATTAAAGATTTAATAATAAATCATATAATCGATTTCTGGAAAGATACAATCCTTTTTATAAATTTCTTTTAAAAATTCTTCATCAATCTTATCTTCTGTAATTTGATAATACAATTTCGTAAATCTACCTATATGATCTTTAATTCTTTTCTTAGCATAGTCTACCATAGTTCCATTAGTAATAATAAATAACCAGTCACTACTTTGAGCAAGTAAAAGCTCTCTAGCACATTGATTTAATGCTTTCCTACGTAAAGAAGTTTTTTTCTCGTTTGGATATAAATGAGCTAGTTCTACCATTCTATTACCAGCAACATGCAAATGTCTATGTACATAATCATTGGTTTGATTAAGCCATACTTCACTATATCCATTAGCACCCCAGCTAGATCTACAAGGAGTAGATACCTGCATTAAAGGATATTTATCAATATATTCACTAGGTGTTATTAATTTAAAATTACACTCATCATAATAAATTTTCTTAAATAAAATATATAACCAATAAGGACCTTCATACCACCAATGTCCATATAGTTCGGCATCATAAGGACATAAAATAATAGGTGGATTTCCCATAAGGGAAGAAAGTTTTTCTATTTGAGCTTCTCTACTATCAAAGAAATGTCCTGCTTGCTTTTCGGCAGAATCTTTTGCCCATCGTAGATTGTAAATATCTTTCTCACAATCTTTTCCAGTAATTCGATGGTACTTAATTCCAGTATGTACACGAGCACCATTGGAAGCTATATAAGGTTTAATATAATCATAATCAGTATCATACCCAATATCACGATAGAAATCCCTGTAATTAAAATCACCAGGATAACCATTGATGGAACTCCATACTTGTCTAGAAGATTCGATATCTCTACCAAAAGCAATAACACCTTCTGGAGAAACAATAGGGGCAAAAGTACCATAGACAGGAGTTGGGTTTGCATATAAAATACCATGGGATTCCGTAATAATATAATCAATGCCAAACTCCTTCAAATACTTGTCTGCTTCTGGAATATAGCCACATTCAGGAAGCCAAATACCACGAGGTTTTCTTCCAAAATACTTTTCATAGGTTTGTACTCCAATGGCAATTTGCGCTTTTACTGTTTGCTCTGTAACGTAAAGAATAGGGAAATAACCATGAGTTGCGCCACAAGTGATAATTTCCAAAACACCAATATCTTGGAAATATTTAAAACCTTGGATTAAATTACAGTTATATACATCTTTAAATACGTGTAAATCGTTAGTGTATCTTTCTAGATAATACTTCGCAAGAGTATTCAATCTATTATCATATTTTGTTCGAACTACTTCTTTTTCACATAATTCAATATGTTTTTTCAAATATTTAATATATCTTTTTTGCAACAATTTATTATCTAGCATATTAAGAAGAGGGGGAGTAAGTGACATGGTAACTCGAAAGTCAACTTTTTCCTCCTCTAATTTTTTAAAGTTTAAAAGAAGTGGTATATAGGTCTCAGAAATAGCTTCATAAAGCCATTGCTCTTCTAAATAATCTTCACTTTCCGGATGATGAATGAATGGTAAGTGTGCATGTAGTACAAAGCTTACATATCCTTTTTCTTTTGTCATGTTTTATCAAAACCTTTCTTGTTTATAAAGTACTAAGTTTAGTTTATTTTTTACAATATATTCAAAATTTATTTCTATTAAATAACGTAATAATTATCATTATTTAAAAGTAGAACTGCCAGAAGAGGATAGATTTAATTTTAGAGTTGAATTTAATTCATTATCAATTTCATCCTTATACATCTCTTTATATAATTCGTAAATATTATATACTTTGCCAAGATTTTTAAGAAATGAAATAGAAGTTATTTCTTTTTCTTCAATAAAATTATTTTTCACATTTCTAAAAAAGACAGATTTACCAAGCTTATCAAGTAGAATATGATTATTTGGCATTTCCATATCATTAGAAGTGGTCACATAAATATAATTATCTATATTTGTATTATACTGAATTGGCCTTCTACCAAGCTCAACAGAATAGTCACAATCTGCATCATTTACATGTAAATACCAACTATTTGCAAAATCATTTATTTCAACCTCAAACGAGTAATTCATTGTTTTATTGGTAACAACTAAAACAGGTTTAGTTGTGCTAAAAAAGTCATCTCCATATTTTTCAATATAGGAGCTACGGTCTTCGTCCGAAATATCCCAATAAATAAAAAGCATCGTAGGCGTTTGAGCTAGAATTTTTACAACCGTTTCATTATAACGATATGGTAAATCATAATATTCTACACTAGCAACCATTTTTTTAGTTTTTGTGCTTTTTACTACTTTTCTAGTGGTACCAGTTTTTTTGGAAGTAGTAGCTCTTTTGTTAGCAGCTTTAGTATTAGATGTCTTATTGGCAGCTTTGGCAGTAGCTTTTTTAGATTCTTTTTTAGTAGCACTACTAGATGCTGTTTTTGAAGTCTTTTTCTTTTCCGTAGCTACCGATTTCTTAGTGGAAGCTGTTGCATTAGATATTTTTTTACCAGTAGTTGTTTTGGCTGCAGCAGATTTTTTACTAGTAGTTTTTTTGGTAGACTTACTAGTTTCCTTTTTGCTAGTTGTATCGTTATCTTTTATAATATTTGCCTTTTTTGCTCCTTTTTTTTCAATATTATTTTCTATTATTTCAGTTGATTTTAATTCCTCTTTTGATTTCCTTGGCATTTCTTCCTCCGTAAAATAAAATATTCCAATATATAATATATCAAATGGGAAATAAATTCAAGTAAAAATTCAAAAAAATTGGAAAAAATTTGGAGCCAGAATACTGTCAATAACTTTTGATTAGTTCACCCTAAAAATAATATTTTAACTTGTGACTT
>CAMMEP010000054.1 GCA_946495905.1 uncultured Clostridium sp.
CTTTTTCTCTTTCTTGACGTTTTCTTCTTTCTATTAAATGTTTTGCCATTTTTTCATCTTTTACTTCATAGAATACGTCTCCTGCTTCTGGTACATTCGTTAATCCCATTATTTCAACTGGTGTAGATGGACCTGCTTTCTTAATTTTTTGTCCTTTATCATTCTTCATTGCTCTAATTCTACCAATCGATGTACCAACTACAATAGTATCTCCTACATCTAAAGTACCTCTTTGTACTAACATAGATGCAATTGGTCCTTTTGCTTTATCTAGTCTTGCTTCAATAACAGTTCCTTTTGCTTGTTTTCTTGGGTTTGCTTTAAGTTCTTTCATATCTGCAACTAATAATACCATTTCTAGTAAGTTTTCGATATTAATATGTTTTTTAGCAGAAATTGGAACAAATATGGTGTCTCCACCCCATTCTTCTGGAACTAATTCATATTCCATTAATTCTTGTTTAATTTTTTCTACATTTGCTCCTGGTAAATCTATTTTGTTTACCGCAACAACAATTGGAATTTCAGCTGCTTTTGCATGGTTTATTGCTTCTATTGTTTGTGGCATTACACCATCATCTGCTGCAACTACTAATATTGCTATATCGGTTATTTGAGCTCCTCTTGCTCTCATGCTTGTGAAAGCCTCATGTCCTGGTGTATCTAAGAAAGTAATTTCTCTTCCATTTACATTTACTTTATAAGCACCAATGTGTTGTGTAATTCCTCCAGCTTCTCCTTCAATAACATTTGTGCTTCTAATAGCATCAAGTAGTGAGGTTTTTCCATGGTCAACGTGTCCCATAACAACTACAACAGGTGGTCTTGGCTCTAATTCCTCTGGTGAATCCTCTGTATCATCAAATAAGATATCTTCTTCTTTTACTTCTGTTTTCTTATTTGCAGTAATTCCAAATTCACTAGCTACTAAATAAGCTGTATCAAAATCTACTGTATTATTGATTGTTGCCATGATACCTAAGTTAAACAATTTTTTAATAACTTCTGCAGTAGTCTTTTTCATTTCTTGTGCTAGGTCTTTTACCGTAATATTTTCAGGAATTGTTATTTCTTTTAGCTCAAATATTTTTTGCTTATTTCTTTCTTCGTCTCCTTTTTGCATTTTCTTTTTGTTTCTCTTTCCTCTTGCAGTTGTTAAGTCATAATATTCAAGCATTCCACCATCTTGCTCTGAAAACATATTAGATAATTGATCTACTTGTTTTAAATCTTTTAATTTTCCACTATCAAATTCTTCAAATTGGTTGCTTCTTCTTGATTTATTTGCTTTCTTATTTGCTTTATTGTCGTCATATTGACGGCTTGCTTTTTGTTTATCAATTGCTTTACTACTATAATCTCTTTGAGCCTCTTTTTCTGGCATTTCAGTAGTCATTATATTTTTTATATTTTTGTCAATACCTTTTTCATCTAATGGTCTTCTTCCATTATTAAATCTTCCATTTTGGTTGTTTCTAAAGTTGTTTCCATTTTGACCATTTCTATTATTTCTTTCACCATTTTGGTTATTTCTATAATTTTGATTTCCATTATTATTTTTAAAATTATTATTTCTATAATTTTGATTTCTATTATTATTTCTAAAGTTATTATTTTTATGATCAAAAGTTTTATTTTGAGTTTTCTCTTCTTTTACTGTTTCTTGCTTATTTTCTACAACAACTTCTTCCTTAACCTCGTTGTTTTCTGGTACTTTTTCTTCTTTAACTTCAGCAACCTTTACTTCTTCCTCTTTTTTAACTTCTTTCTTTTCTTCTTTTATCTCTTCTTTTTTTGGCTCTTCTTTTGGTTTAAGTCCAAAAAGTTCGCTAACAGTAAGAGGTTTTGTTTGCTTATTACGATATACAATATTATAGTCTTTATTATTACTTCTTTCTACAAATCCTATTCCCTTTTTGCTTTGCTCTTGCGTTCTAGTGTTGGATTGTGCATTCTTCTCTTCTTCCGAAATAATAACTTCCCTACGAATAATAACAGGAGTTTCGCTTTTCTTTCCATTAGAAGAAGTAGTTTCTTTTTTCGTTGCTTTTTGTGCTGGTTTTTCTTCCTTATTTTCATTCTTTTTAGAAGATGCTTTTTCTTCTTTGCTTTCTGTCTTTTTAGAAGATACATCTCCAGATTTATTTGCATTTGTTTTAATTTGATTTGCTTGTTCGTCATTCACAGCACTTAAATGACTAGTTACCTCTATTCCCAAGTCATTTGCTATCTTTATAACCTCTTTACTTGTTAATCCTACTTCTTTTGCTATTTCGTGTATTTTAATCTTACCCAATAGCTTCACCCCCATTAATTATTTTTATCATTTCATTCGAAAAATTAATATCTTTAATTCCTACTACTGCTTTATTATTCTTTCCTATTGCTTGACTTATATCGTCTATATTCAAAAATTCAATGATTGGAATCGATTTTTTCGTACAAATACTTTTAAAATTCATTTTTGTCCTTTCTGCTGCATCTGTTGCAATAATAATTAGTTTTACTTTGTTTTTTTCTATCGCTTGCATACAGGCTTCTGTCCCCAAAACGGTTTTTCCTGCACGTGTTGCTAGTCCTAATAATCCACCTATTTTCTTACTCTTTATCAATAATGACACCTCTTAAATTTTCATATATCTCATCTGAGATTTTTATATCTAGCACTTTTTCTAATCTTTTTGATTTTATTACTTTATTCAAGCACTCTATGTCGTCACAAATATAGGCTCCTCTCCCTTGTGCTTTTCCTGTTCTATCAATACTGATTTTTCCTTCTTTATTTTTTACGATTCGAATAAGGTCTTTTTTATTTTTTTGGGTATTGCATCCCATACAAGTTCTTTGTGGTAAACTTTTCAATCTTTTACCTCTCTCCTTTTTATTGTATTCAGCTTGTTTTATATCTATTCTTCTGTCACTTCTACATTATTTTCACTTATCTCTTCTGTTGTTTCTGTATTGCCTTCCTCTTGTACATCTTCTACTTCGCCTTGCTCTGCTTCTTCTTGCATTTTTGCAAGCATTTCTCTAAATTGAGATTCGCTCTTAATATCTATTTTCCAATTTGTAAGTCTTGCAGCAAGTCTCGCATTTTGTCCTGCTTTTCCTATTGCTAAAGATAATTGGTCGTCTCTTACAATTACTTGTGCAAATTTTTCTTCTGGCTTTACATCCACTGCCATAACTTCTGCTGGAAGTAATGCTGCTGAAATATAGATTGCAGGGTCTTCTGACCACTCTATTACATCTATTTTTTCTCCATTTAATTCATTAATAATGTTTTGAATACGTATTCCTTTTTGTCCTACACAAGAACCAACTGGGTCTATGTTTTCATTTGGAGAATATACCGCTACTTTGCATCTATTACCTGGATCTCTTGAAACACTTTTTATTTCAATTACTCCTTCATAGATTTCTGGAATTTCAAGTTCAAATAACTTTCTTACAAAATCCACATGTGCTCTAGAAACAATAACTTGTGGCACACCTTTTGTTCCTCTCTCTACATCTAGTATAACGCCTCTTATTTTATCATTTACATGGTATCTTTCTGTTGGTATTTGCTCTTTTACAGGCATAACTCCTTCTAGTCTACCCAAATCTAAAACAACAATACCACCATCTGCTTTTTGTACAATTCCAGAAACAATTTCACCTTTCTTTTCGTTGAATTCATCAAATAAGAAGTTTCTTGACTCTTCTCTAATTTTTTGAACAATAACTTGTTTTGCTGTTTGTGCTGCAATTCTACCAAAATTTTTAGGCACTTGCTCAATTTCTGCTTTATCGCCTACTTCTAATTTTTTATTTATTTTTCTTGCATCCTCTAAACATATTTGAAGCTTATCATTTTCTACATCTTCTGGTTTTTCTACAATATCTTTTTCTGCATAAACATGTATTTCTCCAGTTTCTCTGTCCATAGTTATTTTTACATTTTCCGCAGAATCAAAATTTCTTTTATACGCAGTAACTAATGCTGTTTCTATTGCTTCTAATAAAACGTCCTTTTTTATTCCATTTTCTTTTTCTAGTTCATCCATTGCGATAATTAATTCACTACTATTAATTGCTTGATTATTTGTTTTCGATGCTTTTTTCATTTTTCTAATTCCTCCCTTTTCGATATAACTCATCTAATTCTTCTAACTTCAATTTTTTAATTCTTTGAACTTTTTATGTATTAAGTCATGCTTTCATTCTCATATGTGAAATTTTTTATTACTAACTAATCCAGACTGTCCCAATCAAATACCGTTTTTATTTGTGAAATATTTTTTCTTTCTATTTTTATTGTGATGTTGTTTTCTAATTCTAACTCAATGTTATCTACATCAAAGCCATGTAGTTTTCCAACTATTTCTTTAACTTTGCTTGCTGTCTTTTTTCCTTTTTTGTTTTCTTTCTTATTGCTTTCTTCGTTAGTTTGTAAATCCATTGGCTTAAATAAATTTACTTGCACTTCTGTCCCAATATTTTGTTTTAAGTGTTCTTCTTTTCGTAAGATTTTTTCTAATCCAGTAGAAGATACTTCTAAAAAATATTGTTCTTTTATATAATCTGCTGTATCCAATATGTCGTTAATTCCATCATTTACTTTCTCACAATCGTTTAAATCGATACTTCCATTTGGGTTTTCAATAAAAACACGTAAGAAATAATTTTGTCCTTCTTTTACATATTGTACATCATAAAGTTCATAGCCTAAGTCTTCAATTGGCTTTTTTAGTAGACTTTCTACTCTTTCTTCTATATTTGCCATGTTTTCTATCAATCCTTTCTTAGGGCATAATGGAAATATATATTATCAATTATGCATTATGGTTAGCAAATATTAACATCTCTCTTTACGTACAGAAGAGTGGAATTTGTTTCCACTCTTCTGCTCTCCTTATGTCTATTTAATTATACTGCATATTTTTACCAATTGCAAGCATTTTTTGAAAATTTTCCAAATTCCAAAATAGGGACAGGCGTATTTGTCCACTTTTTTCCACAAATACGCCTGTCCCCAATTAGGAAGCTCTCATTTCCTAAGTTCTGCTCCTAGTTTCTTTTCTAGGGTGTCAATTACTTTTGTTACTGCTTCATTTACTTCTTCGTCTGTTAAGGTTCTGTCGTTCTTTTCAAAGGTTAGTGAGTATGCAATACTCTTTTTATTTTCATCAATTCCTTTTCCTGTATAGACATCAAATATATCTATTTTTGCTAAGCTAGAGCCTGCTGCTTTTTTAATTAGTGTTGCTATTTCATTAGATGTTATTTCTTTATCTACTACAACAGCTAAGTCTTTTTTAACACTTGGAAATTTTGAAATTTCTTTATATTTCATTTTTCCTACTTTTTTGTCTAATAATTTATCTAAGTCGATTTCCATTGCATAAACAGCATCTTTTTCTAAAGAAGGATGTACTCTTCCTATTAATCCAACCATATCATTATTTACTGATATTAATGCAGATTGTCCTGGATGAACTTCAGCTGGCATTTTGTCTTCTTTTACTACAAAGCTATATCTTCCACTGTATCCTAAATAGTCTAATAGCTCTTCTACTATTCCTTTTATAATGTAGAAGTCCACTTGCTTTTTATTATCTACTCCTAAATAGAAGTCTCCTGCCATAAGTGCTGCTATTTTATTGGTCTCTCCATATTCTTCGCCTTGTTTATAGAATGCTTTTCCTATTTCGAATACCGATACGTCTTTATTACTTCTTGCTTTATTATATTCATAAATTTTTAATAGAGATGGAAGTATGCTGTGTCTTAATGTGTTTCTTTCTTCTGTCATTGGGTCTAATAGTCGAACTAACTCTGTGTCGTCCTTTGTGAAGTATTTTGCTTCTTTCTCGCCTACTAATACATAGGATAAGGTCTCGTTTAGCCCTAAATCTACCATTTTATTTCGAATACCACGAGTTACCTTGTCATAACTTCCTGCTTTCATTGGCATTTCTGGTAGTCTTCCTGCAATATTATCTACTCCATAAATACGTCCTACTTCTTCTATTAAATCTTCTTTAATAGAAATGTCTCCTCTTCTTCTAGGAACCGATACTACAATAGTTTCAACCTTTTCTAGGTCTTCTTCCTTTTCTGTAAAGTCAGATTTTTTACCATTTACCATAATTTCAAAAGCTAATCTTCTAAATACATCTAGTACATCTTTTTTAGCAATATCCATTCCTAATACATCATTTATCTTTTGGAAGGATATTTCTATTTCTCTATTAGCTAAATCTGATGTATCATATTTTGCAGTTCCACCTACTACTTCGCCATCTGCATATTCTTCTAGCATCTTACAAGCTCTTTCCATTGCCATATAGGTTCTATTTGGGTCTAAGCCTTTTTCAAATCTAGAGCTTGCTTCACTTCTTAATATTTTTTGTGATGTTTTTCTTATTTTTACTCCATCAAAAATAGCTGCCTCTATGATAACATTTTTAGTATTATCTGTAATTTCAGTATCTAAACCACCCATTACACCTGCAAGGCCAATGGCTCTTTCTCCATCAGAAATAACAATATCTTCCGCAGATAATGTTCTTTCTTTTCCATCTAAGGTAAATAGCTTTTCTCCTTCCTCTGCCATTCTTATTTCAATTTTACCTTTTAGAGTATCTGCATCATAGAAATGTAGTGGTTGCCCTGTTTCTAGCATAACATAATTACTAATATCTACTACATTATTAATTGGTCTTATGCCAGATGCAATTAACCTATTTTTGATAAATGCAGGGCTTTCTCCAATTTTTATATTTTTCACTTCTCTTGCTAAGAAGATAGAACAATTATCAGTACCTACTTCAACTTTAAAGCTATTATTGATATCTTCACTATTCTCTCCATGTGTTAAATCAATATCTTTTACTTTTTTATCGTAAATAGCCCCTATTTCATAAGCCATTCCTAATATGCTAAGTAAATCTCCTCTGTTTGCTGTTAAGTCAAAATCGATTACTTCATCGTTCATTTGCATATATACTATTGGATCTTCTCCTATTGGTGCATCTGCTGGTAATTCATGAATTCCTGTTTTATCTACTTCATCTGCATATTTATGTTCTAATCCAAGTTCAAGCATAGAACAAAGCATTCCATTGGATTCCTGTCCTCTTACCATTCCTCTTTTTATTACTCTTGGTTTGTCATCTTTTTCAATTACGCCACCTGCTTTAACCGTTATTCCAGGAAGCACTGCTCCATCAAGAGCTACAATTACTTTAAGTCCTTCTCTTACATTTGGCGCACCACAAACAATATTTAACACTTCACTTCCCACATTTACTTTACATACATGTAAATGATCCGAATCTGGATGCATTTTGCATTCTACCACTTCACCTATTACAAGTTTAGAAGCATTTAGAAGCTTTCCCTCTTCGTCATATTCGTTTCCTACTCTTGTCATATCTTCTGCAAGAGTGTTTACATCTACATCTATATCTACATAGTCTTTTACAAAATTTGTACTTAATTTCATTTTCTTTACCGCCTTTCTAACGATCTAATCTATCGAATTGATTTAAAAATCTTACATCGTTTTGGTATAACAAACGGATATCCGTAATTCCGTATTTGAACATAGCAAGTCTATCTAGTCCTGTTCCAAATGCAAAACCGCTGTATACTTCTGGGTCATATCCTCCCATTTTTAATACATTTGGATGTACAATTCCAGAACCTAATACTTCAATCCAACCAGTTTGTTTGCACAAATTACATCCTTTTCCACCACATTTAAAGCAGCTTACATCTACTTCATAAGATGGTTCTGTAAATGGGAAATAACTTGGTCTAAAACGAAGTTCTAGATTTTCTCCTAGCATTTTTCTTACAAACACCTCTAATGTTCCTTTTAAATCTGCCAAAGATATATTTTTATCTACTACTAATCCTTCCACTTGACTAAATTGATGTGAATGGGTTGCATCATCATCTCTACGATAAGTTTTACCTGGGCAAATAACTCTTATTGGTGTTTTTTCTGTATTATCCATCATTGTTCTTGCTTGCACTGCTGAAGTTTGTGTTCTTAATAGATATTCTGATGTTATATAAAAGCTATCTTGCATATCTCTTGCAGGATGTCCTTTTGGAAGATTCAATCTTTCAAAACAATACTCATCTGTCTCAAGCTCTGGACCAGATACTACATCATATCCCATCGAAACAAATAAATCCTCTACCTCTTCAATAATTCTATTTAAAGGATGTTTACTTCCTCTTTTTACCTTTGTACTAGGAAGGGTAATATCAATAGTCTCATCTTTTAGCTTTCTTTCTAACTCTTGTTTTGCAAACTCTTCCTCTCTTGACTTTATAAGAGTCTCCAATTCATCCCTTACTTCATTTACTTTACTACCAATAATTGGTCTTTCTTCTGGAGATAAACTTCCCATACCTCTTAAAATGGCAGTTAATTCACCTTTTTTTCCTAAGTACTTCACTCTAGCCTCATCTAATTCTTTTGCATTCATAGCCTTGTTAATCTCTTCTACAGCTACTTCTCTAATTTTGCTAATTTGCTCTTGCATAACTTCCTCCTCCTAATTGGGGACAGGCTTTTTTGTCCCGATTTTGCTAATTGGTGCCTGTCCCCAATTAGCAAAATTTAAATTTCACAAGAAGGGACAGACTTACTTAGCCATTCAATTGTTTAAAAAGCTAATCGTCCTATAAATCTATATATAGATTACAGATTCATAGGACGACTAGCTTTTATGAGCCGTGGTACCACCTAATTTTATTAATTATTACTTTATTGATATACTAAATCCCTAAAATTTAATTAACCTCATTTTTGCTATAACGGGCAACCCGTCTTTTTCTATTTTGAATATTTTTCCAGTATATACTACTATTTCTTAAATTTCCAAACTATTTTATGTTTGCTTTATACTAAAGAAAATACTTCATTTCAAAAAAGAACCTCAAAAGTGAAATTTCAGTTTAAACCATATTAATAGGCTCTCAGCCTTTGACCTATCTCTCTTTTAATATGTGAGCATTAAACTTACTTTGCTTTTTCTATGGTTTTGCTCTCGAATAGCTATATTATATCACAAAATTTTCCAAATACAAGAGGAAAAGGAAAATTTTTATAATTGTTTCCATTTTATAATTACAGTTTACAGCCCCTTCTTCAACTTTTTCTTCATTTTTCCTTGACATTTGTGCATCTTTGTTATATAATATCATAGCATTAAATCGAATATGACTGAGACAAAAGCTTCTCCCCGGTGGCTTTTTACTTGGTTTCATATATATTTTAAATTTTATTAATGAAATGGAGGATACATATTACCATGAATAATACAACATATAGTATTAAAAAAAGTGAAATTGAAAGAAAATGGTATATCATTGATGCAGCTGACAAACCTCTAGGAAGAGTTGCAACAGAAGCTGCTAGATTATTAAGAGGAAAACACAAACCAACTTATACTCCAAACTTAGATACTGGAG
>CAMMEP010000055.1 GCA_946495905.1 uncultured Clostridium sp.
TTAAATTCGTATCTGTAGCAAAATTAGACACATTATATAGAAAAAGTACATCAGTTATGCCATTTTCTTTTACATATTCTACATAGTCAAAATTCGTATATCTAGGATCTAAGAAATGTACCTCACTATAATTCTCACATAAGAATTGTGACATAATATGAGCATAAGAATCTTTTATAACAAGTAATTTTTTATTATTATTTACTTTCGTTTTAATAATTGCTTTACTGTTGTTTCCATTCAAGAAATAAGAATATTTATCTTTTCCTTCTAAATATTTTGCATTAAAAATGCTGTCTGTTGTTTCTTTATCGTATATAGCCTCTTCTATGTTTGTATTTATCTCATTTTCATAAACAAATATCTCATCTGGCACTTGATTCATTAGCTGTGCTTTTGAATCAAAAGTTCCTAGGAAATTATTTGTTACAGTAGTCTTTGTAAAGTTTTCGATAGGAACTGCTTGCTCATTAGAAGCATTGCAAAATTCTCTATATACTACATAAGCACCATCACTATTCATATGATGATCTGTTCTAAAGTAAAGCGGTTTTTCTTTATTTTCTTCTGTAAGTGCTGTTGTCACATCTATATTTTTAGTATTACTCATATTGGCATAAACTTCATTTATAATTTCTTTCTGATTAGGAGTTTCTACATTGTCTGGTAGCTTATCACTATTGATATAAATGGAATTAGGTACTAAGATAAAATAGGTTGATATATCCATGTTTTGCATGTTTTGTGCAAAATCAGAAATTGCTATTGTATTGTTTTTTATATTTTCTTTTTCTTCATCTCCATATTCGAATTTTTCGAACAAATAATTATCTTTTCCTATATATACACCATTATTCTCTTTTTTTCCCATCACACTTACTTCCCACCAGGAATTAAGTTTTAAATAAATGTTTCGAAAAGCGAAATGGTCATTTATATAGTCATTTACACCATTTAAATATTTGCCACTAACAAAACTTTCAAAAGAAAATCTTGGCATACTTGCAAGCATCCTATTCTCTTCTTCTGAAAATACTTGTTTTGGCCATATAAAATTTATTACTATTATTCCAATCCATACTGTCATAAATATGGCAAAAAATATCTTGTTTTTCATGCTTTTACTCCTTTTCTAGGACAATTTTGGAAGGTCTTTTTCATATTATCTTTCCCAATTGTCCTAAAATCTAAAGTACAAAAATGGATTAAAGCTATTATTCACTAAACTTGCTGTGCTTATTATTACAATTGCTACATATCCTAAACTAGTAATAACAGAAACAATAGCTTCTTTCTTCTGTGTTACTGTTTTCTTGTTTCTATTTTTCCACCATTGTAATAACGGAATACTGCAAATAATTCCTATTACAATAATGATGATATAATTTTTCAAATAATAAATTGCTTCTGCATTTACAAGACTTGCTCCATTCAATCCAAACATTGTGCTTAAGTAGGTGCCTATTTGTCCTAAATCTTCAAAGGCAAAGATTACCCAACTGATTAATACTAATAATAAAGTATAAATATGTCCAACTATCTTTGGCAATTTATCTAATACTTTTAATAGGAATAATTTTTCTATAATAAGTATTATACCAAAGTAAACACCCCATAGTACGAAATTCCAAGATGCCCCATGCCAAGCTCCGTGTTAATGCCCACACAATTAATATATTTCTAATCTGTTTTAAAATTCCTTTTCTATTTCCACCAAGTGGTATATAAATATAATCTCTAAACCAACTGCTTAATGTAATATGCCATCTTCTCCAAAATTCTGTAATACTCTTACTTATATATGGGAAGTTAAAGTTTTCATCAAAATCCATTCCAAATATCTTAGCAAGTCCTATTGCCATATCCGAATATCCACTAAAGTCGAAATAAATTTGTAGTGCAAAGGAAATAATGCCTACCCAAGAAAGAAGAACTGTCATTTCTCCATAAGCTCCTATTTCAATCACATTCCACAATGCTCCTACATTATTAGCAATTAATACTTTCTTTCCAAGACCAACAATAAATCTTTTCATTCCAAGTGAGAAATTATCTAAGCTTATTTTCTTATCTACCAATTCCTCATCTACCGTTTCATATCTTACAATTGGTCCTGCAATAATTTGTGGGAACAAAGTCGTATAAGTTAGATAGTTATAAAAACTTTTTTCACAAGTTACAGTTCCTCTATATACGTCTATTATGTAAGATAATGATTGAAACGTATTGAAAGATACTCCTATTGGAAGAGGGATGTTGAGAAGCGGAATACTAAGTCCTGTTATTCCATTAACACTTGATATGATAAAATCTGCATATTTAAAAAAGAACAGAATAAGTAAATTTACGCCAACATCTATCCATAAGTATAATCTTTTTTTCTTTTTATCTTCCCAATATTTATTAATTTTATTTCCACACCAAAAATCCATTACTGCTAAAAGTAGCATAATCGGAATATATCTTATTTCTCCCCATGCAAAGAAAATAAAACTTGATATTATCATTATTAAGTTTTTTAATTTCTTTGGTACAATAAAATATATTAACAGCATTATTGGCAAAAATATATACAAAAATACAACACTGCTAAATACCATGTTTTACTCCTTTAATCTTTCTAAGTCTGTCCCTTTTTTCTGTTTTTTCCTAATTGGGGACAGGCACCAATTAGGAAAATCCAGACAAAAAAGCCTGTCCCCAATTAGGAATTAAACTAATATATTGTTTTGAATTTCAAAATTTTGAATTCCCATATAACCAGGTGCTATTTCATATTTTTGGAATACTATGGTAACTTTTTTGTTTTCGTTAATATAAAAGTTTTGATATTCGTCTTCTATTCCAGAGAAGCCACCTTCTTCCTCTGTAAAATATGAATTGTCCTTGTTTTCTTCCATTCTTTCTTTTATTTGTTTTTTCACTTCTTCATCTACAATTTCTTTATAGTTTTCTCCTAATACATCTCTTAAATTTAGTTCTTTTCCATTTTCAATATCTATATTATAGAAATATTGCTCTTGATAAGCAGATGCAGCGCTTTCACTTTTCGTAATGACAAACGAAATAATATTATCATCCTGATAGGTTATTTTATAATCAATATTTATTTGTGTAGGAATATAGTCTTCCATTGTTCCACCAGTTGCTAGCACTGCTTCTTTGTACTCTTCTGCTCTTTGTTTTGCTTCTTCTAATACTTCATTTATTTTAGAAGAAATTTCATAATTAATTCTATCTTCTAATTCTTCATTTCCTGTATTTTTTATTGCCGGAATTTTAGCTTCTATTAAATCTGTATCATTTTCTTCTTTATATTCTCTTACTGTAAATACTTCTGCAATACTGCCTATTACAGGCACGTCTTCCATTGCTTTTGCAAAGCTTTCATTTGTATTTAATAATATAACAAACAAAGCAAATGTTGTAGCCAAGGTCGCTGTTGATCTTTTAACCCAAAGTATGCCTATATTCTTTTTATGTGATTTACTTCTACTTATTGCTTTATTGACGACGTAATCTAATTCTTGCGGAATTTCTATTGAATGATAAGCTTTTTTTGCTTTTTTCAATATACTCATAAAACTCTCCTTTCCATATTTTTTCGTATTTCTTCTATCCCCTTATATAACCTAGATTTAACTGTATTAGTATTTGTTTTAGTAATATACGCTATTTCTTCTATTTTTAAATTTTCAAAAAATCTAAGTATAATAACTGTCTTTAGTTTTTTATTAAGCTTTTGTATGTTTTCATAAATATCAAGGTTTTCCACAAGTTCGTTTTCGTGACTATTGTGATGAAGCTCTTTTTCAAGCATGGTATAGTCTGCATAAAATTGATTATTCTTAGAAGCCTTTATCGCTTCATTAATTAGTATTCTATAAAACCAAGTTTTTACATATTCTTCATTTCTTAATTTGTGTATATTTTCTAAAGACCTAGTAATTGCTTCTTGAACCACATCCAAAGCAGCTTCTTGATTTTTGGTATAGGTGTATGCTATTCGATATAACTTTTCTTGATTTTCTTTTATATATTCTATTAATACTTCTTGAGCTACATATGCCATTGTTACTGTCCTTTCCCTTTGTTTATATCTCAATCTATTTTATATATTCATTTATTACATTGTTTACTGTATTAGCATCCTTTGCTACACATAGAATGATATAATTTCCTTCTACTCTTAAAATAGAATTATCTATTTTTCCTACTTCTTCTGGCAAATAACTTTCAAAAGCTTCTTTTCGCTCAGCCAATCTTGTATTTATTTTATCTTTTACACTATTTATATTGCTTTTCTCTTTGACTTGCAAAATTACAATTTCTTCACTAGATGCTCCGCTACCTTGATAAGAAACAAGTTGTGCTACTTCATCTGTCGAAAAATTATAATCTTGCATGGTCATTTCGGAATCTACTTTTTCTAATTGATCTTCAAATGCACTGCTCTTTGCAATTTCTTCTGCTAAGCCTTCTATATTAATTTGTATATTTACTTCATTTTTTTGCAAGAAAATTATTACTGCTACTATGATGATAATTAATAGTATTATTAAACATATCTTCATTTCTTTCTTATTCATTTTACCGTCCCTCACTTAATACTTATAGTTAAGAATTATTTTTTAAATACGTTAACCATTTTTCACAATATTTTTTATCAATATGAATACCGTCCGTACTTGCTTCTTCAGGTAAATATCCATTTTTATCTACTAATACTGATTTTACATCTAGATAAGTTACCTTTTCCTCTTCAGCCACCTCTTGTACTAATTGATTGAATTTTTCTACATTGGTATTATTAAAAATTTTATCCGAATCGCTTTTACTTTTCGTCATTGGTATAATGGATTGTACATATATTTGGCAATTAGGCTTAACTTTTCTTATTTCAGAAATTAGTTCCTTATATTTTGCTTTAAACACTTGTGGATAAGACCATCCAAGCTCATTTACTCCAAGCATAATATAGACTTTTTTAATGTTTTTATTTGCCATATCTTGTAATAAAGTAATTTTGTTTCCATTACTAGTTTTTACAAATTCCTTTGTCATTGCTGTATCAACCATTAGTCCAATATAGGAATAATCTTGAATAATTTTTAATCCATTATACATAATAAATCCTTGCGTTCTTGAATCTCCTATAAAAGCTACTGTTCTATCAAATTTAACTTCACTATTATTAGAAGAATTACTAGAGCTCTCATTCTTAATTTCATTAGTTTCTGCTGTACTTGTATTCTGATTAGAAGTATTATTATTTTCAATCTGATTGACTATATTTTCTATTACCTTATTTTCTAAGATATTGTTTTCCTCTAAATTTTCTATATTATTAATACTATTATTCATTTCTATATTATCCACTTGACTATTTTCTTGAAGAATTTTATTTCCAACAAATCCGCCAATGATTATTATTAAAATTAGTGGTACAAATGACGAAAACATTCTTTTCTTTTTCCTGTATTTTTCCATCTATTTTCTCCTCGCTTTTTTTGTTATATTATATTAGATATTATTATGCCCAAAAAAGTTTAAAAATTTTAAAATTTTTTAAACTTTTTTGTTGAATTTTATTATTGACAAGATGCATACAGATATTCCAATACTATAATTTAATTTTATTACATCTAAAAAAGATATATCTCCTTCTCCAACTGTTCTATAACTTATTTGATTGAATACTACATCAAAAATATTATTATGATAAATAAAATCTAATAATGTCCATTTTGCGAGCCATGTTAGTGCATATCCCATACCCCATGCTATACTTAAAGAAGCTATTTTTAAAATATATTCTTTTATACTAAGTTCTTGTTCTTTATTTTTAAGTAAGAAGTATAATAACATAGGCACTCCTAATGTTAGAATAGGAACTGTCAAGAAATCGAAAAAGTTAGTAATCATTCCTATTATGAAAAATACAAAAGGAAAGCTTTTTATTTTCTCATATCTTTTCAATAGGATTATTGAAGAAATCATCATAATGAAAAATAAGAATGAGCCTTGAAGTGAAAATCCTATATAAAAATACTCTACATACGTTAATCCAAGTAAAAATATAACAGCAGTAATTAAGTTTATTTTTTTGTAAATCAGATATAGTAATATAGCTGCAAGTGCAACAAATAAAATAATAAATATCACTCTTATAGTATGTATATTAAATAAAATTAGTAATGGTCTTATTATTGTTAAATATCCATGCCAATACCTTCCATATTCAAAGGATTCCAAAACTCTACCATTTACTGTGTCTTTCAATTCTCCTACTTGGTTTCTTTCTTCATATTTACTAGAAAATCCTAATTCTCCTGCTGTTTCTTCTATAACTGTATTTGTTACTCCAGGAATATAATTTTTTCTTGCTGTAAAAGCTGAATATAGTGGTCTTGCATTGTCAATAGAATATGCTGTATTTAGCATTAATGCATCTGTATAATTGTCAAATGGTATTATCATTCCTTTATAAATAACATTTACTTGTTTATAATTTGATTCTGATTCTAAAATATTTGCTGATTCCGCTATATTCTCTTTTATCCAATCTGACGGAAATAAAGAAGATATTGTTAAAAATACAATAAACAATAGTATGAGAATTATATATACTATAATATATTTCAATGCTGGCTTTATTATTTTTCTCATTTCTTCCCCTTAATGATTTAATTATTATTACTACTGCTGACCTACATTTACTCACTTTTAATTAACGAATTTTTATTTCATTATTTCTGATTAAATTCTTCTTCTAAATTCTTTTCTTTTAATTTCTTATTAGTATTCTCTCTAATAATTGCATAAATAACAGACACTATTGGTAAGCCTATTATCATACCTATTATTCCAAATAGACTGCCTCCAATTGTTATAGCAACTAATACCCATATACCAGGAAGTCCCATGTTTTTTCCTACTACATGAGGATATATTAAGTTTCCTTCCACTTGTTGAAGAACAATGATGAATATAATAAAGATTAATGCTTTTATTGGGTCTATTACTACAATGAGAACTGCTCCAATGAATCCTCCTATAAAAGCTCCCACAATTGGAATAAAAGCAGTTAGTGCAGTAAGTGCTCCAATTGGTCCTGCATATGGGATACCTAAAATCCACATACCTAAAGCGCAAAGTGCTCCTAATATAACAGCTTCTTTTGCTTGTCCTGTTAAGAAATTGCGAAAAGAATCTCTAGAAAGTCTACTAACTTTAATAATATAATCTGCTCTTTCTTTACTAAAACGTGCGTAAATGAATTTTTTGGTTTGTAATTTTAATTCTTCCTTATTTGCTAAAATATATACAGCAAACACAATTGCAATAAAGAAGTTTACAATATTGCCAATTAAGCTTGTTATTTGGCTAATGGTAACATCTAATACATCTTTTGATAGATTCATAATTCCATTTTTTAATGCTTCTGTATCGATTGTAATACTCTGTATAAAGTTATTAATTTCTGGTATTCTTTCGGTAGTTTCAATTGCAAAATCTTTTAATGCAACTAAATAATTTGGAATATTACTAATTAGATTTTTAATTACTTCATAAAATTCTGGTACTACTAATACCATTATGATGGCAATAATAGCAACAATGGTAATAATGGATAAAATAATGGATAATGTTCTTTTATGTCTTTTTTTCTTTCCTGTCTTTTTATCATCAGTCTTAACACGTTTGCTTGAATTTTTATTTCTAGATTTAAAGACAATATTTTCATAAAATGTCATGAAAGTATTTAATACGAATGCGATTGCTAATCCCCATATAAATGGTGATATAATATTTAAGAATACTTTTATTCCATTCCATACAGTACTTAAATTTAAGACAACAGCAAGTAGAACAATTGCTACTATAATAATTTTTATTATCTGCTTTGTATTTTCTTTGTCTAGTTTCATTTTTTCTTCCCCCTCGTATTTTTTATTTATTCTTTAATTTTTACACCAATTAGACTAATTAGATTGATTGCTTGGTATTCGTTTATTATAGCACCTTTTATGTCCTCTAAAGAAATTACAATACCATCAATAAATGAATTCGATAAATCGATATCCTTCATACTTGTTTTAAAAACTTGTGCTTGTACTAAATCTGCTTTCTCAAAATAAACATGTTTTAATACATCTTCTTGAAAATAGCTATTTCTTAAAATGGTGTTATCAAAAATAACATTTTGTAATCTTGATAAAGAGAAATTACTATAAGAAGCATTTGTTTCCTTATAGACTACATTGCTTTGTGTTGTTTCTGTAAAATCACATCCTGATAGTTTGCAATTGTTAAATTCGCATCTAACAAAAGAAGAGCCTTGTAAAGATGAATTTGAAAAGTTGCAATTTTCAAAAATCACATCCATAAAAGTTACTTTTTCTAGTTTACTATTTAGAATATTGCATTTATTAAATTTGACTACTTTAAAATCAATATCATATAGCTCTAGTTCTTCTACTTCTTGATTTTCTATTAATTTGTTTGTAATCTTTCCTTCACTTTTTTTAACTTCTTCCTCTAGTTTTTCTGCTTTTTCTATTCTATTTATTTCAAATAAGATTTTTTGTGGTTTTTGTATGTTCATAATTTCACCTTTTTCAATATGTTATATAATAAGAAAAGTGGCTTCGCCATATGTGCATTTCGCTTTGCGAATATGCACGGCCCAAGGAAACTTAACCTTGTTATATAGCAAAAATCTTCGATTTTTACTATATAATAACAAAAAGTTAGTAATTTTACAACTACTAACTTATATTTTTTATGAATAACTTGTGATATGATCACCCTGTAAAATTAATTTATGAAAAGTTCAC
>CAMMEP010000056.1 GCA_946495905.1 uncultured Clostridium sp.
AAAAACTCTTGACAAAACAAACAAATGGTTGTAGAATAATAACGAACAAAAATTTGTATAAATGGAGGCCGTTATGATATCTACACTACATATTAAAAATATAGGAATTATAGAAGATTTAACCATTGATTTTAATGAAGGTTTTAATGTATTAACAGGCGAGACTGGTGCTGGAAAAACTTTAATTATAGGATCTCTTGGAATTATAGCTGGTGGAAGATTTTCTAAAGATATGATTCGAAATGGTGAAAAATATTCTTTTATAGAAGCTAGTTTTTTCTGTCCAGAATATCCAGAAGCAGTAGATGGAAATATTATTGTTTCAAGAGAGATATATTCAAATGGAAGAAATTCTTGTAAAATAAATGGAAGATTAGTAACGGTAAATGAATTAAAAGAATTTATGGCAAGTATTATTAATATCCATGGTCAACAAGATAATCAAAATTTGTTAAATCCATCCAAACATATTGATTATTTAGATGATTTTATTGGGCAAGAGATTATAGAAATAAAGAATACATATGTAGAATTATTTAAAAGATATCACAAAATAATAATGGAACTTGATAAAAATTATGGAGATGATCAAGAAAAAGAAAGAAAATTAGATCTTCTTAATTATCAACTAAAAGAAATAAAAAATGCTAAATTAAGAATAGGAGAAGATATAAAATTACAAGAAGAGCATACCATAATGAAAAACTCCGAGAAATTACAAGAAAACTTACAAGAAATAGATGAAACATTAAATAATCAAGGAATAGAAAGTATTTCTAATTCCATAAGATGTTTAGAAAAAATCTCTTCCTGTGGAGAAATATATGAGGAAAAACTTACTGAATTAAAAAATATTTATTATGAAGTTCAAGAACTTACAAGAGATATATCAAGTATGAAGGAAGAAGTATGTTTTGATGAGCAAGAAAGAGATGAAGTAGAAAGACGTTTAGATGAGATTCATTCTTTAAAAAGAAAATATGGGAACAGCATAGAAGAAATACTAGAGTATAAAGAAAAACTAGAAAAAGAAATTTCAGAAATTGAAAATGTAGATGAAATAAATAAGGCATTAAAACAAGAAAAAGAAAAAGTTAAAAAACAAATGCTAGAATTATGTACAAAAATGAATTTGCTTAGAAAAAAGTATGCAATTATCCTTTCAGAAAAAATAAATAACGAATTAAAAGATTTGGAAATGAGTAATGCAAAGTTAAGAGTAAATGTAGAAGCACAAGGAGAAGAAAAATTTAATACCAATGGATTTGACAAAGTAGAATTTAGAATATGCACAAATAGAGGAGAAGAAGAAAAAGAACTTGCTAAAATTGCATCTGGAGGAGAAATGTCTCGAGTAATGCTTGCCATCAAAACAGTACTTGCAGATGTTGACAAAGTGCGTACTCTTGTATTTGACGAGATTGATACTGGTATTAGTGGAAAAGCCGCAAAAGCCGTTGGAGAAAAGCTAAAAAGAATCTCGCAAAATCATCAAGTTATGGTTGTAACACATTCTGCATCTATTGCAGCAAAAGGAACTTACCATTATTATATAAGTAAGAAAACGATAGATGAGAAAACATATACCGAAATAAAACAATTAAATGAAAATGAAGTTATTGAGGAAATTGCAAGAATAGCTTCTGGAGATGTTACTGATGTATCAATAGCACATGCTAAAGAATTAAGAATGGCATCATAGAAAGAAAAAATATGTTTTTACTCTATGGTTACTGGAAAATTTTGATTTTTAAATTACTTTGTGGTATAATGTATGTATATGAAAAAACAAGTGAAGAATTTATAAAAAGGGGGAATAAATATGGGAATTATTGATAATTTACGTAATTTATTCAAAGGTTCAGATAAAACTCCAGTAGTGCAAGAAGAAGATAAGTTTAAAAAAGCAACATTAGCAAGAGAAATTGTAAATCTTGTAAATGAAATAAAGAAAATTAATAGTTTTGATAGCTGTGTTTGGAATTTATCAAATGTAACTACTAGTGACTTAATGAGAAGAAGCTTAACAGAATTAGAGCAAATTCATTCTAGCTTAAATAGTAGGTTATCTGAACTTACTAGACAAAGTCAAAGGAGTAATCCAAAACAAGAAGCTCTTGAGTATGCTAGATGGACGGGACAAAAGCCTAAAAATTTTACAGATCATGAATTTGATAGATTTCAAAGAGATGATGAAAGATAAATATTTGTTAAAAATTATAGTTTTTTTATAACGACTCAGGTTTACCACCTGAGTCGTTACGTGCTTTTTCTAAATCTTTCCAATAATTAGTTTACAAAAACAGTAAAATAGTATATAATATTTTACGTAAAAATGCATGTTAAAAGTTAATAACATAAAAAAATAATTGCGTTTAAGAAAGGAAGGAATTCAATAATGGATGAGAACAATAATGTAGAGCAAGAATTAGACATGAACCAATTAATGAAAGTAAGAAGAGAGAAATTAGATAAACTAAAACAAGAAGGAAAAAATCCTTATCAAATAACGAAATTTAATAGAACACACACAAGTCAAGAAATAAAAGATAATTTTGAAGAATTAGAAGGAAAAGATGTAACAGTAGCCGGAAGAATTATGGCAAAAAGAATTATGGGAAAAGCATCATTTTGCCATATACAAGATAGTGAAGGAAGAATTCAAAGTTATGTAAGTATCAACGATTTAGGTGAGGAAAGTTATAAAGCATTTAAGGAAGACGATATTGGAGATATTGTGGGAATAACAGGTTTTGTATTTAAGACTAGAACTGGAGAAATATCCATTCATGCAAAAGAACTTACTCTTCTTTCAAAATCATTACGTCCACTTCCAGAAAAGTTCCATGGCTTAAAAGATACAGATTTAAGATATAGACAAAGATATGTAGATTTAATTGTAAATCCAGAAGTAAAAGATACTTTTATTAAAAGAGCAGAAATATTAAAAGCAATAAGAAAGTTTATGGATGAAAAAGGTTATATGGAGGTAGAAACTCCAATTCTTACAACTGTTGCCACAGGAGATGCAGCAAGACCTTTCATTACTCACCATAATACATTAGATTTACAAATGTACTTAAGAATTGCACCAGAATTAAATTTAAAAAGATTAATTGTTGGCGGATTTGATAAAGTGTTTGAAATAGGCAAGAACTTTAGAAATGAAGGAATGGATATCAAACATAATCCAGAATTTACAAATATGGAATTTTATTCTGCATATGAAGATTATAACGACATGATGAACTTAGCAGAAGAATTAATTTCTACGGTAGCACAAAATACATTAGGAACAACAACAATAAACTATGAAGGACAAGAAATAAATTTAGCACCAGGCTGGAAGAAAATAGCTATGATAGATGCAATAAAAGAGATAACTGGAGTAGACTTTAATACAATTAATACAGACGAAGAAGCACAAGCTATTGCAAAAGAAAAAGGTGTTCAATTTGAAGATATAAAAAATACAAGAGGACATATTATTAATGAATTTTTTGAAACATTTGTAGAAGAAACCTTAATTCAACCAACATTTATTATAGATTATCCAGTAGAAGTATCTCCACTTACCAAAAGGAAAAAAGAAGATCCAAGATTGGTAGAAAGATTTGAACTATTTATTGGAGGAAGAGAATATGGAAATGCTTATTCTGAACTAAATGATCCAATAGATCAATATGAGAGATTCTTAAAACAAGTAGAGGCAAAAGAAAAAGGCGATGAAGAAGCAGGTGGAATGGATGAGGATTTTGTAAATGCTCTAGAAATTGGTTTACCACCAACAGGCGGAATGGGAATAGGATTAGATAGATTAATAATGTTACTTACCAATTCACCATCTATAAGAGATGTGTTATTCTTCCCAACAATGAAACCATTGAATTAGAATATAAGTCATAACTTATTAGAATTTTAAATAAAATATTTTTTAATTTTCTATTGACAGCTTATTATTTCTGATATAAAGTAGTATAAGAAAGGGGAGATACAAATGAAAAAAAGTTCTAGTAAAATACTATTATTAATTATTATTGTTGTAATAATAGTCGGTTTATCAATAGCTGCAGTTTTTATGCTTAATAGCAATAAAACGGAAGATACAAATAATGGAGGACAACAGGTGGCTACCAGTAGTTCATCTTATGATGGAACAGCGGAATTAGGCACACCAATGGAATTTACAATAAATAAAGTTACTTTACCTGAAAAAGTAGGGTATCAACAAAGTTTTGAAGTAGATGGAAACACATGGTATTATAGCTTAGATGCTGAGGGAAATGCAATTAATATTTATACTTATGGGGATTTTTCTGGAGATGTTATAATTCCAGACATGTTAGATGGACATAAAGTTATATCCATTGGAAAGATACCAACTACTACTCAAAACACACTATTTTATACTTCGTTAGGAGGAGAACAGTACTGGAATAATATAACTTCTATTACAGTACCAGAAGGAGTAAAATATATTAATCCTGAGGCTTTTTATGGATTTGATAATTTAAAAACGGTTACTTTACCAGATTCAATAATTTATATAGGAAGCAGTGCTTTTGAATCATGCAAAAATTTAGAATCTATTAATAGCGATATACCTGGCAAAGTAGTAATGCCTAAAAATTTACAATATTATGGGGAATCATTATTTAGAGGTACTTATAAAATTAATGCATTTGAATTTCCAGAACAAATAAATTATATACAAAGTTGGACTTTTTATGAAACTCATGGATTTTCAGATGTAACAATTCCAGGACAATTTAAATATATTGGAATAGGTGCATTTGCAAGTTCAGACACCACATCTTTGACCGTAGAAGAGGGTGTTCAAATTATTGGAAACTCGGCATTTACGATGAATAAAGAATTAACTAGAGTAAACTTGCCAAATACAGTTCAGTCGATTGGGACAGATGCGTTTTCTCTTTGTACATTATTAAATGAATTTAATTATAACGGAAAATTATCTTATATAGGTAAGAAGGTTTTTGATTATACAAATGTGAAAGATGCTTTAGCTAGTAATCAATTACCATAGTGAAGAATGATGAAAATTAGATGATAAACTATGAAATAAGAATGTCCAACTCTATAAGGGTTGGATTTTTCTTGAAGATTGGACTAGAAGATTGATTTTTTGTATAAAATATGATATATAAATAAAAGTGGATATTACTAAAAATAAATAAGAACAAATAATTTGTTCGATTGAGAGGTTTTTATGTATATAGATAGAAGATTAATATTTTTAATTATAGCCTTAATGTTATTTAGTTCATTAATGTCACTATTCTCGCAAGAGGGAGCACTACTTAGTTTTGTATTATCCATACCAGGTATATTAATAGCAATAACATTTCATGAATTTGCACATGCCTTTGCAGCAGATAAATTGGGAGATGACACTCCACGAAGACAAGGAAGGCTCAACTTAAATCCATTTACTCATTTAGATTTATTTGGAACTATAATGCTAGTATTTGCAAGATTTGGATGGGGAAAGCCAGTAGAAATTAATCCAAGGAATTTTAATAGAGATATTTCACTTTCTAAAGCAGAAGCAATAGTTGCAGCTGCTGGTCCTATTATGAATCTTATCTTAGCACTTGTATTTGAATTAATAGCATGTGCAGTAGTAAGATTTGCACCAGCATTTTATGCGTCTACTGCAGGAATGGTAACTTATGCTATTCTTACTTCTATTGTAACAATCAATTTAGGATTAGGAATATTTAATTTAATACCATTGCCACCACTAGATGGCTCTAAGATATTAAATGCATTTTTACCATATAATGCTAGAAACTGGATGGATGCTCATAGTCAAATTTTTGAGATTGTGTTTATAGCTTTATGGATTGTAGGAATTTTAGGAATGATAATTAATCCTCTAATTAATTTGGCTTATAGCGGTTTAGCACATCTTTGTGCAAGTATATTTGGATTGACAGTTATATAGCAAAGGAATATTCTAATGTGGTATTGCAAATAATAGACGATAAAGATGTTTTACAAGAAAAATTTAAATAAATATTTATAAATTGAGGCAATAAAATGAAAGATATAATTACACTAGGAATTGAATCAAGTTGTGATGAAACTTCAGTAGCTGTTGTAAAAAATGGCAGAGAGGTTTTATCAAACGTTATAAATTCACAAATTAAAATACATGAAAAATTTGGTGGGGTTGTACCAGAAATAGCTTCTAGAAATCACATAGAGGCTATTTCTGCTGTTACAAAAGAAGCATTAAAAGAAGCTAATATGACGTGGAAAGATATTGATAATATAGCATGTACTTATGGCCCAGGGTTAGTAGGTGCTCTTTTAGTAGGTGTATCTTATGCTAAAGGTTTAAGCTATGCTTTAAACAAACCACTAACAGGTACGAACCATATAGAGGGGCATGTAGCAGCCAATTATATTTCTCATAAAGAGCTAAAGCCACCATTTTTATGCTTAATTGTTTCAGGAGGGCATACCCATCTAGTACATATACAAGATTATGATAAATTTGAAATATTAGGAAGGACAAGGGATGATGCTATTGGAGAAGCATTTGACAAAGTGGCAAGAGTAATAGGGTTAGGCTATCCTGGAGGACCAAAAGTAGATAAACTTGCAAAAGAAGGAACTGCTAATATAGAACTTCCTAAGACACATATCGATGGATTAGATTTTAGCTTTAGTGGAATAAAAACAGCCATTATCAATTTACATCATAAAAATCCCGATATTAATAAAGCTGATTTATGTGCAAGTTTTGAAAAGTATGTTACAGAAATATTGATTGATAATAGCTTAAAAGCTGCCAAGAAATTAAATATAAAAACAATAGCACTAGCAGGAGGAGTATCTGCTAACTCATATATAAGACAGCAATTCATGGATTTAGAAAAACAAGGATATAAAATATATTATCCAGAACCTATCCTTTGTACTGATAATGCAGCAATGATAGCTTCTGCGGGTTATTATAGATATGTATCTGGGGTTACATCGGACCTTACTTTAAATGCGGTACCGAATTTAAAAATAGGTACAATTCAAAACTTTATATAAAAGCAATCAATAGGTGTTTTAAATTTTTATTTTCGGCCCCCAACTGCGTACAAACTGTAAAAGCTACGCTTAACAGTTTGTAAACTTGTCGGTCCCCACCTTAAGCACTCCAATAAAAATTTAAAACACCTATTGATTGCTAAAAAAGAGCTACGAATAGTAACCAAAAATAAGCAACAAAAAATAAAAGTAAACATTGACAGATTATTGATAAAAAATTATAATAATTATAAAAGTAAAAAGAAAACCAAATAGAGGAGCAAACCTATGGCAATTTATGCAATAGCTGATTTACATTTATCATTCTTAGAAGATAAGCCAATGGACATATTTGGAGATAATTGGGAAAATCATGCAGAGAAAATAAAGAAAAATTGGATAGAACAAGTAAAGGAAGAAGATTTTGTGATACTTCCAGGAGATTTTTCTTGGGCAATGTATTTAAAAGATACAAGGTTAGATTTCGAATATTTAAATGGTTTGCCTGGAACTAAAATCTTATTAAAAGGAAATCATGATTATTGGTGGACTACTTTAGCCAAAATGAATGAATTTATAGAGGAAAACAATTTTAGTAAGATACATTTTTTATATAACAACAGCTATTTGGTAGAAGATAAAATAATAATAGGAACAAGAGGATGGAATATCTTAGATACCGAAAATGATAGTAAAATGATAAAAAGGGAAAATGCGAGATTAGAGTTATCGATAAAAGATGGATTAAGCAAAAATGGTGAGGATAAAGAAATAATTGCTTTTATGCATTATCCTCCTATTAATAAAAATGATATACTGGCAAAAGAAAAAACAGAATTTGTAAAAACATTTGAAAAATACAATATACATAGATGCTATTATGGACATTTACATGGAACATCACATAAAGATGCTATTGAAGGAACGGTAAATGGAATTGATTATAAATTAATAAGTGCAGATTATTTAAATTTTACTCTACAGAAGATCTAAATGTAAAAATAGAAAGATAGTGTAAAATAATTTACAAAAACATTATCTAGAAAATAGAAAACAGGGGAATAGATATGTATAGAGAAGTTAAAATAAATATACCGATGTTTATAGGAATTATATTACTTGTTGCTGCTGTAACAACATTATTAGTTTATGGAGTAAATCTTACTAGAGAATATATCCGAAGAGATAACGAAAGAATGGAACAATGGTTTAATGAGTTAGAGGGAGAAGTAGACAATACGATAGGAGCAAATGAGGTAATTAATGAGATTATAGAAACAAATGACGTATAAAATGTGCAAAAAAATATGTAAACTATTGCAAAATGAAAAAAATGTGATATAATAATAAGGCTTAATAGAAATATATCATGAAAGGATGAATAATATGAACGTAAAAGTAGAAAATACAGAAAACAAAAATGAAGTAAAACTAACATTTAACATTGAAGCTGAAAAATTTGAAGATGCAATGAAAAAGGTATATGCAAAAACTGCAAAATATTTTAATATACCTGGATTTAGAAAAGGAAAAGCACCAATGCAATTAGTAGAAAGACAATATGGTTCTGCTATTTTTTATGAAGATGCTTTTAACGAACTAGTACCAGATATATATGATGAGGCAATAAAAGAAAATAAGGTAGAAGCAGTTAGTAGACCTAATATAGATATTGTTCAAATGGAAAAAGGAAAAGAATTAATTTTTACTGCAACAGTAGAAACAAAACCAGAAGTTGAACTTGGAAAATATAAAGGTA
>CAMMEP010000057.1 GCA_946495905.1 uncultured Clostridium sp.
AATGTAAATGCAGGAATTGCAATGTGTAAAGAAATTGGAGCAGATGTAATTGTTGCAGTAGGTGGAGGATCTAGTATAGATACTGCAAAAGGTATATCTATTATTATGACAAACCCAGATAGAGCAGATGTTGTTTCATTAAATGGGGCTTCTAATACTAAGAATAAAGGTTTACCAATTATAGCGCTTCCAACAACAGCAGGAACAGCAGCAGAGGTTACAATAAATTATGTTATCACAGACCCAGAAAGAGAAGTAAAAATGGTATGTGTTGATGAACATGATATTCCAATTATTGCAATAGTTGATACAGAGCTTATGGCTTCTATGCCAAAATCAATAGCTGCTTCAACAGGAATGGATGCTTTAACACATGCAATAGAGGGATATATTACAAAAAACAGAAACACAATGTCTCAAATGTTTTCTATGAAAGCAATTCAATTAATATATGATAACTTAGAGAAAGCCGTAAATGAAAAGGACCAAGAAGCTATAAACAACATGGGACTTGGACAATATATAGCAGGTATGGCATTTTCAAATGTTGGTCTTGGTATTGTTCACTCTATGGCACATCAATTAGGTGCTGTATATGATACACCTCATGGTTTAGCAAATGCTATACTTCTTCCAACAGTTATGAAATTTAATGGAGAGACAAGCTATGAGGAATATAGAGAAATTTTAACACAAGCTTTCCATACAGATGCAACTAAATTTACTAAAGAAGAAGTTATTAAAACTTTCTGTGAAAAAATAAAAGATTTATCTGAAAAGGTTGGAATAACTCAAACTGTAGGTGAAGTTGGAGGAAAGCAAGAAGATATACCAATGCTTGCCGATAAAGCAATGGAAGACCCTTGTAAACCAGGAAATCCAAGAGAAGTAACAAGAGAAGACTTTATAAAATTATATGAAGAAGCTATGTAAAATAATACACAATAGAAAACCACTCATGTAAGCAACATGGGTGGTTTTTTAAGGGCTAAAAAATGACTTTAATAAGGAATGACATTGTCACCAAAGACACTTTTTAAAAATGTCTCAATCTCTTTCGGCTTCTCCGGAATGCCCGATAAAACAACGGAAGCAAAACACCCTTTCCTAGTTTGAGTTAAATTTAATTCAAAGTAACCTGCAGATCTTCTTAAATCTTTCAGTTTATTGATTTTTTCTCTAAGTTCACTATAAAAATAGGGTAAATTTCTTTCTCTTCGCCAAGATTCATAAATAGCAGACTTGGCTTCCTCGTCATTAAAATCCAACTCAATTGGAATACGAACAATTAGCTTATTCCGTATAAAAAGATCGGTAGGAGTGGAAAGATGATACTCAATAGCAGCGTTAGTCATAAAATAGACCCTCCTTAAATAATAATTAATACATATAAAATGTAATCAAAGTATATTATAACACGAATATGCTGAAACCGCAAATTTCAAATACTATTTTATAATAACACTTTGTTCGTGTGTATAAATAACCATTCCAGGTTTACTTCCAGAAGGCTTTTTTACATATTTTACATAGGTATAATCTATTGGAATATTTGAAGAATTATTAGCTTTACTATATTGCTTTGCTAAGCTTGCACATTTATTTAAAGTATCTTGGCTCGGTATTTTATTATCTGTTCTTAGAATAACGTGGCTTCCATGAAAATCTTTTACATGGAACCAAATATCTTCTTTATTAGCAAGTTTTGTTGTTATATAATCATTTTGCCTATTATTTTTCCCAACAAGAACGGTAAATCCGTCAATGCTAAACTCCATAGGTTTACCAATATTAGGTACATTTTTCTTAGTAGGTGCTTTTTTCTTTTGCTTTTGTCTCTTTTTACTAATTTTAACATCCGATTCTTGAATTTCATTATAAATCTCATCAATATCAAAAACAGTCTTAGCAGAACTAATTTCATACACAATACTTTCTAAATAATCAATATCAGATACAATAGAAGTTTTTTGTGCATCTACATATTCTTTCGCATTTTTTAGCTTCTTATATTTTTTAAAAAAGCTTTTTGCATTTGCAGAAGGTGTTATGCTTTTATCTAACGAAATAATAATAGGTTTGTTATTATCATAGTAATTTTCTAGTGTAATAGAATCGGTATTGTAATCTTGAATTTTATATAAATTGGAAGTAATTAATTCTCCATATAATTTATATTTTTCAGCTTCTTTACATTCCTGCAATTTCGCATTTAAAACATCTAATTTTGTATTTAATTTAGTAAGTCGATTTAAAATTAATTTTAAAAGATTATCACGATAGGTAGTAAAAGTATGATCTGTTTCTTTTGCTACATAATAATCATCTAAAAAGAAATTTAATTGTAAATTATTTTCTTTTTCAGAAATTTCTAAAGCATAATCTTTTTCAAAATTTTTGCCAATTACTCTTTCCGGTTGATGAAGAATCGTATTAATGTATTCAAATAATTTATAAGAAGCTGTTTCCGTTATTTCATCCGATAGATTCAAGTCATTTTCAAAAGAAAAAATAGAATTTTTGCTAATACCAGTAAACGTATTACTAACAACCTTAGCCAAACTATTCTCCTGAAAGTGGATAGCATTGTTCTGAAGAACTCGATAAAACTCTTCTTTATTCTGAATCTCCATAAAATCTAATTTATCTGATTTTGGAAGCTCATAATTAATTCCAGCATAGATATTTCGGTAAGAGCCAGAATTGGTAGAAAAATGCTTCATAGCATCTATTATTTTATTTTCTCCATCGACTAAAATTAAATTACTGTGTTTTCCCATAAGCTCAACAATTAAAGTCTTTTTAGAAAAATCCTTCGATTTATTATATCCTTCAAATTCGATAAAAATAATTCTTTCTAAATGCTTGGTATATAGGTTGGTAATGTGAGTTCCAATTAAATGTTTTCTAAGCGTCATACAAAAATTAGGTGCTTGATTAGGATTGATTTTCGCTTTGGTTGTTAAATTCGCTCTATAATATTTAGAATTAATTACTAAATTTAGTGCATATTTTATTCCATTACAATAAATACCTAAAATGATTTCCTCAAAATTAGGTTCATAAATTTTATCAATTTTTCCATTTATAATGTTACTTTTTAATTCATTTACAACAGAATAATTTGTTAATCCATCATAAGCCATTAGTATTCTCTCCTTAATATTGTAGTTACAATTCACGGTTGCTTTTGTTAGAACAATGCATATTTTAAGTTTATGTTGAAGTGCTTAAGGTGGGGACCAACAAGTTTACAAACTGTTAAGCAAAGCTGTTACAGTTTGTACGCAGTTGGGGGCCGGAAACATAAACTTAAAATATGCATTGTTCTAACATTTTAGAAACAACTATGAATTGTAATATATAGTACCATAATTTTAAGAAAATATCAAATAATACTTGACTTGATGGCACAGCTTGTCATATAATAATGCACGTAGGAAAACTTCAGGAGGTATCTTTATATAAAATGGAAAATGCAAATGTCTTTTACTCTACAAATAAAGATTATGACAATATGAACGATGAAGATTTAGTAGAAATTATTAAATCGGGAGATAAGCTTGCTTTTGATTACTTAATTAATAAATATAAAGAATTAGTAAATATAAAAGTTAGCAAATACTTTATCATCGGAGCGGAAAGAGACGATATCGTTCAAGAAGGACTTATTGGCTTATTTAAAGCAATAAAAAGTTATAAGTCCGATATGAAAAATTCGTTTAAAAGCTTTGCAAATATGTGTATAGAAAGACAATTAATAACAGCAATTAAAAGTTCTAATAGACAAAAACACATGCCACTTAATTCCTACTTATCTTTAAATATATCTGCATATGATGAAGAAGAAAGTGATAGTGATACTTCTTTAATAGATGTTTTTAATGCGGCTTCTACAGAAGATCCATTAGATACTATTACCAAAAAAGAGTATTTTGAATATATTGAAGACACTATTGATAAAACACTTAGTGACTTTGAAAAGAAAGTATTGAACAAATACATCAATGGGAAAAGCTATGTGCAGATAGCAGAAGATTTAGATACACCTGTAAAGTCTATCGACAATGCAATTCAACGTATACGTAAAAAAGCTATAAAAGGCTTAAAACAAGAATAAGTGCTTCTATAGCTCAGTAGGTAGAGCACAGCCATGGTAAGGCTGGGGTCGACGGTTCGATTCCGTCTGGAAGCTCCAGAAAATAACAACTTACGAACTATAAGGTTTGTAGGTTGTTTTTGTGTATGTAAATCGTATAGTAAAAAGAATTATAGAAAAAAGGTATTGCTAAATTTTATAAAAAAGATTATAATAGTCCTATCGATTTATGAAAAAGATTTTTATATAAGGGGATTTTCAAAATGAAAAAATTTTTACAAATGCTAAAAATGAAAATAGAAGATGAAACAGCAGCTTTTGCGATATTAGGAGCAATGATTATAACTTTTGCAATTACAATAGGTACGTTTGAATATATTAGCCATACTCAATTAGCAGAGGTTGGCTCAAATGTAAATATGGCACAGTCAGAGAGTGAAAATGTTGCTAGTAATATAGAAGAAACGAATACAAATGAGTTAGAAACAGAGTCTACAATTGATGAAGAAAAAGCAAAAAAAGAAAATGAAGAAGAATATGAAAAACTAAAAAAAAAAAAGAAAATTTCTTCGGCAGCAGATAAATATTATATAAAAGTAAATTATGGTGCCCAAGTTGTTACCATATATACAAAAGACTCAAATGGAAATTATACTAAACCAATAAAAGCAATGGTATGTTCAACAGGAACCTATACGCCTACATCAGGAACATATAGAACACTAGGCAAAGGTAACTGGTGGCCTCTAATGGGAGATGTTTATGGTCAATATTCAACTTGGATTTGTGGTGATATATTATTCCATTCGGTACCATATTTGGAAAAAGGAGATAAGTCTTCTCTAGAATACTGGGCATATGATCAATTAGGACAGAGAGTATCGATGGGATGTGTTAGATTAACCGTTAAAGATGCAAAATGGATTTATGAAAATTGTCCAGTAGGAACTCAAGTAGAATTTTATTCAAGTTCAAATCCAGGACCACTTGGAAAACCAACAACTAGAAAAATATCAAGTGCACCAAGCTATGTTAAAGGATGGGACCCTACTGATCCAGATAGTAGAAATCCATGGCCAGAATACTTAAAAGAACTAGAAGAAAAAGAAGAAGATGAAAATAATAAACCAAATAAACCTGAAAATACAACTAATGAAGTAGATAACAATACAATAGTTAATGATATTACAAATGATATAGCAAATGAAACAGTGAATGACGTAGTAAACGATGTAGTAAATGATGTTGTAAATGATACAACAAATGAAGTAATAGATAATTCGGAAAACACCAATGCCATTACGCCTGGTAATAACGAAGAAGCGATAAATGATGTATTAACAAATACGGAAGCAAGTAGTAATTAGATAGAAAAGGAGGATATGCTTAAAGCTAAGCATAATAGAAAATGAAAATAGGAATCGTTGGTTTACCAAATGTAGGAAAAAGTACAATGTTTAATGCTATTACAAATGCAGGAGCAGAATGTGCCAATTATCCATTCTGTACAATAGAACCAAATGTAGGAGTGGTACCAGTACCAGATGAAAGATTAGATGTTTTGACAAAAATGTATAATGCTAAAAAAACAACACATGCTGTTATTGAGTTTGTGGATATTGCAGGTCTTGTAAAAGGTGCAAGCAAAGGCGAAGGATTAGGAAATAAATTCTTATCTCATATACGAGAAGTAGATAGTATTGTAGAAGTAGTAAGATGCTTTGAAGATACCAATATTGTGCATGTTGATGGAAATATAAATCCCAAAAGAGACATTGAAACAATCAATTTGGAATTAATATTTGCAGATTTAGAAACTGTGGAAAAAAGAATAGATAATGCTAAAAAGAAGCTTAAAGCAGATAAAAAATATCAACAAGAAGTTGATACATTAGAAAAAATAAAAACAACATTAGAACAAGGAAAATCCGCAAGAACCATAGCATTTACAGAAGAAGAACAAGAAATTTTAAAAGATATGTATTTGTTGACAATGAAACCAATTTTATATATTGCTAATGTATCAGAGGAACAATTAAGTAATCCTTTTGAAGACGAAAATGTAAAACAAGTAGTAGAATATGCAAAACAAGAAAAAGCAGAAGTAATACCACTTTGTGTAAAGATTGAAGAAGAACTTGCAAGCTTAGAAGGCGATGACAAGAATGAAATGCTAGAAGCACTTGGATTAGAAGAGTCTGGACTAGATAAAGTAATAAAAGCAAGTTATGATTTATTAGGATTAATGTCCTTTTTAACAGCAGGAGAGCCAGAAGTAAGAGCATGGACAATAAAAAAAGGTACAAAAGCGCCAGAAGCAGCGGGAAAAATCCATAGCGATATTGAAAGAGGATTTATTCGTGCAGAAATTGTTTCTTATAATGACTTGATTCGAGAAGGAAGCATGAATGCTGCAAAAGAAAAAGGACTAGTAAGGTCAGAAGGCAAAGATTATATTATGCAAGAAGGAGACATTGTTTTATTTAGATTTAATGTGTAAGAATAAATAAGCAACAGTTCCTAAATAATAAAACTATTTAATGATAAATTTGACTTTAATATCATTAAATAGTTTTATTATTTAGGTGCTGTTGCAAAAATATAGAAAATATTTCTAAATTTCCTTGATTTATTATAATACAAATGATAAAATATTTAAGTAAAAATATATAATTATATATTTTTGAGACAATTTTAGAAATGGTGATAAAAATGCCAATATACACAAAAGCAGGCTTACCTGTAAACGATATTTTAAGAAAGGAAAAAGTACAAATTCTAGAAAATCTAGAAGGAAAAAATGAAAACAATATATTGCAAATAGCAATACTAAACTTAATGCCTCTAAAGGAGGATACAGAATTACAATTATTAAGAAAATTAGCAACATCTGGTAAAAACATAAAAATAACTTTTGTAAATGTTACATCATACATTTGTAAAACAACAGCTCCTGAACATATGCAAAGATTTTACTCTTCTTTTGAGGAAATAAGAAATAAATATTTTGATGGTTTAATTATTACAGGAGCACCAGTAGAACAAATGGATTTTGAAGAGGTTATATACTGGAAAGAGCTAACCAAAATAATGAATTGGTCAGAGTCACATGCAAAATCTACACTACATATCTGCTGGGGAGCACAAGCAGGATTATACTATCATTACGGAATAGATAAGCATCTGATGGATCATAAAATGTTTGGGGTTTTTAATCATAAAATTGATGATAAAAATTCAAAAATATTGTTTAATTTTGAAGATGGATTTAAAGCACCACATTCAAGACATACAACTGTATATAAAGAAGATATTGAAAAAATGCCAGACTTACAAATTGTTTCAGAATCGGATAAGGCAGGAGTTTTTATTGTAGAAAATAAAAATAAGAATCAATTATTTGTAACAGGACATTTAGAATATGCTAAAGATACCTTAGATAAAGAATATAAAAGAGACTTAGCAAAAGGGCTAACAATTGAAATGCCAGAAAATTATTATAAAGACAACAACCCAGAAGAAGGACCAGTATTTAGCTGGAAAGAAAATGGAGATAAAATTTACTCTAATTGGGTAAACTACTATTTATAATTTATTAATTATTTATACATTTTCTATTGATATTTTTTCAGTTGTAGTATATGATAATTCTAATGTATTAGTTTGAAAATGAAGGAGGAACTACTAAAAAATGAAGAAAAAAATAGCTGCCATAATAATGATTATACTATTTGCACTAGCATTTTTTGCATCAGTAGTACAAGCTACAGATACAAATACCGCAGATTTAAAAAATGATTCTACCGTCAACTTAGTACAAATGAAAGATAGAGAATTGGAAACATTGCAAGATTATCAAGAATCTTATGGAGACGATACTTATGGGTTAGTGGCCTACATATTAAATATAATTCGATTATACAGTATACCATTTGGTTTTGTAGGAATTGCAATTAGTGGTATCTATCGTTATATTATAGGAATAAGAAAATTAGACGTAAGAGACAAAGGTTTTGGAGCTATGATAGGAATTATAACCGTTATGGTAATTTGTCAGATTTTACCATTAGTGTTTGCAATAGTTGTAAAAGGCTGGAGGGGTTAACAAATGAAGGTATTATTTGCCGTTAATAATGAAAGTATTTCGGAATCTATTATTAAGAAATATCAGCAAGAATACAAAGAAATTATATCAAGTAAAAATGTATATTATTTTGATGCTATTACAAGAGAACTACAAAAAGATAAATCCTACGATAGAATTGTTATTAGCGAAGATGTAGAACCATTTGCTAGTAATAATTATGGAGTAATTGATAAATTTATCTTTGAGAGATTAGATAATATAAGTGATGAAGCTACATCTGCAAATGGACAAGATATTCCTATTATTCTAATTTGTGCAGATAGAAGAACTAAATCAGAAAATATATTAGTAAAGCTATTTGGAATAGGAATATATAGTGCATTACTTGGACAGGATAGAACCATATCAAAAGTATGTGAATTGATAAATAAACCACGTAGTAAAAAAGATGCAAAAATATATTATAGAATTGATACAGATGATGTGGAATATAAGGCAGAAGGAGAAGGCGATGTTAACGAAGTAGAAATTCAAAACATATTAAATCATTATAAAAAA
>CAMMEP010000058.1 GCA_946495905.1 uncultured Clostridium sp.
CAGAACAAAGATTAGAAGAATATATAAAGAAAATGTCCGCAGAGCCATCTTCTGCAATGTGATAGAATTATTTTATATTCAGATTTTGAACATCAACAAAATATTGAACAAGTGATTCATAGTGTATACCAACAACATCCTAATTTATTTAATGGATCAGAAAGACCGTTATCTTGGATTTATACATCTAATACACCTAATATTTATTTAGCACCAGAAACTCCTGGAAGTTCTTATGGTGAAGAATTTGCTAGAACCATGATTGAAGCAAAAGAAATATTTTGTTACTTATATGGAATTACTGATACTAATAATCGCATAAATTTAAATGGAGAAGCAGCTAAAAATGCATTAGATTATATGGAATTAATAGTAAGTTCATTGATGTTGAGAAGAGGACTTTTACTGTCAAAAGATAATAAAAGAATAGTTTTTAAAGATAAAATCAAATCTTCATACGATTATAAAACAGGTAAATTGACAAGTTGTTGTGATGATAGTTATGGTCATCATAGTGTGGTATACTCACAAAATACAGATGGTAAAAATGCTCTTTTAAATAGTTTCTATGAAATTTCTCAAATGCAACCTCAACAAGGTGTTGAAGTTGAACATTTGACACAACAAGAGAGAAGAAGAAAGTTATATGAAACTTTTGGATGGTATGCTGATGAATTTAAAAATACGACTTCTAAAAACCCTCGGAGATATCGGAGATAATAGATAGGAAAAGTATAAATTTTAAAGGACTGCTGTTTCGCAGTCCAATTTTTACATATAATAATTATTTAATGGAGCGGGTAGCGAGAATCGAACTCGCGCGATCAGGTCGGAAGCATGACATTCTACCACTAAATTATACCCGCTTATTTACAATATTAAGTATAACATTTTTTATTTAATTCGTAAAGCAATTTTTATAGTTTCTTCAAATTTCGCTTTCGAAAATTTAACACACAAAAAAATTTTAATTTTTTTTAAAAAATCTATTGACAAGAACAAATAAAATGTTTATAATATTAATTGTTCCGCAAATAGGAAATGCAGGTGTAGTTCAATGGTAGAATTCCAGCCTTCCAAGCTGGCTATGCGGGTTCGATTCCCGCTACCTGCTCCAAATTTTATTTTTGCGGAACTTTAATTTATATATGGCCCCTTGGTCAAGCGGTTAAGACGCAGCCCTCTCAAGGCTGAATCATGGGTTCGATTCCCGTAGGGGTCACCACAATTAAAAAACTAAAGCTTTTATAGATTTTGCTTTAGTTTTTATTGTATCGTATAAAATATACTTGCTAATAATTGTAATTTTAAAATCTTACTTTTATTATTTGCTTGTAAACTAATAATCCAAAATAATAGTGCAATTACTCCTACCATATTAGATATAATAATTTTTTCCACTTGTCGTCTCCTTTGTTTTTATAAAATACATTTTTTTAATACTTCTTTTAATCTCTCATCTTGTTTTGTTAAATATAAATATCCTATTAATGCTTCAAACCCAGTAGAATAGTTGTAATCTTGAACAGAGGCATTTTTAGGTAAGTGATGATTTTCGGCATTTCTTCCTCGTTTAGCTATTTCTAGTTCTTTTTCTGTTAATTCACTTTCTATTTTTTTCAGTATTTCTGCTTGCGCTTGTGCTTTAACATATTTTATTGCCTCCACATGTAATTTATGTGGCTTGTTATTTGTGTTATTTACTAAATACATTCTGATGTAGCATTCATATACGCTATCTCCAATATATGCCCAAGTAAGTGGTGACATTGTATTTATTTCTTCGATACTTTTTTCCCTATCTATTATTTCCATTTTTTCTCCTTTTTTGCACTGATTGTAATTTATTTTTCTACTCTTTCTAAGGTAATTCTTCCTATTTTTCCACTTCTAAAATCATCTAATATTATTTTAGCTGTTTTTTCCTCGTCTATATTACCTCCTGAAATGAGTGCTCCTCTTTTTTTACCTATTACATGTAAAATTTCAAGAATTCTCTCATTTTCTGGTAAGTTTTCGTTTTGTAGTAATTCTAACGTTTCTTCTTTATTTAGTTTATATCTTTCTATTAAATTATCTAAGTAATTATTAGCTAGTACAGTAAGCAAGCTAAATCCAACTTCTATGGTTTGCAAAATATCGTCTTTAATAGTTCCTGTATAAGCTAAATTTAGAGCAATTTCCTCATTTTCGAACTTAGGCCATAATACTCCTGGAGTGTCTAAAAGTTCTATGTTCTGTCCAATTCGAACCCATTGCTTTTGTCTTGTTACACCAGGTTTATTTCCTACTACTGCTGAATTTTTCTTTGTGATTCTATTAATAAATGAGGATTTCCCCACATTTGGTATTCCCAAGACCATAACTCTAATTGCTTTTCCTATTCTACCCTTATTAGCATATTTTTCTTGACTCTTTTGGTAGATTTCTTCTACTTTCTTTATTGCGTTATTAATTCCTTCTCCATTGTTTGAATTAACTAATACTGCTTCTATTCCTTCTTTTTTGAATTTTGAAATCCATTTTTTATTTTCATTTTCATCTGCTAAATCATATTTATTTAATATCAATAATTTTGCTTTGTTTTTCGTTAATTCTTCTATATCTGGGTTTCTACTGGATACTGGTATTCGTGCATCTAGAATCTCAACAACTACATCAATTAATTTTAAATCTTCTATGATTTGCCTCTTTGTTTTTGCCATGTGTCCTGGGTACCAGTTAATGTTTGTTTTATTTTCGCTCATCTTATCACTTCCTTTTTACATATAATATATATTTTATCTTCAAATCTTTGTCTCTCATCTAAAATTTTATTTTCAGCTTTTATTATTTTAAAATTATATTTAGTTAGCAATCCTTTAATAAATTCTGTTTCATATAGTTTTTCTAATACGTCATATTCATATACTAAATTATCATTTTGTGATACTTTTACATTTGTATTAATTAAAGAATTTTGTTTTGTTATGTAATAATGAACTTTAATGCCGTTATCTCTATTACTAATTATATCTTTATTTAAAGCTAATTTTTCTTTATTATATATATCAAATATAAGATATCCATCATCATTTAACATATAATAAATATTAGAAAAGAGGATTTCAATTTTATCTTCTTCTAAAATATGGTTAATAACATCACATGTTAATGTAATTAAATCATATTTTTCTTTTGAAATATATTTAATCATATCTGATGCAAAAAAATTAATTTTATTATTTTTACTTTTACAAATACTTATCATATCATTTGATATATCTATTCCAGTTGTTTTTATATTTTTGCTATAAAAATAATTACATAACGTTCCTACACCGCATCCCAAATCCAAGTGACTTTTTATTATCTTATTGTTAATTTGAAAGTATTTTAATATAGCATCTCCCATAGTTATACTAAAATAATCCCATCCATAATCATTATATATATTACAAAATTCTCTGCTATACATTATATTACCTCTCCTATATACAAGTTAAATACTTTTCACTTCCTATCTTTTTATACAACATCTATTTCTAATTATAGCATAATTTTTTCCATTTATAAAGGAAAAAAGCTACAAAATAATGGTTGTATCGTAATAATTAATCAAAGAATAAGTATTAGCTTTATCCATTATTTTGTAACTTAAATATATCTATCTAATTTTTTATAATTAACCTTTATAAAGTTCTATAATTATTCTTATCTGCTCTTTCATCTAACTTTCTATCATAATCTTTATTTTTATAGAACCAATCCGTTTTCTTGTCATTTGGATGTGCTTTTCTATTTTTATCCAATAATACATCAAATATAGCTGCTATTGCTAATACTAGAGCAAATAACTCAAATAGTGTACTCATATAGGCATCCATTGGAAGTGTTCCATCTACAATTTGCATAAAATGAGATACAAATGCTGGTCCATAATACATAAAATGTGCTATTAAATAAATTAATGCAGCAAGTAATTTCCTTTTTATCATAAAACAGATACAAATAAACGTAATGAATAGTAAAGCAACTTCCATTGCCATGTTAGCAGGTGTAAACATAAAATCCTTTCCTATTGAATATAAAGCTGTGCCTACTAAACGAAATGCCCAAAACATAAACGCAAACATGGCAATAAGCCAACTTGAAAAATTTTTCATATGTGTGTTCCTCCTCTTATTTTTAAAACTTAAATATATTGTAACATATATTTAAGTTTTTTGCATTATTTTGTCTAAATTTTTACATTAAAAAGAGACTTTATAAAAAGCCTCTTCTTCTTACTCATCAATAAAATTAAATTCATCTTTGAATTTTTCTTTAAAAATATCAAATACAGCTTGTAATACATCTTCATCTTCAACGCTTACATAAGATTCCTCATCTTCTGAATCTGTATCTTCTAGTTTTAGTATTACTACTTCATCAGCATCCTCTTCTTCATCATGTGGTAATAATACTACATATTCTTCTCCTTCGTATTCAATTAAATCTAAAAATTCAAATTCAATTTCTTCACCATTTTCATCATTTAAAACGATTATATTATCTAGTTCCTCTCCTTCTTGTTCGTTTGGAACATTGTTTACATCATCATTCATTTTTTTATTCTCCTTTCAAAATATTTTATAATTATTTGTATTTCTACAACATTAATAACTATTTTATTTTTTTCATATAGTATTTGTTAATTTACTAATCCTATACATTTCTTAAGCATTTTCTTTTTCGTTTTTTAATTTATTCATATAGGTTTCTAGAATATATACAGCAGAAATAGTATCTACAATATTCTTTTTGTCATTTTTATTAATATTTAAGTAATTCATTGTTCGATGTGCAGCTACTGTTGTAAGTCTTTCGTCTATTTCTTCTATTTTTATTTTGTTAAATTTACATTTTAGTTTATGAATAAACTTTTCTGTAACTTCTACTCTTTCGGTTTTTGTTCCATTCATATTGATAGGAATCCCAACTACCATGGTATCTATTTCATATTGCATGCAGATTTCTTCTAATCTTTTTAATACTATTTTATCATTTCCATTATGATGAACAGTCTCTAGGCCTTGTGCTGTTATTCCTAGTTCATCTGTTATGGCAAGTCCTACTCTGCTATCTCCATAATCGATTCCTAATTTTCTCATTTTAACCTCCATTCGAGCTAATTTTATCTCGAATTAAAATTTAATTGAATAACCTCTGTCTATTCATCTAACCCTATATAATTTTTTACCATTTTTTCTAATAATTCGTCTCTTTCGATTTGTCTTATTAGATTTCTTGCATTGTTATGACTTGTTATATAAGTAGGGTCTCCTGATAAAATATAGCCTACAATTTGATTAATTGGATTATAGCCTTTTTCTTGTAAAGCATTATATACTTCTTTTAAGATTTCCCTAGCTTTAATATTTTTGTCTCTTTCTACTTTAAAACTTACTGTTTCATCCATGTTTGACATACCAATCACTTTCCTTTCTTTAGGTTTTATTTCCTCATAATTCATTTATTTGGCTTTCATCTTTACTTGCATTATCTAAATATTCTTCAAGCTTTTTTAATACCCCTTCCAATGCTGTTCCTTTATAGTATGTAGCAATAACAATGTTTATTTTTGGTTTTGCAATTACATCTTCTGCATCTTCAAATTCTACATCTACTGGCTCTACTTCTATTGCTTCTACTTGATTTTTAATTTGTTCCATAAAACCTGCTACTGCTTGTTTTTCTATTCCAGAAAATACAATGGCAAACTTTGGTCCCATATATCTTACAAAAAGATATTCACTAGAAAGGTTACTTCTTACTACTTCACAAACTTTTGTTATAATTTTGTCTCCCGTTTTTCTGCTAATATCTTCATTTATTTCTTCTAAGTTAGTTATTCGGAATAAACAAACAGTTGAAGTAGTATACTTATCTATTGTTTTTCTTCCTTCTCCAAATAAGTACTCGGATGTTTTTAATTCGCTATATAAATCGTCTCTTACCATGCTTTCTATAATTTTTTGATTTTCCACTGTTTGTAAAATGGCAACAATATTATTCCTTATTACTTCTAATATAGTGGTATCTATGTTATCAAATTCATGTGGTTTGCTACCTTCTAATAACCAATAACCAATATATACATTATCAATATATAAAGGGAAAAACATAGCACATTTTGCTCTTGCGAATTCCATTTTTTGATATGGTAATCTTTCATTTTCAGTTTCAACCGTTACATACTTGGGTACAGAAGTTTGAATGCTTTCTTTAAAAATATCCTCTGATTGTAAATTGCTTAATGCTTCCCAGTGCTTCTCATCTACATTAGAAGCTTTTACCACGTATTTGGTTCCATCATATACTACTATTGTAGAATATTTGATTTGATATCTTTCAATAATAATATTGTTTATCTGGTTTATCTTCTCCTCTACACTAGCAGATTTGCTTATGGTGTCCATAAAATCCTGTAAGATATTTAGATTTGTGATTTTTTGGTTAAGATTATTGAAATTCTGTATTTTTTTATGTATGGACATATTGTATGCCATTAGTAATATTATAATAATTACAAGTATTAATATTACTGCTATTATCAAAAGATATCACCTCTTTTATTTCCTTTTTTTAGTATCGACTTTTCATTTTATTTAATGTTTCGTTCATATTACTTGAAAAATTGTTAGTATTTTGATTGTATGTATTAAACTTATTTGCTGGTTTATCATTGTTTAGTAGTGGATATAGCATATTTGCTAATTTTTCTAAACTTGCAATAAAATTCTTTGGATAGCCTTTTGTTGAAATCTCGCAATTTACTAAGCCATCTAAGTATTTGGAATATGCTTCTTGATCAAATGGTATAGAACAATATTTTACATTATCTTTATCAAAAAGCTCAGTCATATATGACATAGAAGGATCATTATAAGAAGACATTCCTCCTATTATAATTCTTTCTGATATACTTCTTACTCGTAAAACCTTATTAAGTACAATTCTTAATTTATTAGGGTCTAAAATTTTTTTCGATTTAAGGTTTCTTAAGAAAGCAGTTAATGGTTGTATGGTTAATATATCAAAACTTTGTACTAAATAGATTTCTTGTGCTAAATCAAAATAAGCATAATTTGTTTCATAGTCACAATCCATTAGTATTAAAGAATAGTTTTGTGTTAAGGTTGTTAGTATGTTTTTATAATCATTAAAATCTTGTGTTCTATCTGGTAAGCTTGTAAATACTGTTAAATTCTTATTTACTTCAATTCCCTTATTAATTCCATTTTGCAAGTTTCCAATACACTCATATGCTGTTTTTCTTAATGTTTCGTCATTTTGCGTATAAATATAGTATGCATTTTTATTTTGGGTTAAATCTAAAATTGCAGTTTTAATTCCTCTTTTGGATAAAATTTCTGCCATGCTATTTACCAAAAAGGAGGTTCCATTTTTAGAAGTTCCAACAAAAGCAACTAATTTATTTGACATACTAAGAAGATTCTTAAAATTAGCCTCCTCGTAAGGATTGTATTGGTTTGTTGTTTCTATTTCTCTAGCAGAATTGGCTCCATAAGAATTTTGTTGATAAGAAGTCTCTCTTGAGTAGTCATACGAATTATTTGTTTGAGTACTTCCATAAGAATTTTGCATATTATTCATTGTATTAAAATTGTTAGATGAGTTAGAATATGAGTCATAGCTTTGTGCTACATTGCTTTCCTCTTCATCTCCTAAGTCAAATAAATTTACTTCTTCTGGTTCTTGTTGTACTTGTGGTGTATTATTATCTTCTTCTAATCCTGGTAGAATAAGTCCGCCATTTTCTTCTTGTTCATTTTCCACTCCTAAATTAAATAGATCTACTGCTTCTTCTTCTCTAACATTCTTTTCAGGAGTTTCTACTTTTTCAGCTACATCTATTTTTCTTGGTCTTCCTCTTTTTCTTTTTGGTTGTTCTTCTATTGTAGCATTTTCCACATTGTCTTGCACCTTTTTTGGTCTTCCCCTTTTTCTTTTTGGTGCTTCTTCTTTTTGCTCTGATATATCTGTTTCTAATGATTGTAATATATTTTCTATCTCTTCTTGGTCTAAATTTTCTTCTTTCTTTTCTTGTGGCTCTTGTTGTATTGTTTTTCTTTGTACTTCTGGTTGTATGTTTGTATTTACCTCTGTCCTTGTATCTGATATTGGCTTTTGCATTTGTGGTGCTGGTGTTGTTTGAGTATACCTTTTTGCTTCATTATTCATAGCTGTATCTGCTTCTGGCCTTTTAAGTCCTGCAACAGATGGAATAACAACAGAACCTTTAATTTCGGACTTTCCTATATTTTTTTCTATAATTTCTAATTTATTAGCATCATTTTTCTTCTTTTCTTTCTTTTTGTCATGATACTCTTTGTTTGG
>CAMMEP010000059.1 GCA_946495905.1 uncultured Clostridium sp.
ATTGGTGCATCTTTTGATGGTGCAGATATAATTACTTTTTTTGCTCCTGCATCTAGGTGTGCCCCAGCCTTTTCCATTGTTGTAAATACTCCTGAACATTCTAATACATAATCTACTCCATCTGCTCCCCATGGAATATTTTTTGGATCCATTTCATTATATACTTTAATTTCTTTTCCATTTACAATTAATTTACCTTCTCCTGATGATATTGTACCATTAAATCTTCCATGTACAGTATCATATTTAACCATGTAAGCCATGTAATCAGCAGCGATAAATGGATCATTTATTGCAACAATTTCTACCCCTTCTCTGTTTAATGCGGCTTGGAATGCTAAATTTCCTATTCTTCCAAAACCATTAATTCCAATTCTTATTGACATATAAATTCCTCCTATCTTTGATGCTTTTGCATCTGTTTTATTTAGTATATCCTAAACACCATCATTTTATATCAATTTGCTATATATTTCAAGTGATATTTACAAAAAAAATACAATAGATATATATCTATTGCATTTTTTATATTAACTAACAAATCTTATAACTCAATATCGCCAGTTATTTCTATTTCTTTAAATAAAAAGTTTTTTACTTTTTCGCCTGTGATTTCTTGGCACCAAAAATCATGTACTTCTTGGAATACTTTTTCTTGCTTTGGTGTTAACTCAAGAGTCATATCTTGAAATAAAAAATTTCTTATTTTTGTCCATACACTTACTTCAGATGGTAAATTACTTGTACTCATAATAATATTTCCTCCTTTGTAGTCAAAATAATATTTATTATCAATATTTATACTACACTTTTTTCAATTTATCAAGTCTATTTTTTGTTTTTTTACATTTTCTTTCCTCTAAAGCATATATTTTCCAGCACTTTCGCAGTTTATTACATTTATATTACATTTTTGTTGCATTTGTGTTACAACAGCTGTTTTAAATTTCCATCTGGCTTCCTAAAAAGCTTGCAGCAGATTGTACTACCTTTTGTTCAACCTCTGTCATTTTTGTTCCTTTTTCTTTTGCCAAAAGAATAACCGTTCCTATGGTATCTCCATCAGAAATAATTGGGTACACTACCTGTGAATTAAATCTTCTTTCTTTATTATCATTTTTCGTAATTGGAATAGAAATGTCGTTATTTTCTTTACTAGTATATCTTTCTTTATCTTCCATTACTTTTTCTAATTCATCACTTATACCTTGCTCTAAAAACTCTTTTTTTGAACCCCCTGAAACTGCTATTACGGTATCTTTATCTGTAATACATGCAATATGCCCTGTTGTTTTTGCAAGCGTTTCAGCATATTCTGTTGCAAATTCTGAAAGTTCGCCTATTGGAGAATATTTTTTTAATATTACTTCTCCTTCTTTATCTGTAAATATTTCTAGTGGATCTCCCTCTTTTATTCTTAATGTTTTACGTATTTCTTTTGGTATAACAACTCTACCTAAATCATCTATTCTTCTTACAACTCCTGTTGCTTTCATAACTTTCCTCCTTTTAAATTTATGTCTACTCTTATTATTACAAAAGAGGAAAATTTTATACATCTTTTTTTAAATTTATAATTCACTAAAAAATTATTTTTTTAATATACTATTTTATTAAAATTGAAATTTCCATTTAAAAACCAAACTAGTGTCAAAAAAAATAATTCTATGAAATGACGAATGCGACTGGAGGAACAATAGAAATAATTAAAATACAGCTTAATTTTCTTCCACAACAGGTACAGCAGGTTGCTCGTATTTTTTGTATTCTGCAATTACATTTCCTAATTCTTCTGCAAAATCTTGTAAGATGGCTAATTTAATAGTTGGCTCTTTTCCATCAATATAGTCGTCCATTACTTGTTTTAATTTTTTCAAATTTGGCAACTCTTCTTGTAGTTCTTTGCCATATTTCTTTGCTCTGTCTAATAGTTTTTCTTTAATAGTTACAATATCTTCATTACTTGCACAAGAAATTCTTTGGAACATTTGGAATACGTCATAATATTTAAAGATTGGTGTTCGCATACATTCTTTATCAAATTTATCATAGAATTGTTCCATTTTCATAGGAATATATTTGAAAACTTCTTCTGCTTTTTCTTTATACATTTTTTCTTTTAGCTGTGCATTAATATTATCAAAATGGTTTAGAATTTCCTCCATATCTTCTGATTTATCTTCTTCAATTGCTAAACTTGCAAGTTCTTCATCTACATTTGCACAATAGCTTGATGTTAAGGATGATATGTTCATTCCATTTAGAAATACACTTTTTATGGTTCTCATATCATAATTAATAAGCCCTTTTCTTACAAAGTGAGCAAAATATGCAAATAATTTTACTACATTTATTAATTCTAATCTGCCATTTTTTACATCATCTAAAACTTCTGATATTACTCCACTAAATTGATCATCAGATATTTTCCAATATTCTTCTGTTAGTAGTCTTTTATATCCTGGTAATTTATCTGTATCTACTGTATTTATAATTGCTTCCATGTCTTGTTTGAATACTTTCATGTCAAAAATACGGGTACGTACATATAATTCTATAAATTTAAAGAAACGATATTCTGCCTTAAAATTATAATAATAATTATTATCAAATTCTTTAATATAGAACTGCCTATTATCCATAAATACCCTAGAAGAAACAAGTATTGCTTTATATTCTTCATTATCATTAATGTTTACAAATTTATCTTTAGTAATTTTACCAGCTTTTATTTCGAAAGAAATTGCTATGGTAAAAATAAGCATAGTTTGCAAAACTCTATGATTGGTATTTGGATAGTATTTGTTTACCATATCAAATATTTTTTTGAAGTTCGTTAATGAGTGCTTTAAAATTCTTAAGTTTCTAGTACCACTTTTATTAAAAGTAGAAATAATAAGATTGGTGTTTTCTCTTAAGAATCGGATTAAATCTGGATAATTTTCATATCGCATCAAAAGTCCGTTTATAATATAATTAAACTCTGGTGCATATTCAAATGTTTCACCAATTAATTTTTCTTTTATTCTCTCATAATCGTTTGCTTTATCAAAAACGTATTCAATAGTATCACGAATTCTTTCTACCATTGGTTTATCGGTTTTAATATTTAGTTTGTTTTCTTTGTCCAACAAATAAGTAGCAATAAATGTTTTCATTTCTAGGTTACTATTTTTTAGTTTTGTAGAAAGCTCCTTTTCATTACAGATAATAATTGTTTTTATGTGGTCATGTTCTACAAAGTTATTGATATAACCTAGAATATCAATAACATCTACATTTGCTCTCTCTAAGTCATCAAAGCACAATACTTTATCATCGGTTGAGAAAAATTGACCATAATCAATTCTGTCTCCATTTTGTGTAACGCCAAAAAAGTTTGCCATATCTAGCCCTGTTTTAGCGTACTCTGGTATGTTTTTTACACCACTTGCATCCATGAATTTTTTAAGATTTTTATCCATAAGTTGTGTGGTTTCTATAAATATTTTTTTACTAATTTCCTCTAGGTTTGATATACCATATAGTGACATGTAAATTGCAGTATAACGTTTTCCATTTAATTGCATGGATTCTATTTTAGGTTTTATTTTATTATTCCAAAAATAAGTTTTTCCGCTTCCCCACTCACCATTAAGCATAATTGCATAATCGGTATAGTCAGACCTTATATAATCTAATATACTTTCTACTAAATCTTCCATTTGTTTCTCCTTTCATTAATCCTTTGCCAACGTAAGTATTCCTATTTTTGCAACATTCGCTTTTTTTAATTCTTGCACGCAAGCATTTACCGTAGCTCCAGTTGTATAAATATCATCAAAAATCAGAATTTTCTTATTCTTTATTTTTGCTTCATTTCTTATTTTATATACATTTTTTGTATTTTCTTCTCTTTCTTTTTTATTTAATGTACTTTGCACTTTGTTGTTTCTTATTTTTATTAAAACTTTTGTATCTATTTTTATTTCTAGCTTTTTTGCTAATTCCTTTGCAATTAGTTCACTTTGATTATATCCTCTTTTTCGAATTTTACTCTTGTGCATTGGAACTGGGATAATTATATCATAACTTTTTATAAAATCAAAAACTTTTTTATTTTTCACCATAAATTCACAAAAAGTTTTGTACAAATACGATTTATCGTTAAATTTATAGGAAATAATTAAATTTCTAACTAAATCTTTGTAAGCAAAAACATGGAGTATAGTATCGTTTTCTCTTCTTTGCACTGGATACTTATCTGCTGGAGCAATCACATATTTTTCTAATTCTTTTTCACATTTTGTACATAAATACCCTTCTCCTAATTTTCCACACACTCCGCAACTAGGTAAAAAAATAAATTCGAGGGCTTTTTCCAAAAAGTACATGCAGTACCTCCTCTCTATTTTCCCCCGAATAATGTGCAAAATCACTTTAATTTGTACGCCAATCCTGTGTTTCTCTTTTTGTTATCTTCATTTCGAATCATAAATTCTACAATATTTCTATTTCCTATTATAATTAATAATTTCTTTGCTCTTGTCATTCCCGTATATAATAAATTTCTGGTAAGAAGCATTGGCGCTGTTTGTGCTATTGGCATAATAACTACATCAAATTCACTACCTTGTGCTTTATGTACTGTAATAGCATAGGCATGCTCAATTTGTTCTAGTTCACTAAATTGGTACCATACTTCTTTTTCATCATCGAATTTTATTTTCACTTGTTTATTAAACTCATCAATAATGCTTATTGTTCCAAATTCTCCATTAAATACACCACTACCACTTTCAAAATATGGTTCTCTTTTTTCCCAATAGATATCATAATTATTTTTTATTTGCATGATTCTATCGCCTTCTCTAAAAGTGCTGTCTCCAAATTTTCTCTCTTTCTTAGTTTCTGAAGATGGATTTACTGTTTGTTGTAAAATTTTATTTAATTCCTTTGTTCCTAACTCTCCCTTTTTGGTAGGAGTAATTACTTGTATGTTTTTTAAGAAATCATAATCTCCATATTTTTTTAGTCTTTCTCCACTTAAGGTAATAATGTTGTATAGTATCTTTTCTTTATTTCTTTCATCTACAAAGAAAAAATCATCATTTACTTCTTTTAAATCTTGCATTTCTTCTTTTGTAATAAATCCCATTCCTTCATTTACTCGGTGCGCATTTACAACAATTTTACTCTTGGCAGCTTGTCTAAAAATTTTATTTAATGTAATTGTAGTAATTCTACCAGATTCAATAATATCTTTTAGTATATTTCCTGGTCCTACTGAAGGAAGCTGGTCAATATCGCCTACTAAAACCAATTTTGTACCTTTGTATAGAGCTTTGCATAAATAATTCATTAAAAATAAATCTACCATAGACATCTCATCTACAATAACAATGTCTCCATCAATTGGTGCTACTGAAATTTCTGTATTTATGCCTTGATTTTCATCGGAAAACTTTCCTATTTCTAGCAAACGATGCAATGTTTTCGCTTCTTCTCCCGTTGTTTCTGTCATCTTTTTCGCTGCTCTTCCTGTTGGTGCACAAAGTACCGGCTTCATTTCATTGTGTTTAAAAATATCTATTATCGTTTTTATAATTGTAGTTTTACCAGTACCAGGGCCACCTGTGATGACACATACGTTATTGTCGTTAATTGCTTTTATAGCTTCCTTTTGCTTCTCCGATAAGTCGATATTAGACTTTTTCTCAAATAGTTCTAATTCCTTGTCAAAACGATCTATTTTTTTAATGTTTGAATAATTGTCTAAAGTAATAAGTCTTGTAGCAACTTCTTCTTCTGCTTTATAATAAGGAGTTAGATACACCCATTCTGTATCTTCTCTATCTTCTAAAACAATATCTTGCTTTGCTTTCATATTAATAATTGTTTCTTCAATTTCGTTTTCACTTACCTGTAATAGTTTTTTTACAAACTCTACTAAACTCTCATACCTGGTACAACAATGCCCATTGTATGTCATTAAAATTAGTGCATGTTTTATTCCACTGCGGATACGTTTTTCATTATTATATTCAATTCCCATTCCTAATGCCATTTTATCAATTTGCTCAAAATTTACTTTATTTACTAAATCAATTAAAATATATGGATTTGCTTCAATCTCTTCTATGGCATTAGCACCTAGTGCTTTGTATATTTTTTCAGCACTCTGTGGACCAATTCCGAATTTATCTAAAAAACCTACTAATTGCCAAACTTCCCAGTTTTCAATAAAAGTAGTCGCAATTTCAATTGCCTTATCTTTTGTTATTCCTTTTATTTGTGCCAATTTTTCTGGTTCAAATTTAAATACATTTAAAGTATCTTCTCCAAACATATCTACTATACGCTTTGCAGTAGCTGGACCAATTCCCTTTATTCCACAATTAGCCAAATATCTCTCTAATGCTTTTGTCGTTTGAGGCATCTTTTTTTCAAAAGTATCCACTTTAAATTGTCTTCCATACTCTTGGTGTTCCACAAATTTTCCTACTACTTTTAGGCTATCACCAATATTCACAAAAGGTAAATACCCTACTATTGTGGTTTCTTCTTCTGTAACAGCCTCTATAATATTTCCGTCTATATCCATTTGCTCTGAGAGTTGATTGGTATTTTGTATTGCATCTTTGTCTATTTTTAAAACAGCAATGCAATAGCTATTTAATTCGTTTTTATATATTATTTCAATAACTTCTCCTTGTAATTCCAATTTTATTAGCACCTTTCTAAAAGGGGACAGGCTTTTTTGTCCCGATTTTGCTAATTGGGGACTGTCCCCAATTGGCAAAAATTATATCATAATAAAAAATAAAAATCCAGTTTTTTATGACTTACTATAAAACGTTATTATTTTAACATTTGTAGTTCTTTCATAATAAACTGGATCTTTCGTTTTTTGATTTTTAGTTGCAAGTTATAACTTATACTCTTGCCTCGCGCCTTCTAAGTTCTCTTATAAGATCTTCGGATGAAAAAGATGCAATTGTACCAACGTTTTCTGCTTTTTTGAAAGCTTGTTCCTTGTCCTTTGTTTTCAAAATGCAATTGAATACCGAAGAGTATATCTGTCCACAGGAAAAGCATTCTGTCGATTCTTTTTGTATAAAGCTTGGACTGTCAAGGACAAGTACCTGTTTCATCCCACAAGTTGGACATTGTGTTACTGCATAGAACTTCATAAGCATTACCTCCTAAAAATTTTTAAAGAAGTTTGCGGTTACCAATAATTGTAAATTATATTACCATATATTTACAATTATTTCAAGTATTTTCCAGTATTTTATTTTAATTTTTCTAATCTTTCCTTTGCTAGTGCTAACATTTCTTTGTATTTAGCAAGTTTTTCTTTTTCTTCATTTACTTTTGCTTCTGGTGCTTTATTAACAAAACCTGGGTTAGATAGCATTTTTTCTCCTCTTGCTACTTCTCCTTCTAACCTTGCTATTTCTGCTTGTAGTCTTGCTTTTTCTTCTTCCATATCTATTAGTCCTTTAAGTGGTATATATACTTCTACATCACTTAATAAGATGGACATAGCATTGTCAATGGTTTCTTTTTCTTCTTGCAAGTCTTCTATTTTTTTTACAATTTCTATTTTATTTGCAAATCCTAATTTTAACAAAATATCTTCTGCTTCTTCTAGTTCCTTTTTGTATTTTGAAGTTACTATAATTAATTCTGATTTTTTGCTTGGATGGATATTCTTTGTATTTCTTACATTTCTAATTCCTACAATTATTTCTTTTATTTTTTCTACTGCTGCTTCTTCTTTGTCAAATACAAAATTTTCTCTTATCTTTGGCCATTTTGCTACAATTAAATCTTCTGTTCCAAAGCAAATTAGTTTTGAATAGATTTCGGATGTTACAAATGGCATAAATGGGTGTAATAATTTTAAAGAAGAACCAAATACATGGTTTAAAATATCACTTACTGCTACTTTTTCTTCTTCGTTATCACTATAGATACGTGGTTTTACCATTTCAATATACCAGTCGCAGAATTCATTCCATATAAAGTTATATATTTTGTCTAAAGCAACACCTAAGTCATAATTTTCTAGATTTCTTGTTACATCTGCTACTAGTTTATCAAATTTGTTTAATATCCATTTATCTTCTATTCTAAGTAAATCTGGATTATATGTTTTATTTTTCTCGTATACTTCATAACAGAATTTTCTTACTTTTTCTTCGTCTGCCAAAGAATTAATAATAAATTTAGCTGCATTCCATATTTTGTTTGCAAAGTTTGATGCTTGTTCTAGTTTTTCTGGCA
>CAMMEP010000060.1 GCA_946495905.1 uncultured Clostridium sp.
AAATCAGGAACAGTAACAATGGACGTTACAAAAGCAATAAATGATATTAAATCTGGTAAAGTTGAATATAGACTAGATAAAACAAATATTATCCACTTAGGATTTGGTAAAGTTTCATTTGGTACAGATAAATTATTAGAAAACTATGAAACTGTTATGAATGCTATTATAAAAGCAAAACCAGCAGCAGCTAAGGGACAATATATTAAGAGTGTAGCTATATCTACAACAATGGGACCAAGTATGTATATTGATCAAAAGTAGTAAAATAAATAGCCAAAGACAGTAAGCAAAAAAGTAAGTCTTACCTAGGCATATAATTTGTACGGAGTTAATCTGTATATATATGCCTATGGCTATATATACAGATTTTTTATTTTATAATATCATTTATAGAAAGAGGTGAAAAAATTGGCTAGTGAAAAAATATTAAAACAAAAAGAAGAAGCAGTAAAGAATTTAGCAGCAGACTTAAAAGAAGCTAACTTAGTTCTTCTAGTTGATTATAGAGGAATTTCAGTAGAAGATGTTACTAAATTAAGAAACGATGTAAGAGAAACAAATGGAGACTACAGAGTTATTAAAAACAATATTATAAAAAGAGCTTTAAATGCAAATGGAGAAAATGGTTTAGATGATTTATTAGAAGGACCAACAGCATTAATTACAAGTAAAGAAGATTTCTTAACAACAACAAAAGCAATTTATAATTTTGCTAAAAATAATGACTTCTACAAAATTAAAGGAGGAATTATTGAAGGTAAAGTTATGACAGCTGAAGAAATAATTACTTTAGCAAAATTACCATCAAGACAAGAACTTCTTGCAAAACTTGCTGGAGCTTTACTTGGAAATATTACAAAACTTGCTGCTACATTGGATGCAGTTAGAATGCAAAAAGAAAATGCATAAAAATCAATTATAAGCTACGTCTTGCGTTGCCAGAGCTTCGCTAAAAAGTTTTCAATGTACAAACGTACTATTTCAAACTTTTTAACTTGGTCTCCTAGCAATACTTGCTTCTAATTGATTTTAAAAGTAGAAAATTAAAATAACAAACCAAAAAATAGTCGTGAACGTGCCATGTTCACAAAAAATAATTTTATATTTAAGGAGGAATTTAAAAATGGCAAAAATAGATGAATTATTAGAAACAATCGACAGCTTAACAGTTGTTGAATTATCAGAATTAGTAAAAGGAATTGAAGAAAAATATGGAGTATCTGCAGCAGCAGTTGCAGCACCAGCAGCTGGCTCAGCAGCAGGAGCAGCTGAAGAAAAATCTTCATTTGATGTTGTATTAAAAGAAGCAGGAGCAAACAAAATCCAAGTTATCAAAGTAGTTAGAGATGCAACAGGTTTAGGATTAAAAGAAGCTAAAGAATTAGTTGATGGAGCTCCAAAAACAGTTAAAGAAGGAGCAAGCAAAGAAGAAGCTGAAGAATTAAAAGCTAAATTTACAGAAGTTGGAGCAGTTGTTGAACTTGCTTAGTCATCTTTTTTGAACAAAAAAAGAATCAAGAATTAGAAACACACCTAGTTTACTAATTTTAGAAATAAGTAAATTAGGTGTGTAATTTTTTTGCATATAAATCGTGATATATTGTTTAAAAATAATTATTTAAGCTACTTTTATTCCAGTATCTATAACTTCTTTTACAAAAGGATTTGCTATACTTTTATAATCTTCTGTTTTTATTGGATGTGGTTCAATTCTAGCATCTATATCCCAAGTCATTCCCATTAGAATTGCCATACAGTCATAAATATCATCAAAATCATCTGAAATAACTGCAATATCTATATCACTATTCTCATTTTCTGTTCCCTTTGCATAAGAACCAAACAATATAATTGCCGTAACATTATATTGTTTTTTTATTTCTTCTATAAATTTATTTATACTATTTATAATATCCTTATTTATTGTTCTTTTAACCATTTTTGTACCTCCTCAATATTTTTAACTTGTTTCTTAGTATAATCATCAGTGCATTTTTCGTCAAAACTTTTCTTATAATCATCATATCTAGCACTTATATTAAATGTGTTTATGACTTGTATTTTCTCTCTTATTTCATTTGGTACATCTAAGTTTGCCTTTTGTGAAAGCAATATTAAATTATGAATTTTTGGTGCTAGCGGACTTTCAGAATTATTTTTAGCATATAGTCCTTTTAATAATTTTTCAATTACTAAATGTCCTATAAATAAACACCAAGTATTTTTCTTATTGTCATACAAGATTTTCATTGTTTCATAATCGTTATCAGAACTTTCAAACCAATATTTCATTAAATCTATATTATTCATATATTTACCCCACTTTCACTCTATAATTATTATAACATTAAACTCAAAATTTTACTATATTTTATAAAAATATTTATAAAATAAAGCAACTGTTTTAACAGTTGCTTTTGAAAATAAAAGGGGATGTTTTACTTATATATAGTTGATAATGGAGTAACTTGTTTATCAACTATGGCTATATTATACAGAGGAAATTTGAACATTTTGTGAACAAAAAGTGATTATATTGAAAAATATAGAAAATTAATTAAGGTTGTTCTTGTAAAGTAACTTCAATGTCTTGTGTCTCACCATCTCTCCATACTGTTAAGGTCATTTTATCTCCAATTTCTTTTGCATTTTTAATTTCGTTTAGCTCATCCATTGTTTCAATATCTTGACCATCGGCAGCAATGATAACATCTCCTACTTTTACACCTGCTTTTTCAGCTGCAGAAAAGTTCTCTAATGTTTTTACATAAATTCCAACAGTTAAGTTGTTTTCTCTAGCTGTTTCTTCATCTACTTCAATACCACCAATTCCAAGGTAAGGTCTTCTAACTTTGTTATACTCAATTAATTGATCTGTTATATCTTTAGTAGAATTAATAGGAATAGCAAATCCAACACCTTCAACTCCATCGCCAGATACTTTTAGAGTATTTATTCCAATAACTTGCCCTTGACTATTTACTAAAGCACCACCACTATTACCAGAGTTAATAGCTGCATTGGTTTGAATTGCTTCATAAGTATTACCATCTTCATCAGTAACCTCACGATTTACGGCACTAACAATTCCATCAGTTACGGTAGTTCCTAATCCTAAAGGATTACCAATTGCCATACAAAATTCTCCTACTTGAACAGAGTCTGAATCTCCTAATTCTGCTGCAGTTAAATCGTCTTTATCAATTTTTATAACTGCTAAATCTGTTTGTTCATCTGTTCCCACAATTTCAGCTTCGTACTCGGTATCATCATTATATAGGGTAACTGTTATTTTACTTGCTTTTCCTAATTCATAATATGAAGAACTAGAGCTTGAATTAACAACATGATTGTTGGTTAAAATGTAACCATCACTACTTATAATTACTCCTGAACCTTGAGCACTTGCTGTTCTTTGATTACCATAAAAGATAGAGTTTACAGAGTATGTTACGTTAATTCCTACAATAGAAGGAAGAACCTTCTGAGCAACGCCTACTGCCGTATCGGAATAATCTAGTAAGGAAATTTGATCTGTATTTATATTGGCACTAGTACTGCTACTTCCTTGATTTAGTGTGGTTTGACCAAATAAATTCTCTCTTATACTTGGAACTCCAAAGCAAGTTCCTACAACAAGAACTGCACCTATCACTCCGGAAGCAAATGGTAATAAAACAGTCTTCCCAAAACCAGAACCAGATTTACTTGTTTTAGGCTTTTGCTTTTTCTCCTCAAACGAACTATATGAAGTAGTTGGTATAACGTTTTTAAAACTACTATCATTATTTATGTTGTTGGAAACATTTTCTTGATTATTATTTTCTTCCATTATTAAAACCTCCTATTAATTATATCAATATAATAACCTAAATTAACTATATAATACAAGATATTTGTGAACAAAATGTGAAAAAAATGTTTCAATTTCAAGGAAAAAATTGCTCACGAAGGTTGAAAAAAGAAAAATATCAATATATAATAAAGAAGATAGTAAAAAGGAGAAGTAAGATGAAATCAAGAAAAAGTTTAGTAGCAACCTATATAAAAATCATATTAGTAATTCTAATTATTGCAGCACTTATTTATGGAGCCGTAAAAGTATTAAATAAAGAATATAATAATGCAGAATATGAAACTGTAAAAACTAATTTGCTTTTAATACAAGGTAAAACCGAAGTGATAGCACAACAAGTAGAAATTGAAGAAGAAGGAGCTGCCTACATCGGTACAGAAATAAAAGAAAAACAAGACGATGCAAAAATACAAAATCTTATTCAAAATAATATTATTGATATAGAATCAAAAGATAATAATTATTACTGTATCGATAATGCAAATTTAGAAGAATTAGGATTAGGAAATATTAAAACAGAGGACTATTTTATTGTAGATTATAAACAAAATGATGTGATTTTTGTGGATGGAATAGAGAATGAAGAAGGAAATGTAGTATATAAGTTATCTGATATGGAATAGGTGTTAAATAAATAAAAAGGAAGTAGTGGAAATGAAGGAAAAAGAATTAGAAAGATTAAAAGAAATAAAGAAAATAGAAGAAGAATTATATACACAGGGAATAACAAGCATAGCTGGAATTGATGAAGCAGGACGTGGACCATTGGCAGGACCAGTAGTAGTAGCATGTGTGGTTATGCCAAAAGATTCCATGATAGAAGGTGTAAATGATTCTAAAAAGGTAGCAGAAAAGAAGAGAGAAAAACTATATGAGCAAATTATAGAAGAAGCATTGGGATATGGAGTAGGGATTATTTCACAAGAAGAGATAGATAGAATTAATATATTAAATGCTACGAAAGAAGGATTAACGACAGCAATAAAAGAGATGGAAAAAGATTTAAAAGAAAAACAAAGAAAATTTGATAAACCAGAAATAATTTTAGTAGATGCATTAACCAAAATAGATACAGATCATATACCTTATCGCTCTATCATTAAAGGAGATGCTAAAAGTTACTCTATTGCAGCAGCATCCATTATTGCTAAGGTTACAAGGGATAGAATTATGAGAGAGTGGGCAGAGGTATATCCAATGTATGGATTTGAGAAGCATAAAGGATATGGAACAGCAGCACATATTGCAGCAATAAAAGAATATGGACTTTGCCCTTTACATCGTAGAAGTTTTGTGAAAAATATTGTGTAACATAAAATGTTATATTATTTAATTAAGTATAGAAAAGGATTATACGTAAAATGATAAAAAATATTATATTTGATATTGGAGATGTTTTAGTAGGATATTCTCCTAAAAAAGAAGTAGAAAATTTGAATAGCAATATAAATAAAATAGAAATAGCAAATAATTTAATAATAAAAGATAATAATTGGATAAAATATCTAAATGGATTAATAATACTAGAAGATTTATTAAAATATTATAATTTGAAATATCCAAATTATGAAAAAGAATTTAGCATATTGTTAGAAAAGAGAAACCAAAAATATATTATTTATGAAATAGAGAAAAATACAGATATTGTTAAGAAACTAAGTACAAGATATAATATCTATCTGCTTTCTAATATAACTAAAGAAACGTTTGAATATGTCAATGAATTTGCTTTTATAAAACAAGTAAAAGGAGGAGTATATTCTTTCCAAGAACATATTAGCAAACCAGATAAAGCAATATATAAAATTTTATTAAGCAAATATGATTTGCTCCCTGAAGAATCTATTTTTATTGACGATAAATTAAAAAATGTAGAAGAAGCAGAAAAATTAGGAATAAAAGGTATACTTTATAAAAAAGAGGATAACTTAAGTACCTTATTAGAGAAAGAAGGAATAAAATGAACATACAGGAAATCATTGCTAAAAAAAGAGATAAACAAAGTTTAAGTAAAGAAGAAATTGAATTTTTCATAACAGAGTATGTGAAGGAAAATATTACAGATTATCAAGCATCTGCATTAATTATGGCAATATATATAAATGGAATGAATGAGGAAGAAATCACGAATCTAACTCTAGCAATGGCAAATTCGGGAGATATCTTGGATTTATCTGAATTAGGAAATGTAGTAGACAAACATAGCACAGGAGGGGTAGGAGATAAAGTGACTTTAATCCTAGCGCCTATCATTGCTTCTCTTGGAATACCAGTTGCCAAAATGTCAGGAAGAGGACTAGGATACACAGGTGGAACGATTGATAAATTAGAGTCTATTCCGGGATATCGAACGAACTTATCAGAGGAAGAGTTTATACAAAATGTAAAGAAAATAGGAATAAGTATCATTGGACAGACTCTAAACTTGGCACCGGCAGATAAAAAAATATATGCCTTAAGAGATGCAACTAGTACAACAGAAAGTATACCACTTATTGCATCTAGTATTATGAGTAAAAAAATTGCAGCAGGAGCTAATAAAATAGTACTAGATGTAACATATGGAAGCGGAGCATTTATGAAGACAAAAGAAAAGGCACAAGAGTTAGCAGATACCATGATAAAAATAGGAGAACTAGCAGGAAGAGAGACAGTAGCAGTTATTACTCCTATGGAACAGCCTTTAGGAAGAAATGTTGGAAACACATTGGAAGTAATAGAAGCAGTAGAAGCATTAAAAGGTAATATGGAAGAAGATGTAAAAGAAGTAGTGCTAGAACTAGGAAGCAATATGTTAAAACTAGCTGGAAAAGGTAACAATTTAGAAGAAAATAAGAAGAAAATGTTAGAAAACATACAAAACGGTAAAGCACTAGAAAAACTTAAAGAATTAGTAAAAAATCAAGGTGGAGATGTATCATATATAGAAGATACAAGTAAATTTAAAAAAGCAAAATACATTATGCCAGTAGTTCTTCAAAAAGATGGAATAGTTAAAGAATTAAAAGCAGAAGAAATAGGAAAGTTATCCGTTTTTCTTGGAGGAGGACGAATAAGAAAAGAAGATGCTATTGATAGTAGTGTTGGTATTGTACTTAATAAGAAAATTGGAGATAAAATAGAAAAGAACGATATCGTAGCTTATATAAATGCAAATGATGAGAAAAAGGGAGAAGAAGCAGTAGAAAAAGTAAAAGAAATATATGAGATAATGTAAACAAAAGAGATGAATAAAAGGTGAACAAAAGGGACACTTTTAAAAGTTCAAAAAATTGAATTTTTAAGAGTGTCCCCTTTGTTCAGCACAGTCTATAAATTTACATTTGGTTTGTAATCAACAAAACTATCTTTAGAAAAATATCTATTTAAATTTTTTATACTAATACCTGTATCATAAGAAATTGTCTCCATTGAACAGTTCATATCTGAATTTTCTAGAAAATCTCTTAATTTACTCATTTCAAAATTATCTTTTGGTTGGCAGTTTGGACAAACATCGCCAGCACTTACAAAAAAACATCCACATCTACTACATTTATTAAATTGCATATTATTCACCCTTCCAAAACATTAAATTTATGAAAATATTGTATCACATAATTTTACAAAAAGGAACAAAAAAATGCAAAAAAATTCTTAATAAAAACTATTGCAAAAACAAAACTGTTAGTATAAAATAAAAATATACTTAAAGTACAAGATGAATAAAACAGAAAGAAACAGGACATAATTTGAGAGAAAGTAATTATTCAAAATTTGCGTTTGAAATTACATCTTAGTAGTACATATATTTATAAAAATTAATTTTAATACATAATTTTGAATACTTACTAGAAAACGAATGAGAGGAGAAAAATAGAAATGGAGAAATTAAAGAAATTTCAAAGAAGTTCACAAGAAAAAGGTATTACATTAGTGGCGCTTGTTATAACAATAATAATTATAATAATTCTAGCCACAGTAACTATAAACTTTGCATTTGGAGATAATGGACTAATCCGTCAAGCAGAATTGGCAAGAGACTTAACAGCCAATAGCACAAAGTATGAAGAAGAAAGTACAGCAAATCTAGTAGCATATATGAATGAAGTAATGGGAGAACCAGGAAGCGGAAATGGTGATTCTGGTGGTGGAAATACAACAGAAGATGGAGTGCCAATACCAGATGGATTCTATTACGTAGGTGGAACAAAAGAAGAAGGAGTAGTAATTTCCGATAATCCAGCAGATGAAG
>CAMMEP010000061.1 GCA_946495905.1 uncultured Clostridium sp.
TTGGCGGAGTGAGTGGGATTCGAACCCACGGCCCCCGAAACGAGGGTACTGCAGTTCCAGTGCAGCTCGTTATGACCACTTCGATATCACTCCTTTTACTTGGTTACACCAAATATCTTACCATATTTTTTAGCATTTTGCAAGGTAATATTCGTCTTTTATATTAAATTTTATATTAAATTTCTCTTTATTTACTTCAGCTCATTTTCTACACTATATTTCTATTTTTAAATTCTTTTACCAATTGTTTTACAGCTAAATCTCTATGATTATGCGTAGCCTCATATGTTTTCTCGTCTAAATCGCTTAGTGGTTTGTCAAATCCATCTGGTATAAATACTGGCACATAGGTTAATCCACCTAATTTTCCTGGTGTTTTTGCAACAGTTCCTTTACATTCCCCTCTTGCTACTATTTTTTCACCATTTGGAAGAATTGCCGTTAATACACATACAAACGTACACGCTCTATCCTCTCTCTTTTGAAATTTCTCCATTTTCGTTAAAAGCTTTTCTAATATTTGAGCTTGTGAAGCATTTTCTCCTGCATATCTTGCAGAATACACCCCTGGCTCTCCATTTAATTTATCTACACATAATCCAGCATCATCTGTTATTATAATTTTGTCATTGATTTTGTTTTCTTCACAGAATTTTTTGATAGCATTTGCTTTGATTGTCGAATTTTCTTCAAACGTTTTTCCATCCTCTATTATTTCTTGATTAAATCCTATGTCTTTTAGGGTATACATGGTTACATCTATTTCATTTTCTTTTAAGATTTTTTTCATTGAAATAACTTTATTTTGGTTGCTGGTACCATAAATAATTTTCATTTTATTTTCTTCCTTTCTTTTAACTTATATTCTCTATTTAATAACATTTATATCTATTTTGTCAATAAGTATATCCAAAATAGTAGCAACTCAAGTGAAATAGCTCTATTCCTCTTGAGTTGCTACCTAATATCAATTCATGTTTAACTTAAGCTTATATTTATGTATTGAATCATTTAAATTTGTAATTTGCGTACAATATAATTCTTTTAATTCATTTATCTGTTTTTCATTCAAGTTCGTTTCATCTATTATTCCATTCTCCAGTTTTCTCTGTAACACTAATGTTTCATTTACATTATTATCAATTTTAATATCTTTGAAAAAATTTTCTTTTTGTTTTATATTTTCTTTTTGTTTTTGATTATTTTCTTCTATTAGTAAAGGTTGATTCCTTCTAAATAATCTTTTAATAAATTCGATAATTTTATTCATTTCTTCCTCCTAAGTTAATCTTTTATATTTTCTGGATAAAATTTTTGTATTTCATCTACTAACTCTCTACTCTTTTTCCTCATAGTCTTTCCCTGCAAATCTTTCTTCAAAAGCTTTTTGTAGCTGTTTCTGCTCTTCTTCTAAACTTCTTTTTAATTTTATAAAATCTGTTAAACTTAGTTCATCTATACTATTCTTTCCTGTCAACTTTAAAATAACCTCTTCATTTTTTGCTTTTTCTTCTCTTTTTTCAGCTGTGTCTTGATACTTTGGCCTAGGTCCATATCCTCCTATATATTCAACATCTTCAAACTCTTTGATAAAATTATCTATGTAGTTATCAACTGCTTTCATATTTTCTCTACTTGGCATATGTTTATCAAGTTCTTCTTTATGCTCTGTATAGAATTCTTTTCCCATAATTAGTCCATTATACATAACTCCACCAACAAAATTTTGTGTTCCTATCTTTTCTAGTGCAGATTCTTTTATTGGTTCATCAATCAAGAAATAAGCTAAACTAAAAGTTGGACGTTTTTCATCTAATATATCATATATATTATAATTAACACCGTACAAAGCTCTTTTCCTTTCATCTTGTTCATGAAACTTCAATGCTATTTCCTGTGGATTTATTTTCAAACCTTCTTTTGCTCTTTCCATAATATCCTTTTCTGTAAGAAAAACATATAATCCTATCTCTGAATTGTTTGGTATTCCTCTTTTTTGAAACGATTCTGTTATCAGCCTTTCAAAATCCGCATTAATATCAACTCCATAATATTTAGCTAAATCTTCTTTACTTATTTTTTCTAATATTTTTTCAATTCCTTTTATTTTATATTCTTGTTCCATACGCTTCCTCCCTACTTTTTTTACTACTATAACACTAAACTTATAAAAACCATAAACAAATCCGTTTCAAAATTTGTTTATGGTTTTTTTTATTTAATTCGAAATAGGTAAGCAGATATAGCAGTTCTCTCCTATGTAATATTCTAATGAAAAACTTTCATCAATATCTATGTTTGTCGATTTAAGCCACTTTGAATATATATTTTTTTCTATATTAACAATATCTTTTTGTTGTCGCGTTCCTACTTCAAATATAGCATATTTGCCAGCTGGAATTTTTATTTTATTATTGGATGTATATTTGTTTTTACTTCCTACTAAGTAAGAATAATTTTCTTCATCACGACTAGATATTGCATATTGCTCTTCTTTTTTTAGTTTTTCGTGAATCCCATTCTCTTTCAAATAATTATATAGCTCTCTTATTTTATATAGAAAATCCACTTTTTTATTTGTTTCTGTTTTATAATAATAAATTTCGGTTTCTTCCATATATTTTATTTGATAATCTAATATTTTATATTGTTCAGAATTTCTAAAAGTAATAATTGGGAATTGCTTGTATATAATATCTTTTTTTCTACATTCTATTGGAGTGATTCCAAAATTCTTTTTAAATGCTCTATCAAAAGCAATTGCAGAATTATATTGATATTTTATAGCTATGTCAATTATTTTCATATTTGTATTTTTTATATCCTCAAAAGCTTTACTTAATCTTCTCTTTTTTATGTATTCTGTAATTGTAATTCCCGTCATAAATGTAAATATTCTTTGCAAAGAATTTACTGAAATTCCTACTATTTCCGCAAGCTTGTTCATATCTATATCATTTATTAAATTGTCTTCTATATAAGTAACCATATTATTTAGATTTTTATAATTTTCATTCTCACTTACATTCATATTTTTCCTCACATTGCTTATGATTTTCAAATATCATATTCTTTCAATTTTTCTAGTTTTATAACTCAATTGATTCAATATTTCCTCTATTCTTCAAATACAATACTCTTACTTCGTGCATTTTGCTTGCAACTTCTTTGCCCTCCGTAATGCCATATTGTCTCATTATTGTATCTCCATCCGTACAATTTATCAATTCATATCCTAAATCTGCAAATTGATTTTCATCACCGTTTCCTAGCATATTATCAGCATCTACAATAATTTGTAGTCCATCTAATCCCAAGATAGTATTACTTACGCGCTCTATAAAACTAACTTTTTTTGAGATGGTCATTTTATCAAAAACCCCGCCTCTCATATGTTCTAAACAAGATGTTATACCGCATTTAATCAGTCTCGTAGGTAGTTTTAATCTTTTTCCCATATTCTTTACTAGCTCTACCCCTCTTTTTTCATGGTTAATATGATGTGGATATTCTTCTTTTGGAGTTGTTCCTTTTCCTAAATCATGAACTAAAGCAGAAAAACGTAATTCTAATTTTCTCTCATCAATTAAAGTTTTTGTTTTATCTGCCACATTGTCAAGTACAATCATTGTATGGTTATAACTATCTCCTTCGGGATGATATTTTAGTGGTTGCTCTGCTCCAATTAAATCATATATTTCTTTAAAATGAATATCCAAAACATTAGCTTCTTTTAATACGTTAAAAAATATGGATGGCTTGTCTGTTAATAATGCTCTGCTTAATTCTTGATACACTCTTTCAACTGCTAAACTTGATAATTCATTTTTTAGTAATTCCATCATTTGCATAGTATTCTCTTCTACCTTAAAATCAAATTGACTTGCAAATCTAGCAACTCGATACACTCTTAATGGATCTTCTGCAAAATGGCTACTAACAGCTCTAATAATCTTATTCTTTAAATCTTCTCTTCCACCAAATGGGTCAATAATTTTATCAGTTAATACTTCTTTTGCAATAGCATTTATTGTAATATCTCTACGTTCTAAATCTTCTTCAATTGTTATTTTTTTATTGATTTCTACATCAAAACTATTATGCCCAATCCCTATTTTTCTTTCTTTTCTTGCAATAGCAAACTCTTTATTATCCATAGAAAACACAGGAAAATCCTTTCCTCTAATAATCGCTTTAGGAAATAATTCTTGAAATTCTTCAAAAGATATTCCAGTAACACAATAATCTTCATCATGATTTTCGATACCTAATAATTGATCTCTAATTGCTCCTCCTACCAGATATACATTTCCACCAATTGAATGGATTTTATTTGCTATTTCATATATATCATTCATTGATTGATAATCCCCTTTATCATACTTTATTTAATTTAGCCTCAATATTTTTCTTATCCCCTTCATCTTGTATATCTTTTAAAATAAATTTATCATATCCTCTTCTCGCCAGTATCTCATGAGCATCCCATACATTTTGTGGAATATCCATCTTTATTTGCCAACCTTTTTCATAAAATAATTTCATTCTTTGTATATCTCCAACTAGAACATTAACCCATTCTTTTCCGTTCCTTTTATAATATTCCTCACAACTAATATTTTCTGAATGAATTATAACATCATATTCTGGCATTATTTTCTTAAAAGCTGCATACGCTCTCTTTTCATCATAAGGTTTGCACACAACTATACATGATTTTATATCTAATTTTTCATTTTCTATTAATCTTTTAGAAAATCTGAAGTTATCACCTGTATTGGTTGATTCTTTTTCTAAATATATATCCTTACTTGGTACGCCCTTTTCTATTGCGATTTTCGCAAATTTTTCTGCCTCTGTTTCATTCCATAATTTATACGTAACTTTACCTAACCCTCCAGAAAATATTACTTTATTAGCATATCCATTTAGGTATAATTCTGATGCAATATTTGCCACATTGGTATCCATTGTTCCTAACCCAATGATGCAATCTGAATGTTTGATTTTTTGATTCATTCTCATGTAATCCCACAAAATTTGAATTAATTTTATGTCTTCCATAAATTTATATTCCTTTCATATTAACTTTCAATATTAGTTATTATACAATATAGTAGATCAAATTACTAGCGAACACGCAAAAAAATAACAGATAAGAAATTATCTGTTACTCTTTATAGCTCCTTTGCGAGAGACGTTTTCGAAAAGTCTATCACAAAAAAAGTTACTTATTGTGTAAACAACAAGGTTCTGGGGTACCCACTCAAAATCTGTGATTTTGTTAGTGGGTCAGGTTCTTATTTCCGTTCCAAATGTAGTTATAGCAATACATTGCAAGAATTGTATGCACAAGTTGGCGTTTTTTTGCTACAACTGTTATTTATAATTTAACATAAAACTACAGAATTTGCAAGAGTTTTAGTCTTCATTTTTTTTGAATACACTTTTGTACAAAATCTATTAAATCAATAATTATTGATTTTAGATTTCGATTTCATCTCCGTCATTTGGTATTATTAGATTTTTGATATTTTTATCTTTGGCTAATTCTCTTGCTGGTTTACTCATATGTGTTGCAACTATTTTTTTATTAAATTTATTGCTAATCATTTCAATGTCATCCACTCCCATGTGAGCTTTATGTCTTTGAGGAAAAGACATATCTAATACTGCTATATCTGTGTTTTGAACAATTATATCAATGCTTTCGCAATATATTGAATCCCCAGAAAATCCTATTGCCTTATTTTCTTTTCTAATTACATATCCATATGCTGGTTTCTGCTCTCCATGTTCTACTATATACGAATCAGCATAATAACCTTTCACTATTTCTTCATCTTTTAAATCATCAAATTCAATAAATTCAACTTTGGAATTATTTTTCCAATTTTCAAATGCACTAGCTTGCCCTGCTACATAATCATTGCCTAAATGCTCTATTATTTTTTCAGTTCCTTTTGGGCAATATATTTTTGTTACTTTCTGAGGCTTATAAATATTTTTTAATAAGATAAAGAATGGTAAATCAAAAAAGTGGTCAGCATGTAAATGCGTAATTAATATTGCTTCTATATTATTTATATCAATTCCTTGTTCTGTAAGCGTTTTTACAATTCCGTTTCCACAATCTATTAATATTTTTTCATCTACTAATGAACAAGCACTTCTTTCTTTTCCTGTAATTGCTCCTGTTCCAACAAGTTTTAATTTCATTATTTTACCTCCATTTATTATTTTATTAATCCTCCTGAACAATGTAGTTCATAAATCAATTTATTATCTTTATATATTTGTTCTATTCCGTCAAAATTTTCTATAGTTCCATTAGTCTTGAATGTATATATGTATCCACCGTTTTCAAACTTACTTGCACCTCTTACTGGAATAACATTTTTATCTTCTCCAACTCTCATAAGTGCTGGTCTTAAAGCATTGTCCATTGCTTCCTCTCCAAGTGTATCATCAAATGTAATACCGTAATAGTTCATTCCCCATACAGGTTTATTACTGTCACAATATACAACTTCTTCTCCCATAAATTTAGTTCCACCAAAGTATGTATCATGATATATGTATTTTTTGTTGTCCATTTTTTCTTCATAATGATAATCTGATGAACCTACTCTGCTTGACTTGACTTTTTCTATTGTGCTATTAGCATAAGTTGATTTCTTTGCTTTTATTAAAAAATCAATAAATTTCTCATTTATAATATTTTCCATATTAGTTATCCTCCAATTTTTCTTTATTCTTCAAATTTTGCTACATAATGTTGCAAATTTTATATAATTTTCTTTAAATCATCTAACCATTCAAACCCTTCATTATCTAGTTCTTTTAATTCTTCTATTTTAAAATATCTTACTTCTTCTAATTCTTCTTGCTGTATTTGGCATTCATCTACATCTACATTTTTTCTAACATAATATACTGTAAAATGTGATTTTTCATTTGTATCCATACTTAAAAATTTAAACTCATCTTTCTTTAAACGAATACCTATTTCTTCAAATGTTTCGCGAATTCCTGCATCAAGTGGTGTTTCTCCTAAGTCTACTTTTCCACCACATATTCCCCATTTGCTAGGATTAGCTCTTTTATATCTACTACGTTTCTGCAGTAAAATTTCATTTTCATCATTGATTATAACAACTCCAACAACTGATATATAATATCCATCTGGTACATTATTAGGGTCACGAGCTTCTATATGCGTTAAAATTTTACCAGTTTTATTTCCATTTATATCAACCAATTCATGCTTTTCCACTTTTTACCCCCATTTTTTAACAAATCTGTAAAATTAAAATATAAACTCTATTCTTCATCATTTTGCTTTTTTTCTTGTTGTTGCAGTTCAAATATTGCTTTTTGACTTTCTATTTCAGCCTTTAATTCTTCTTCTGTTGGTAAATATAATTTATATTTACTAGCAAATAGTTGTTCATTTCCTTTTAGAATAGAGTATTTTGCTATATCTGCATCGGTTTCTGAACATAGCAAAATTCCTATTGTTGGATTGTCTTCTTTTGATTTTTTTAACTCATCATACATTCTAACATACATATCCATTTGTCCAACATCTTGATGCGTTATTTTTTTAGTTTTCAAATCAATTAACACAAAGCATTTTAATATATAATTGTAAAATACTAAATCTATGAAGTAATCTTCTTTTTCTGTATGAATATGTTGTTGTCTTGCAACAAATGCATAACCTTTACCGTAGTTCCATTAAAAATTTTTGTAAATTATTTATTATACTAGTTTCTAATTCTGTTTCTGTAAAACTACTATCCAATGAATATCCTAAAAATTCTGCTATTACTGGATTCTTTACAAATTCTAATTTGTTCATTAAATAATTATCTTTATTATCTTCTTTCATTTCCTTTATTACTGGTTCTTTAACTTGTGACTTTAACAATCTATAATAATACTGTGTATTAATGTTTCTTTGTAATGTTCTTGTGCTCCACGTTTGTTCTAATGCTTCTTTTTCATACCAATCTCTTGCTTTTTTATCAA
>CAMMEP010000062.1 GCA_946495905.1 uncultured Clostridium sp.
CAGAAAGGAACTCTTATTTCAAATCCATTATACATTCCCATTCTATCCGACCTATCTAATAATGTTTGCATAAACCAATTTAATGTAAGATGAGAAATTTTTCTTTTTTCTGCGGTTTCGTCAGAGTCAGTATCCAAAATTTCTACGTCATCTAAGCTTTCATGATATCTGTAATCGATATATTCTTTTAAATCTATTTTTTCACCAATTTCAGGGTTAAGTAATTCTTGTCGTTCTTTGATGGCAATAGACCAAGGGAATGTTCCACTATTTAAAGCATCCTCTCTAAAGAACCATGGATAACCTGCAAATATTTCATCGGCACATTCACCAGTTAAAGTCACAGTGGCTTCTGGTTTGACATTTTTACAGAATAAAAGTAAAGAAGAATCTACATCTGCCATTCCAGGAAAATCTCTAGCTATCATAGCATCTTCTAAAGCTTTGGCAAGTTCAGGAGTGTCTAGCATTACAGTATGATGATTGGTGTTTAATTTAGATTGCATTAGATTAATATAGTAATTATCAGAATTAGGTTGAAAATCTGTTTTTTGGAAGTTTTTATCATTATCAATATAATCTACGGAATAAGTGTTTAAGTTAGGCAAATTATGTTCTTTACAGTATTCCGCAGCGTACAAAGTAATAATACTAGAATCCAGTCCACCAGATAAGAAGGTACAGAGTGGAACATCGGATACTAATTGATTTTTAATAGAATCCTCTAACAAATATTGCACCTTATCACAAGTTTGCTCGAAATTATCTTCATGTGGTTTACTTTTTAGTTTCCAATAACGTTTAATATGAATTCCAGAATCATTATATAGCATAAAATTAGCTGGCTTTAGTTCATAAATATGTTCAAACGCCGTTAAACCATTGGTGTGAGCAGGACCAATACCAAACAATTCAGATATTCCTTGCTTTGTTAGAGTAGGTGTAATGCCTGGATATTTTAAAATTGCTTTTACTTCAGAAGCGAAAATTAAGTTATTGTTATATATTGTATAAAATAGAGGCTTTACACCAAAATGATCTCTGGCAAGAAAAACGCATTTATTTTTTTCATCCCAAATTGCAAATGCAAAAATTCCATTTAATTTGTTTACAATATCTTCTTTGTAAAATAAATAAGACTTAAGAAGTACTTCTGTATCGGAATAACTTTCAAGGGGAATATTATTCTCTTTTAAGGTTTGTTTTAACTCTTTTGTATTATATATTTGACCATTGTATACAATAGTATAAGTATTATCATTGTATTTAAAACTCATTGGTTGCTTTCCGCCATCTGGGTCAATTACAATTAACCTTCGGTGTCCTAATAGTGCATTATCACTTACAAAATAGCCACACTCATCTGGACCTCTTTTCTTTAGTGCATCATTCATTGAAATTAAAATATTCTTTTTAGAATTTAAATTTTCCTTTAGATTAACCATTCCTACAAAACCACACATAATACAATCATCCTTACACAATATATTTAGGCTTTTGCTGTATAGCAAAGAATAAAATATTTCTTGCTTATAGGGAAGGTAAACGCCTAAAACCTAGTTACTTTCTTAAATAGTATATGAATATTTTAAGAAAAATGTAACTAGTATTGACAAATTTAAAAAAAATTAGTATAATCTTATAGTATCAGTTAAGAGAAAGTATACAAACATATACAATAGATAATAATTCAAGGGAGGGAATAAGAATGGCACAACCAAAAAGAAGATGGTCAAAAGCAAGAACACATTTAAAAAGATCTACATGGAAATTAGAAAACCAAAATTTAGTGGAATGTTCACATTGCCATGAATTAATTAGACAACATACTGTATGTCCAACATGTGGATATTATGATGGAAAAGAAGTAATAGCTAAAAAAGAAGCTTAGTTATAGTAAAATAAATTAATCTTGCAAGATATAGTAGCACTTATACAGTGCTACTATTTTTGTTCCTAAAAGGGGACAGTCCCCAATTAGGAAAAATCAGACAAAAAAGCCTGTCCCCAATTAGGAAAAATTAATAAAAATAATTGATATGGTTTAATTTAAATGATATAATGTACCAAATTGAAAAAAGTGAAAGGAAATATACTGGAATGGCACAAAGAATTGATAAAATTAATTATTATTTGAATATAGCAGAAACGGTAGCACAAAGGAGTACTTGTTTAAGAAAAAAATCTGGAACAGTTATTGTGAATAATGATGAGATAGTTTCTACTGGCTATAGTGGAGCTCCTAGAGGAAGAAAAAATTGTAATGATTTAGGGTATTGCTCTAAAAAGAAGTTTTTCCCAGATGTAAGACATGCTGGTTATGATGCTTGCAGAAGTGTGCATGCAGAGATGAATGCTATTATTAGTTGCTCACGAAAAAATATGATAGGTGCAACATTATATTTAGTACAATATAGAACAGAGACAGGGGCTTTAGAGGAAAATCCAGGTTGTTGTCAAATGTGTAGAAAATTGATTATTAATTCTGGAATAGAGACAGTAATAGTGAGGGATAATAGTGAAAAAGGGTACCAGGAAATAAAGGTTCAAGAATGGATAGATCATGATGATTTATTGGAAGGAAAAATAACGTACTAGATTTATAAAAAGTGTTTTAAATATAGAAAAAACAATTTAATAAGAAGAGATAAAATAAGTAATACATTTAAATTGATGATTAAAGGAGTAAGCAGCAAATGAAAAAAAATATAGAAAATATAATAGAAAAGATAAAAACAAAAAGAAGTATTCATTATATTATAATAATTATTGTAGGTATCTTAATATCGATACCATTTTTATGGGTACAAATACGTTCTACGGATGATGGATTTATTCATTTATTGAGATTAATCGGGCTAGACAATGCTATGGAAGAAGGAAGTTTTCCCTTTTTAGTATTCCCATATTTCTGCAAAAATTGGGGATATAGTATGACGGCATTCTATCCTCAAATTGTTACCTATATTCCTTATGTTTTAGGACTAATAGTTGGCTCATTTTCAAATGGTTTAAAAATATTTGCTATGTTAACAACTATTCTTTCAGGAATATTCATGTATAATTTTGTAAATGAAGTTACCAAAAAGAAAGGAATTGCATTTTTTTCAGCAATCATATACATGACACTTCCTTATAAATTAGAAGACATTTATAATCGTTATGCCATTGGAGAGTTTACGGCTTTTGTTTTCATGCCATTAGTATTTCAAGGGTTGTATAATTTATTACATGGAGACGGAAAGAGGCATTACTATATTGCAATTGGAGCAACTGGACTATTACTATCTCATACCATATCGACAGAATATACAGCAATTATGTGTGTCATCTACATTTTATTTAATTTAAAAGCATTTCTAAAAAAAGAAGTAATTATAAAGTGTGTTATAAATGTAGCCTTTATATTGCTTATGTGTGCTATGTTTATACTTCCAATGCTAGAATTCGCAAGTCAAGCAGATTATGGAATTCTTAATCCGGATGTTTTAAAGACCAGTGGAAAGTATGTAGCAAATAACACTATTGAAATTTGGCAATTAGTTAAAGATAAAGGAGAAGAAAATGGAGTTTCATTTGTTGTAGGAATACCTTTTATTGTGATGTTATTTTCGGGAATTTTGGTTTACAACAAAATTGATAAAAAGTTTAAAGATTTTTATATTATTAGTATTATTTTAGGCCTAATATCTTTAATGATGTGTACAAAACTATTTCCATGGCGTATTATGCCAGATTTTCTATGTACTTTGCAATATCCTTGGAGAATGCTTGGCTTTGCATTACTATTTTTTACACCGGTGTGTGCAATAAACGTATATTATTTAATTACATCCATCAAAAAAAGTTGGATCAGAAATTTAGCGTATTTATTGGTGTTTATCGTACTAATGGCTTTTACTGCCAAAGAGTTAATGGCATATAAAGCAGAGGATACTACTTTAGATGAGCAATATGAACAAAAAATAGAAGAAGACCCACAAATACATTATTTTTCTATTAATAGAGATTACATGCCTACAAAAGCCTTATTACAGCAACGAAAATACCTATTTACCAGAGGAGATAATACAATAGTAATCTCAGGAGAGGCGACAATTGAAAATGAAAATAAAGATGCATTGCATTTAGAAATGGACATAAAAGAAGCAAGCAAAGGAACAGAGCTAGAGTTGCCATACTTATTCTATCCAGGATATACAGTAAAACTACAATATGAAGATAAAGAGATAAGACTAGAAACAACAGAATCAGATAATGGGCTTATAAAAATACAGCTACCAGATGATATTGAGCAAGTAAAAATTATAGTAGATTATACGGCAACTACATTAGATAAAGTGGCATATATAATATCTCCAATAGGAATGATAGGATTTGTTGTGTATGTAGTAATTGATAGAAAGAAATTCAAAGAAAAGCTTCCACAAGGAGAATAATTTAGTTTATAAAAAAGGATAAAATCAGATGAAGAAAAAATTAATCGATTATTTGATTATACTAATTTTTGCATTAATTGTATCAATACCATTAGCAAGCCAAAATTTAAATATTTATCAAGATGATGGAGTACAGCATATAGCAAGGCTTATGGGAACATATCAAACAATAACAGAGGGAGAATTCCCTCCTGTTATTATGTCTAATTTTTGTAATGGATTTGGATATTCTTGGAATATTTTTTATAGCCCTTTTACAGCATATGTTCCATTAATATTTAAATTGTTTACAAATTCTTTTGAACTAATATTAAAGTTGTTTATTTTATTACTATCATTTCTAACAGGAATTACTATGTATGAATTTGTAAATAAAGTAACGAAAAATAGGTGTGCAGGTATTTTAGCTGCTGTTCTATACATGTTTGCACCTTATCGACTTACAGATACTTATACAAGGGTAGCTATTTCCGAACTTGCATCTTTTGTATTTTTACCAATTACTTTCTTAGGAATGTACAATATATTTAATGCAGAAGAGAGAAGCATTAAAAAAAGCCTAGTACTTACATTAGGTGCTGTTGGATTAATCCTAATACATACTATAATTACTATGTATACTGCTATTCTATGCTTTATTTATGCATTAGTAAACTTTAAAAAATTAAAAGATAAGCAAACTTGGAAAATGATTGGAATAAATGTACTACTTATTTTGTTATTGACAAGTTTTTATCTATTACCAATGCTAGAACACAAATTAGCAACAGAGTATGAAGTATTTGAACCTGGAAGAATGGAAAGAACCAGTGAGCTAATTCGTAATAAAGTAGATTTAATAGATTTATTATATACAAAACAAAGAAATTTTAGCTTTGAAATAGGATTAGTTACATTAATAGGCTTAATACTTACAATAATTACTTACAAAAAAATAGGAAAAGAATATAGGAAGTTATACTGGTTTTCTCTAGTAACAGGAGCTTTATTTGTAATAATGTCTTTACGATTTTTTCCATTTGAGAAAATGCCAGCTATACTAAAAATGATACAATTTACTTTTAGATTATTAGAATTTTCATCTTTCTTCTTTGCCTTTGTTGCTGCTATCAATTATTCGTTGGTAATAAAAAAATTTGGAGAAAAGGATGTATTCATATTAAGTTTAATTACTATATTATTAGCAGTACCGTTAACGAAGAATTTAAGTTACAACAAAACCTGGACAGAGGAAAAATTATGGCCAGCGGTTGAAGTAACAGAAATGACTTCGGAGAAGATGGGAGATGTAGGAATAGCACATGCTGGATGTGCCACTTTTGAATATTTACCAAGTAAGGCATATGATAATTTAGATTATATAGTAGAAAGAGAAAATAGGACATATGTATTAAGTGGAAATGCTAAGATTGAAAATGAAGAGAAAAATGGAACGAATATGAGTTTTGACGTATCTGAAGCAAGTGAAAATACAGTTTTAGAACTTCCATATATCTATTATCTTGGCTATACAGTAGAAATTACAGAAGCAGATGGAAGTACACAAAGCATAGATACCTTTGAATCGGATAATGGTTTTGTAGCAATTAATCTACCAAAAGGAATAGAAGGAAAAGTAGAAGTAACATATACAGGAACTACTTTGATGAAAATAACGTATGTTGTTTCTATTGGAACAGCTAGCATACTAGTAATAGGTGGCGTGTGGTTGCTGATATTACAAAAAAAGAAGAATGAAAAAATGTAGAAATAAGTAAAATAGCAAGTTTTTCTTGCTATTTTTTTTGTATTATAGTAAAATTGTAATGAATCAAAAAGAGGACTAAACAAGCTCGTCCCCAATAGTCCTAAAATTTACATAATAGGAAAGCAGGTGAAAAACATGAGTAAGCCAACGGTTGCAATTGTTGGAAGACCAAATGTAGGAAAATCGACATTATTTAATTATATAGTAGGAAAAAGAATATCTATTGTAGAAGATACGCCAGGGGTTACACGTGATAGAGTATATGCAGAAGGAAATTGGAGAGGAAGAGATTTTACTTTAGTGGATACAGGAGGAATTGAGCCAGAGTCTGATGATGTAATTCTTTCTCAAATGCGTGAACAAGCTAACTTGGCAATTGCTATGGCAGATGTTATTGTATTTGTTACTGATATAAAACAAGGAGTTACAGCAGCAGATAATGACATTGCTTTAATGCTAAGAAAATCAAAAAAGCCAATTATTCTAGTATGTAACAAAGCAGATAATTATGGAAAAGTTCCAGATGAAATATATGAATTCTATAATTTGGGTTTAGGAGAGCCTTATAGAGTTTCTGCTGTCAATGCTATTGGAATAGGAGATGTACTAGATGCTATCTATGAAAAGCTTCCTTCTATGGAAAAACAAGAAAATGAGGATGAGATAATAAAGGTAGCAATTATTGGAAAGCCAAATGTAGGAAAATCTTCTCTAGTAAATAAAATATTAGGAGAAAATAGGGTAATTGTTAGTAATATTGCAGGAACGACAAGAGATGCTATTGATTCTGAATTTGAAAATGAGTATGGAAAATATGTTTTTATAGATACAGCTGGAATACGTAGAAAAAGCAAAGTGTCTGAGAATTTAGAAAAATATAGTGTAATGAGAAGTTTATTAGCAGTGGAAAGAGCCGATGTATGTTTGCTAATGATTGATGCAAACGAAGGAGTTACCGACCAAGACACTAAAATTGCAGGAGAAGCGCATGAGGCTGGAAAAGGAATTATTATAGTTGTTAATAAATGGGATGAATATGAAAAAGAAAACGGTACATTAGAAAAATATAAGAAAGAAGTATATAATAAATTATCGTACTTATCCTATGCACCAATTTTATTTATATCAGCAAAAACTGGTCAAAGAGTAAATAAATTATTTGAAATGATTAATAGTGTGGCAAGTCAAAATGCTTTAAGAGTTTCTACCTCTGTATTAAATCAAGTACTAAATGAAGCAATAGCAATTGTACAACCACCAACAGATAAAGGAAAAAGACTACGTTTATTCTATATGACACAGGCAAGCACAAAGCCACCAACATTTGTGGTATTTGTTAATGATAAAGATTTATTTCATTTCTCATATGAGAGATATTTGGTAAATCAAATCAGAAAAGAATTTGGCTT
>CAMMEP010000063.1 GCA_946495905.1 uncultured Clostridium sp.
TAAAATTCTACTTGTTTTATTAATTCTGGTATAGTAAAATAAACACGAAAGAGAAACGATTTGGAGGTTTTAAAGTGGATTTAAAACAAAGTGTACAATATGTAAAAGGAGTAGGACCAAACAATGCTGTACTCCTACAAAAACTTGGAATTAATACCTTAGAAGACTTAATTACATTTTTTCCAAGAAATTATGAAGATAGAAGCAAACCTAAAAAAATAAATGAATTAGTAGATGGAGAAGAAGCTTTAATTGATGTTATTTGTGTAAGCAAAATGAACGAAACAAAATTTGCTAGAAATAAAGTAATGCTAAAAATGCTAGTAAGAGATGATACAGGAGATTGTGTGCTTACGTGGTTTAATCAAACCTACTTAAAGAATAAATTTAAAGTAGGAGAAAGATACCAGTTCTATGGAAAAGTAAGTATTAAATATGGAAGAATTGAAATGACAAGAGCTGTTTTCGATAAAGAAGGATTAAATAAAAATACAGGAAAGATTATTCCAATTTATCCACTTACGTATCAGTTATCGCAAAATAAGCTAAGAGGAATTATTGAAAATGGACTAAAACAAGCACTAGGAAATTTAAAAGAAACACTTCCAGACTATATTTCAAAAAATTATCATTTAACAGATATTAATACCGCAACAAAACAGATTCATTTTCCAACTAATTTTGAAGAATATAATAATGCGAGAAGAAGATTTGTTTTTGAAGAACTTCTTACAGTGCAGTTAGCTTTACTAAGCCTTAAATCTCGCTATGATAAAGAAACTGATGGAATAGTATTTAGTAAAGATGTGAAAATGTCAGAAGTCATTAATTCATTACCTTTCCGATTAACAAAAGCACAGCTAAAAGTGTTAGAAGAAATCGATAAAGATATGGAAAATAACAAACCAATGAATCGATTACTACAAGGAGATGTAGGTTCAGGTAAAACCATTGTGTCCATTATTGCAGCATATAAAGCAGCAAAGAGTGGATATCAGTCTGCTATTATGGCGCCAACTGCAATTCTAGCAGAACAACATTTACAGGAATATCGTAAAGTGCTAGAGCCATTTGGAATAAAGTGTGAACTTTTGCTAGGAGGAATGCGAGTAAAGAAAAGAAGAGAAGTGCTAGAACAGCTAAAAAATGGAGAAATCGATATTTTAATAGGAACACACGCTTTACTTGTAGAAGATGTGGAATTTAAAAATCTAGGCTTAGTTGTTACAGACGAACAACACAGATTTGGAGTAAGACAAAGAGCAAACATTGTAGCAAAAGGGAAAAATCCAGATGTATTGGTTATGACAGCAACTCCTATACCAAGAACATTAGCACTTATTCTTTATGGAGACTTGGATATTTCCATAATAGATGAGCTTCCACCAAACAGAAAGAAAATAGAAACCTATCCTGTTATGAAAAATATGGAACGAAGAATAGAAGAATTTATTCGCTCAAATGTAGCAAAGGGAAGACAAGCTTATATCGTATGCCCATTAGTAGAAGAAAGCGAAGAACTTGATAATTTTAAATCCGTAGTAGAACTTGCTAAAAGGTATCAAGAAGTGGTATTTCCAGAATTTAATGTTGCATATTTACATGGAAAAATGAAACAAAAGGAAAAAGATGATATTATGGGGCGATTTAAAGACGGAGAAATCCAAATATTAGTATCGACTACTGTTATTGAAGTAGGAGTAAATGTGCCAAATGCCAACATTATGGTAGTACAAAATGCAGAACATTTTGGGTTAGCACAACTTCACCAATTGAGAGGAAGAGTAGGAAGAGGAGAGTATCAGTCCTATTGTATATTAATTTATGAGGGAAATTCCAAAACAACAAGAGAAAGAATGAAAATAATGAAGGAAACTGATAACGGATTTATCGTAGCAGAAAAAGACTTGGAACTTAGAGGATCAGGCGAATTCTTTGGAACAAGGCAACATGGACTTCCAGAATTTAAAATTGCAAACCTATTTGAGGATGTTGCTGTTTTAAAAGAAGTACAAGCACTAACTCTAAAAATAGAGGAAACAGATCCGAAGCTAGAAAAAGAAGAAAACAAGAGATTACGAGAATTAGTAGAAGAAAAATTTGAAGATAGAATTAGTATCTAATTACATATTCCAATGGACATTATTATAGTTTAGGTAGGAAAATAGGAAGATTTGGATTTTCTGTACAAAAAAAGAAGAAAAGAAAATAGATTAATAAGAAACTAAATAGCATACTTGACAAATTGTGAAAAAGAAGATAGAGTATAGGCATAATAATGTATGTACCTTGGTATTTTAATAAATAAGGAGGAGAAACTATGAAAAATTTTTATGTTCCAGAGAGATTTAAAGGTCGGACAGGATATCAGATTTTTGTAGATCGATATTCTAGAAGCGGACAACCAGTACCAAAAATGGAAGGACGTCGGATAAAAGATTGGAATGATTCTGTTCCTGATTGGGAACCGGATGCAGATGGCGTTTATCGAAATGAGTATTTCTATGGCGGAAATTTGCAAGGAATTATTCAAAAGCTGGACGAGATTGATAGTTTAGGGTTTGACTTGATTTATTTAAGCCCTATTTCAAAAACGCATACCAATCACCACTATGATGCAGAAAACCAGCTTATTATCGATCCATACATTGGTAATTGGGACGATTTCAGAAAACTCTGTGAGGAAGCACATAAAAGAAATATATTAGTATGTGTCGATTTAGTATTTAATCATATGGGAGCTAGAAGTGAAGCATTTCAAGAAGCTATCCGTGGAAATCCAAACTATGTGAAGTGGTTTGAATGGGATAGCAGAGGTAATCCAGTTTATTGGTATGACTTTAAAGATATGCCACAGTGCAATAAGCTTAATTCTGAATATCAGGAATATACTTTTGAAGTAGCAAAAAAGTATATTCAAAACGGAGCTGATGGTATACGGTTGGATTTAGGAGAAATTTTGCCAGTTGAGTTTTTAAGAAATTTTAGAAATAATGTAAAAAAACTCAATGAGGAAATTCTTATTGTAAACGAAATGTGGGATTTAGATACTCACAGAAGAGTTTCACAATTGGATGGGACTCAGGCAGATTCTGTTATGAATTATCCTTTAAGCGATGCCATCATCAGATGGATTCGATGGAAAAATGTTCCGCATATTGAGTATACATTAAGTGAACTTGCTAAATATCCAAATAATACAAGAGATGTTCTTTGGAATATCCTTGATTCTCATGATACACCAAGACTTGCTAATATGTTAGTTGGAGAAGGTATGAACCGGGAGCCATTTGCAGGCCGTGTATGGGATATTGAACAGCCTTGGAGAGGACTAGATAGCTTTGATACGTATGGCTTTAGAAAATGGGGATTGGATCATGATGAGGTTAACAAGGAAAAGGCAAGAGCTGATATACTACTAGCAAGTTCCATGCAATATATGCAAAAAGGAATACCTATTGTATATTATGGAACAGAAGTAGGACTTTGCGGAAATAAAGATCCATTTAACAGAAAACCGTATCCTTGGAATAACATTGATTATTTATTGTATCATCATTATGCAGCAATTGGTTTTATGAGAAAAAGATACAGAGAAATATTTACTTCAGGAGAACAACAAGAAAGCATTAATGAAGAAACAATGAAAATCATAAGAAGTCAAGGAGGTCATCAAATTGTTATGTGGGTAAATCCAACGGAACACGAAGTTAGAGTAAATGATATTGATAATGGAGGAGACGAAATTTTAAATATCAAAGGATGTTCTAGCAAAGTATTAAGTCCAAAAGGCGTTATTGCATATTATTATGATTGACGGTAAATACATGCACTTATCCTTTTATTCATCACAACAAAAAAATATGGAACCTAAGTAAAAATTTTTATTAAAAAGATGAGGTCTAATAGGCCTCGTCTTTTTTGACAAAAATTACGCAAAACTATTGACATTTACATAAAAAAACAATATTATATATAAGGAATTTTGTAGATTTTTGTAGAATAGGAGAGAAATAGATGGACGCTAAAATGCTAACCTCAAAAATGGGTGGAGAATTAGTTAGTTTTAAGCTAGATGGAAAAGAAAGAATCCACCAGGGACTAGATTGTATTGACGAAAATGGAAAAATTTATTGGAAAAGAAGTTGGCCAGTATTATTTCCAGTAGTAGGTAAGCTAAAGAAAAATCAAACTATTATTAATAGTAGAATATTTGAAATGCCACAACATGGTTTTGCTAGAGATTTCGAATTTGAACCAATTACAAAATTGGATAATTTTCATTCTTATGTGTTAAAAAGCAATAAAATTACACAAAATAGATATCCATATGATTTTGAACTATATACAACTTATCGATTAGATGAAAATAAATTAACCACTATTTATAAGGTAATTAATACAGGGGATGTAACCTTACCATTCGGAATAGGAGGACAACCTGCATTTAAAATAGATGTAGAGGAATTAAAAAAGGGAAATTATTATTTAGAGTTTGAAGAAGATGAAGATAAAATACACTTTTTATACTTAGTAGATGGTTTAGTAGGAACGGAATATGCAAGAAATAATATGATTGATAAAAGAAGAATTGCGTTAGGACCAAACACGTTTAATAATGATGCTTTAATTATGAAAGGAATTACTTCCCATAAAATCAGTTTGAAAAATAAAGAAAGTGGAAAAACATTGTTAACACTTGATTTTACAGGATTTCCATATTTGGGAGTATGGTCTAGACCAAATGCACCATTTATCTGTATTTCACCTTGGTATTCCACAGCAGATACCATAAAAAGCACAGGAGTATTTATACAAAAACAAGATATTATATTCTTAAAGCCAAAAGACACTTTTGAATGTAAATATACAGTAGAATTTTTCTAAAAACTTTTAGTAGATTGAAACAGAACTAATGAACAATAACACAAACGAAAGAGTTTTAGAATAATTTCATAGCAAATAGAAAGAAGGATAAAGATGGAATATGTAATTAATTTGTTGGCACTCCTTATGTGTGTAGCAGGTGTAGTTATGGTATATGATGCACGAATACTTACAAAAAAATTATTTGGATTTGGAGATCAAAATCAAGCAACATGGGGAATGAAAATTTTAGGATTTATCATAGCGATTATTGGGGCATTAATACTATATTTTTAAATCATAAAAACTATTGTTAAAAACTACTTTTTATGATAAAGTGAACAAAAAGATAAATAGGAGAGAAAGGTTGAAAAATAATTACAATTTTGGCGGTGTCAAACTTCATTTGAAATTTAATCAATGTACAAAATGTACACCTCATAAATTTCAAACTCGTTTTCCTTGCCAAAATTTAATTCTTTCCCAACCAGATTTGTATCTTAGGAAGGAATGAGATTTAAGATGTCAAGAAGAGCTAAAAGAGAAGCAAAAGTAAAAAGTAAAATAATTAGTAAATTAATTGTTGTTGCTATATTTTTAGGAATTGTATTTTTTGTACTAAAAGTAGCTCCAAACTATGTTAATGATGAAATAACAGATACTGCAAATTTAGTTGTAAACAACAGTAATGTTACGAAAGATTTAAAGAAAGAAATAATTGTAGAAAATGGTGTTATTTATATAGCAAAAGAAGATATAGAAAATTTCTTTGATCCATATGTTTATTATGATGAAAAATATAACCAAATTATTACAAGTTCGGATAATCAAATAGCAAGTATTGTAATTGGTGAAAATACCATGAATAATAATGGAGAAATGATAGATATATCTGGTACAGTCTTAGAAAGAAATGATACCTATTATATTCCATTTTCTAGCTTGAAAGATGTATATAATGTGGAAATTAACTATATAGAAGCTACCAAAACAATTACAGTAGATTCTAAAGATAGAAAATATGCAGTAGCAGATAGCACAAAAGATAATAGTGTAAAAGCATATCCAACGGTATTTTCAAGAAATGTGGATACAATAGAGCAAGGAGAAACTGTTACTGTTGTACAAAATGATGAAAATCAAAAAGAAGAAATAGATGGTTGGACAGAGATAAGGACAGATACTGGAAAATTAGGATATGTAAAATCAAATACATTAGCAAATGAATATGTATATAGAGATGCTATTGAGGAAAAAAGTAAAATAGAAGGAAAAGTTAGCATGGCATGGGACTACTTTTCAGAGTACTATACCGCACCAGATAGAAGTGAGGAAGATATACAAGGAATTAATGTATTTAGTCCAACCTTTTTTACTTTAGTAAATGAAGGACAAGGAAGAATAAACGAAAATGTAGGAGACGATGGAATAGCATATATTGAATGGGCACATGAAAACGGATATCAAGTTTGGCCAAGTATATCCAACAATTCCTATATAGAAACAACATCAGAGATAATGAGAGATTATGAATTTAGACAAGATTTAATAGAAAATATAGTAAGTTTAGTATTAAAATATGACTTAGATGGTATTAATATTGATTTTGAAAATATGCATGATGAAGATAAAAATTTATTTTCAAGATTTATTATTGAGTTAAAACCACGACTTAATGAAATTGGAGCAGTCCTTTCGGTAGATGTTACAGCACCAGACGGAAGTCCAGAGTGGTCATTATGTTATGATAGATATACTATTGGAAAAGTGGCAGACTATATTGTATTTATGGCATATGATCAGAATGGAATTTCTTCTCCAGTAGAAGGAACAACGGCAGGATATAATTGGGTAAAAGCAAACATCGAAAAATTCCTAGGACAAGAAGGAGTAGAAGAGAGTAAACTTATTTTAGGAATACCTTTCTACACTAGAGTATGGGAAGAAAATAGCAATGGAGAAATAGTAGGAAATGATGCGATTAGTATGAAAAACATAGATTCCATTGTACCAGAAGGAGCATCCAAAACATGGGATGATGACTTAAAACAATATTATATTGAATATGTAGAAGATGGAATTACACATAAAATTTGGGCAGAAGATGAAGAATCAATAAAAGCAAAACTATCCTTAATTGAAGAATATAATTTAGCAGGAGCAGCATTCTGGACAAAAGACAGAGAATCAGAATCTATTTGGAG
>CAMMEP010000064.1 GCA_946495905.1 uncultured Clostridium sp.
ATGATACAATTTATAATTGGTTTAATTGTAGGGGCTAATGTTAGCCTCTTTTTATATGCCTGTATTATTGCAGGAGCAAAGTCAGATAAGGAGGTGATTTATATTGAAGATACGCAAAATTATAGCAAAAAGCAATGAAGAAATTGCAATACTTGTAAAAAAAGGACATGAATTAATTTCAATTACCATTGATTCCAAAGGTAATATTGAGGTAAATGGTTTTGGTGATGATATGGTATTATTAGAAGAAATTGCTAATTTGCAATTAAAAAATCAACAAATGGAAAATAACCTTATAGATACCATTATGAGAATTGAAGACATAGATGAAAAAACTTTTATGAAGGATGAGGAGGAATAATTTTGAAAGAAAAAAGGTATTATTGGTTAAAATTATATGATTCTTTTTTTGATAACAAAACAAGTAAATTCCTTCGTAAATTACCTGATGGAGATAAGATACTATTAGTTTATTTAAAATTACAATTAAAACTTCTTAAAAGTGAAGGAATTTTTGTATATGAACATTTATGCGATAGTATGGCCGAAGAAATTGCTTTAACGCTCGATGAAGATGTAAATATTATTAAATTATTATTAACAGCTTTGGAAAAAACAAAATCTATCGAATTTTTTGATGAAAATACACTTATGCTATCAGAAATGCAAGACTTAATAGGTAGTGAAGGATCAAGCGCTGCAAGAGTTAGAAAACATAGAGAAAAATATAAAATGTTACAATGTAACAGTGAAGTAACAAATAGTAACGAGCCTGTAACAAATCTGTTACGGAGAGATAGATATAGATAATAAGATGATGAATAATATATTTAATTTAATAATAAGTAAAAGCGACAAAATACCTCAAAACTTGTATGAAATAGTAGATAAATTAGAATTTAATTATACTGAAGAAATATTTAATACTCTAAAAGATGATAAAAAAGAAATGCTAAAGGTTATCTTATATACCCTATATGAATTAGAAATAGAAAATTTCCAAAACATATTAGCAAGAGTAAAAAGAGAAGATTTAATAAATTTATATAATCTTTGTAAAAGTTATGATATAGATAATTTTTTATCATACTACAAAAAAACTATTATTAATAAATATACTGACAATAGCACCTAAAAAGGAGATGTTTATATGTTAGATAGTTATATGAATAATATTGAAAATATTGTATCTTCCACCCTATTTATAGGTTTTAAAATTACTTTGATAATATTAGTATCTTTACTGATAATATCTCTAATGTTACTAGCAATAGGGTGTTTGATAAAATCACAAAAGATGAAATCAAAATTCTTAATAGCTGTTCCTAGTTTATTGATAGGAATAATTTTTTTCTTATCAATTCCACCTACCTTTATATATTTTAAGAATTTGATTTAAGTGTATAGTAACTCTCCTTAAAATTTGCCCAAATAATTTATAAGGAGATGATATTTAGTGAATTTTAAAAATCGAAAAAAGCATTTAGTTCCTAAAATAAAAGCAATTGGAACTATGATTACATTGTTTGCTATAAAAGCTAATATGTGCTTTGCGACAGAAGGTGGTACAACTATTGGAACTGCAGAGGTAGAAACAGCAACTGAAAATATAAAAAGAGTAATTACAAGTATAGCAATGCCTCTTGGTGGAGTACTTATATTTGCTAGTGTAGTTATAGCAGCAATAAAAATGATAGCAAACTCAAATAACCCTCAAAAAAGAGCTGAAAGTATTGGTAGTTTAGCCTGGATATGTGGTGGAGGTGTTATATTAGGAGCATCTTTAATAATTGCCGGTATAATCATAAATATTGCAACAAATAATTCTGGAAATTTACTTGGTGGATAGGTGATTATTTATGAGAGTATTTAAAGTTCCTTTTGATATAAAAAGGGAAGAAAAAATTTTTGGTGGTTATTTAAGTTTAAGACAAGTTGTTTATTTAATGCTTGGTGCATCTAGCCTATCTCTTTTTGCTACACCATTACCAATAGCATTAAAAATATTACTTATCTTTTTTATTATAAGTTTCTTTTTATTGTGTACTTTTTTGAAAATTGGTGAGCAGAACTTTGATAAGTTCTTTTTTTATTTCATTAAATATCTCTTTCGCAAGAAATATTTTGTATATAAGAGGTGTTTAAAATGGTAATAATGATTATATTTTTAGTTTTAACTGTTCTATTTATCATAGGTACAGTTATTTATTTAAACAATAAAAAGAAAAATGTAAATGCACCAAAGCATAGTGCAGAAACAAAAGATAAAGATAAAAGTAATAAAAAAGGAAAAAAACAATTAACAGATATTTTGCAGATAAAAATTAAAGATAATATTATTTGTTTAGGTAATAGATATTCAAATGTAATTAAATTAGGAAATATTGATTATAATATGCTTTCAAATTCTGAACAAGATTCCATTGAAAATGTACTTATTCAAACAGCACTAGCAATAGATTATCCTATTCAATTTTTTTCTACAACAGAATTTATTGATACAAGCAAGGTTATATCTTTAATTAAACAAAATAAAACAAACAACACAAAAATTAGAGAATATAAAGAATATCTTATTGACTATCTACAAAATCTTATGGAAAACAGGACTATTTCTGTTGTAAAGAATTATGCAATTATCAGTTATGATGGTACATATGAAAAAGCTATTGAAGAATTAAATAGGAAGTCATTATCTTTTACAGGAAATTTACTTAGAGCTAAAATTGTTTGTGAGATATTAAACGAAGATGACTTATATAATTTGATTTATAGAGAATTAAATAAAAATTCTGCTATAAATATTAGCAACTTAAAGGAAGGAGGTAAAAATTTATATGTTGGAAAAAAACAAAAAGCAAAAAGAAATAAACATATTTAATAATATTCCTACAATGGCAGATATTTTATTACCTGAAACATTACAGGAAAGAAAAGATTATTTAGTTTTAGGATATAACAAATATACAAGATTTTTTGCAATGACAATTTATCCGGAACAAACTTGGGTAAGTTGGCTTGATGATCTATTTCATATAGGTAATATAAATATTTCTGTAAAAATTGAGCCTTCAAGCAATGGAAATGTAATCAATCAATTAACAAAAAAATTAGTTCAAAGTCAATCTGAATATGCTACATATAGTCGACAGGGAAATATCTTACATCTTCCAGAATTAGAAAAACAAATTGGAGATTTAGAAGATTTACGAATGCTTATACAAACTAATCAAGATAAACTCTTTTTTGCTACAATATTCATATCAGTAAATGCTGAAACTTTAGAAGATTTAAATGAAAAGACAAAGATATTAGAAAGTGAATTAAACAAAAAAACGGCTATGATAAGAACATTAACTTTTAGGCAAGTTGAAGGATTAAAAACAATATTACCTACTGGAGAAGTTCCTATTCCTAATTACGAAAGAAATATGGTCGCAGGTCGGCATTGCTACACTTATTCCTATATCAAATCCTAATCTTTCACATGATAGAGGTATTTTTATTGGAAGAAATATGTACACAAATGCACCCGTATATGTAGATACATTTATTGGTCCTCCCACTCTCCCCAACCCTCATGTATTTATATGTGGTACTTCTGGTGGTGGAAAGAGTGTCGCTCTAAAAACATTAACTGCAAGAAACATTGCAACAACAGGTTGCGGTGCTTTTTTTATTGATGTTGAAGGAGAATATACCAACCTTACTCGAATGCTTGGAGGAAAAGTTATAAAAATTGAACAAGGAAAGTCAGCAGGAGTAAATCCTTTTGAAATAGAACCTGATAAAAAAGGAAATAAGCAATTTATAAATATTTTAGATAAAGTTGCAGAGATAAGAGCATTACTTGGAACTATTTGTAGGAATTATGGAAGGACATTAACAGGAACTGAAAACACAGAAATTGAGGTAATTGTAAATCAATTATATGCAGAAAAAGGCATTACAAGTGATGTAAATTCACTTTTTGAAAAAAAAGGTGGAAAACTAGACAATGGAAAATATGCTATAGGAAGGATACCTAAAAAAATGCCAACTCTTACAGATTTTCAAAAAAAGTTGAAAGAAAGAGGTAATTGTGAAGAACTATCAAATATATTAGTTCCTTTTTTGAAAGGCAATTCATTACGGTATGTTTGATTGTGAAAGTAAAATTCTATCAAGTGAAGATATAATTTGTTTTGATATGTCAGAAGTAAAAGATGAATTTACCAAGTTATATTCTAGTTTTGTAATATTAACATGGGTTTGGCAAAAATATGTACTAAAAAATAGAGAAAAAAAGAAAATAATTGTATGTGATGAAGCATGGTTATTTTTAAAATATCAGGAATCAGCTGAATTTTTAGTGAATGTGGCTCGTAGAGGCCGTAAATATAATGTTCCTTTATTTATTCGGAAGTCAATTTATTGATGAATTTTTACGGCTGTGATGAACGGAAGAACAATCATTAATATATGTTCAACAAGATATATCTTTAAGCAAAGTCCTGGTAGTGTGGATGCAGTAGTAGAATTTTTTAATTTATCTGAAGGTACAAAAAATTTCTTAACTGCTGCTAGTCCTGGTCAATGCATTATAAGTCTAAATAATAGTGTTACTGCAATCAAATTTGTAATAACACCTTATGAAGAACAATTTGTATTTACCTAAAATATAGTGTTTCCTACTGCCCTATTATTTAAAGTAGGAGGCAATAATTTGAAAAAAGTAATAAAAAGTTTTGTAATAGTAATTACTCTAATCTTTTTATTATCTCCGTTTTGTTTTGCAGAAGATGTGGATTTCAAAGAACAAGTAAAGCAAGAAGATCGGTAGCCTTTTTGAAAAAATAATTGCAGAATGTATACGGTGGTATTGCACAAACAGTTTTTGATTTCACAACTGGAGAAGATGCAAATGTAGGATTTAAAGACTATGATGAACTGATTTTCAATAACAAACAAAATAGTGATAATTTATCCCCTTTTACTAGTGAATTGTGGAATAAAACAATGAATTGGTACAAAGTTTTTGCAATAATTTCTGGAACTTTAATTTTAATTGCTGTTTTTATTCTGTCATATAAAATTATGAATGCTGGTACTAATACAGCAAAGAAAAATGAAGCTAAAGAAAGTTTAATGAGATTATGTTTTGGTGGAGTTGCAATAGCTCTTGCCCCATTATTTATTAAATTTTTGCTATATATAAATAATAGTTTAGTATATTTACTTGTAACTGCTGCAAATACTGGCACATTAGACGCATCTCTTGGTGATAGTATGCTCACAAGTATAAAAACAGGAAATGCTATAACAACTGCATTAGTAATAGCAATGTTTATATATTTGTTTGTTAAGTTAAATATAAAGTTTATTGTAAGACAATTTACAATTATTATATTTACAATTTTCACACCAATAGCAGCAGCTTTATGGATAATAAATAAAAATGTTACAGCAGCTGCAGTATGGGGTGGGCAAATTATAATGAATATATTTATGCAATTTATATACTGCTTTTTATTCCTTATCTACCTTGCATTTCTTCCAAGTGGTGGAGGATGGGCAGTTTCTTTAATTTGGGCAATGATGATATTACCTTTAGCAGATGCTTTACAAAATTGCTTACAAAATTTAACTTCAAGAATTGCAGGTGTTGATAATGAACAAATGACAAATCGTGTAATAGGTATGGGAGCAATGGCTGGTTTTGGTTTAGCAGCTATAAAAGAACAATTTAAAACACCTTCAACAGAAAATAATAATGGCAACACAAATGGCAACAATTCTGGTAGTGGTTTACAAGGTCTTGTATCAAGAGCAAAAGCAATAGTAAATCCTACTATGAATTTGAGTGCAGAAAAAGATTACAATGGTAATGTAAATCCTATTAGAGATGTCATTTCAAAAGAAAAAAATACAGTTAGTATTCCTAAGTCAAACGGAGAAAGTAAAAATAATTTAAGCAATGGAAATAAAATCAGTCCTAAATCTGTCGCTACAAATATCGTTAAAGGTGGTGCTAAGGCAACAACTGCATATCTTGGTATTGGTGCAAAAATGGCTGAAGGAAATTTTGATAGTTATAGTCATAGAAATAATATAAAAAGAAAAAATAATTTTCAAAACACAGAATATGTTAATAAATTAGCAAATGACAAGGCAGAAAACCAAAAATATGGTGGTGATAGTAATGAGCATAAAGAACAAAGTTAAAAATAAAGCGAAAAATAAAATAAAAAAAGTCGCTTTTAAAGTTATTAAGCCTTTTCTACCTTTTATACTTATTATTGGTCTTTTGTTTTTTGCAATTTGTACGATTATAGATGCAATCTTTGTACAAGAAGTTCAAACAGATAGTTCTGACCTACCACCAGAGCAAGCAGAAATTAGAAATTTATGTATAGAGAAATCAGAATATTTAAACACTTGCCATAATTATATTGGAACTGAATCCACAAATAACTTACTAGATGTGGATAACAGAGAAAATGATAAGTTAATAGAATGGTCTCATCTTTACGCAATAATGGCATTTCATAATATGACAGATAATAAGGATATTAACAAAGATTTGTTAACTCAAGTAGCAAGTAATTTTGAAAGTACTTTTAAATATGAAAAAGATACTGTAATAATAGAAACTACTACTAAAGACAAGGATGGAAAAGAAACTACTACTAAAAGAGAAGAAACACATTATATACTTGTAGAAAGTGATTCAATATTACGGACATTATAAATATAATTACGAATCCAAAACAATAGAAAATGGAGATACTAAAACAACAGGAAAAGTATTTACAAATGAAGAATTAATTGGCGAAAAATACGAAAGATTAAGAGCATACTTAAAGGATAAATTAAGGATAAGAGAAGATGACCTTGATACTGATATTCAAGTAATTATTCAAGCAGCTAATGGTTATTATGAAGGTGAAGAAAGTACAGCTTGGCTACAAGGAAATTCATCTAATTCAATTATCATTAGTGATGGCTCAGGTCTAGTTCCAACTGGTATGTTTACATGGCCAATACC
>CAMMEP010000065.1 GCA_946495905.1 uncultured Clostridium sp.
AAAAATGACGATAAAATTTACTTGACTTTAGCGGATTATTTATATATGATAAAAGATGAAAATTATTATTAAAATTACAAAAAAATTTTAAGTCTGTCCCCTTTTGTGATTTTTTCCTAATTGGGGACAGGCACTAATTAGGAAAATCGGGACAAAAAAGCCTGTCCCCAATTAGGAGGTAAACATGGGAAGAGAGATTAGTGAAGAAGAACAAGCAAGAATAAAAGAGATGATAGATGAGCTAATAGAAAAAGCAAAAAAGGCATCAGAGGAGTATTTAAAGTTAAATCAAGAGGATGTAGATAGAATAGTAAAAGCTATGTCTATGGCAGGATTAGAACATCATATGGAACTTGCTAAAATGGCAGTAGAGGAGACTGGAAGAGGAATATACGAGGATAAAATTACAAAGAATATGTTTGCTACTGAATATATTTATCATAGTATTAAATATGATAAAACAGTAGGAGTTATTTCAGAAAATGAAGAAGAAGGATATGTGGAAATAGCAGAACCTATTGGAATTATTGCAGGTGTTACGCCAGTTACCAATCCAACTTCTACTACGATGTTTAAGTCCATTATTGCAGCAAAAACTAGAAATGTAATTGTATTTGGATTTCATCCATCTGCACAAAAGTGTAGTGTAGAAGCAGCAACAATTTTAAGAGATGCAGCAGTGGCAGCTGGGGCACCAGAAAATTGCATTTTATGGATAGAAGAGCCATCTGTTACTGCAACAAATATGCTAATGCATCATCCAGATGTAAATTTAATTTTAGCAACAGGTGGAACTGGAATGGTAAAAGCTGCATATTCCTGTGGTAAACCAGCATTAGGCGTTGGCCCTGGAAATGTACCATGCTATATCGACAAGACGGCAAAACTTAGAACTTCAGTAAATGATTTAGTAATGTCAAAATCATTTGATAATGGTATGATTTGTGCATCAGAACAGTCCGTTATTGTAGATAGAGAAATAAAAGATGAATTCGAAAGATTGATGAGAGATGCAGGATGTTATTTCTTATCTGAAGAAGAAACCAATCGATTAAGAGATACTATGTTTGTAAAAGAAAAAGATGGTGCTTTAAATTCTGCAATTGTTGGACAAAGTCCATATAAAATTGCAGGAGAAGCGGGAATAGAAGTGCCACAAGAAACTAAAGTGCTTGTATTAAAAGAAAATGGAGTAGGAATCGAATATCCATTTTCTAAGGAAAAATTAAGTCCAGTTTTAGCTTATTATGTAGTAGAAAATGCAGATGAAGGAATAGACCTTGCAGAAAAATTAATTGAATTTGGCGGACTTGGACACTCAGCTGTAATTCATTCAGAAGATAAAGATACCATTCTCAAATTTTCTGAAACGGTAAAAGCAGGAAGAATCATTGTAAATTCCCCATCCACACATGGAGCAATTGGTGATATATACAATACTAATATGCCATCACTTACACTTGGTTGTGGTACATTTGGAGGAAATTCAACAACAGCAAATGTATCAAGCGTAAACTTAATTAATATAAAAAGAGTTGCCGATAGGAGGGTTAATATGCAATGGTTTAAAGTCCCAGAAAAAATATATTTTGAAGCAGGTTCAATCGCTTACTTAGAAAAAATGCCAGAAATAACAAGAGCATTTATCGTAACAGACCAATCAATGGTAGAATTAGGATATATAGATAAAATATTATATCATTTAAGAAAAAGACATGAATATGTACATTCAGAAATATTCTCAGATGTAGAATCAGACCCATCATTTGACACCATAAATAGAGGAGTTCAAATGATGAATGAATTTAAGCCAGATGTTATTATTGCGGTAGGTGGAGGAAGCCCAATAGATGCAGCAAAAGGAATGTGGCTATTCTATGAGCATCCAGATGCAGATGTAGAGGGATTAAAACTTAAATTCATGGATATTAGAAAACGTACGTATAAATTTCCAAAATTAGGAGAAAAGGCAAAATTTGTAGCAATACCTACAACATCAGGAACAGGTTCAGAAGTTACATCATTTGCAGTTTTAACTGATAAGAAATTAAACAAAAAATATCCACTTGCAGATTATGAATTAACACCAGATGTAGCAATAGTAGACTCAGACTTGGTAATGAGCTTACCAAAGAAAATTACAGCAGACACAGGAATGGACGTATTAACACACGCCATAGAAGCATATGTATCAAACATGGCATCAGACTACACGGATGGACTTGCAGAAAAAGCAGTAGAACTTGTATTTAAGAACTTAAGAGAAGCATATAACAATGGAAATAACAAAGAAGCAAGGGAACATATGCATAATGCAAGTACAATAGCAGGAATGGCATTTACAAACGCATTTTTAGGAATTAACCACTCACTAGCACACAAAATAGGGGCAGAATTCCACATGGCACATGGTAGAATAAACGCAATACTTCTTCCATATGTTATAAGATATAATAGCAGTAAACCAACAAAATTTGTATCATTCCCAAAATACGAATACTTTATAGCAGACAAAAAATATGCTGACTTATCAAGGAGAATGTACTTCCCTGCATATACAAATGAAGAAGGAGTAAACTCATTAATAGAGGAAATAAAGAAACTAAATGCAGATTTGGGAATAGAAAGAAGTTTCAAAGAAGCGGGAATAGACGAAGGAGAATTTATGGCAAAAGTGGACATGCTTGCAGATAGAGCATTTGAAGACCAATGTACAACAGCAAATCCAAGACTACCACTTGTAAGCGAACTAAAGCAAATATTGATAGATAGTTATTATGGAAATTAGACAAGCAGTTGGGGACAGCCCCCAACTGCTTGTTCTCAGACATCTAGCTTTATATGCACGTCTCTTAGTTGTTCCCTTGTTACTTTACCTGGTGCTCCCATTAGTAAATCTTCTGCTTTACTATTCATTGGAAATGCTATTACATCACGAATTGTTTCACTTTCTGTTAAAAGCATAAGCATTCTATCGATACCTGGTGCAATTCCTGCATGTGGTGGTGCGCCAAATTGAAATGCATTAAATAATGCTGAAAATCTTGTTTCAATATCTTCTTTGGTATAACCAGCTATTTCAAATGCTTTTATCATAATTTCTGGATCATGATTTCTTACCGCACCAGAAGAAAGCTCAATTCCATTACATACAATATCATATTGATAGGCAACGATATCTAGTGGTTCTTTAGAATTTAATGCTTCTAATCCACCTTGTGGCATGGAGAATGGATTATGGCAAAAAGTAAGTTTATCGTGCTCATCTAATTCATACATTGGAAAGTCAACAATCCAGCAGAATTTAAACATACTTTCATCAATCAAATTTAATCTCTTGCCAAGCTCAGTTCTTATTTGCCCTGCAAGTTCAGTTGCTCTTTTTTCATTATCTGCGATAAAGAAAATGGTATCTCCTTTTTCTAAATCTGCTAAGGTTAATAATTCCTTTTTCAAATCTTCTGGGATAAATTTATCAATTGGTCCTTTATAGGATAAATCATCCTGTACTTCTAAATATCCTAGACCTCCCATACCAATAGACATTGCAAAAGAAAGCATTTTTTCATGGAATCCCTTGGACATGTGCCCACTTACTTTTATAGCTCTTACTATTCTATCTATAAATGGCTTAAAGGTACACTTTTTAAAAAAGTCAGATAAATCAACAATATATAATGGGTTTCTCAAGTCTGGTTTATCGGTACCATATTTAACCATTGCCTCTTTATAAGGAATTCTTGGAAATGGATATTCTGCTACTTTCTTATCCGAATATTTAGTAAAGGTGTTGTAAATTACAGGTTCCATTACACTAAATACATCTTCTTGGGAAGCGTAGGAAATTTCCATATCTAATTGATAAAATTCACCAGGAGCACGATCTGCTCTAGCATCTTCATCTCTAAAACAAGGTGCTATTTGGAAGTATTTATCAATTCCAGATACCATAAGCAATTGTTTAAATTGTTGAGGTGCTTGTGGCAATGCATAAAATTTTCCTGGATGTAATCTACTTGGTACTAAATAATCTCTTGCTCCTTCTGGAGATGAACTAGTAAGGATTGGTGTTTGTACTTCTAAAAATCCTTGTTCAATCATTTGAGAACGCAAATATTGCAAAACCTTTGCTCTCAATATTAAATTTTGTTGTAATTTAGAAGAACGTAAATCTAAAAATCGATATTTTAATCTTAAATCTTCACGTACTTCTTGTTCTTTATTTACTTCAAAAGGAAGCATTTTGGTTCTTTTTCCTAAAACATTTATCTTTTTGATTACGACTTCTACCTCACCTGTTTCAATAGCTGGGTTGTATGTTTCTGGATCTCTTTTTCGAACAGTTCCTTCTACACATACACTAGATTGAATAGGGATTCTAGAAGAAAAATCAACAATATCTTCCTTTCCAGAAGTAACGACTTGGGTAATTCCATACATATCTCTAATATCTAGAAATACTAAACCTCCTAGGTCTCTTATCGTTTCTACGAATCCGCAAATTTTAACTTCTTTTTCTACGTCTGCTAAACGTAACTCACCACACGTGTGCGTTCTAAAACTACTCATAATACAATCATCCTTTCCATTTGAAAATAATGTAAAACGGATTTAAATTGGTAGATTGTTAGGAAAACAAATCAAAATTTTTGAAATAATACGATTGTATATTGAAAAAATTTTGATGTAGTTTGACAACATAAGCTGCCAATTTAAATTCGTTTTAAGGACATAAAAAATGCCCTTGCAACTAATGCAGGGACGAAAATATATTCCGCGGTGCCACCCAGCTTGAAAAATCTTAGATAATTAGAAATAAACAAACGATGCTACTTATATATAACAATTATCTATTAAACCTTTCCACTTTATAAGACAAATTGCTCCAATGTGTTTGTGAATTATGTTCTTCTACAAAAGGCTTTCAGCCGGCGACCTTTTTTCTCTGTTAGTAACTTTTAATTCACCAGCAAATAATTTAGTATATCATTTTTTAAGTTATCATATGAGTCAGATATACGTTAATTATTGCTGCCATCTTCAACGCAATACTATATACATGATATGTATTTTACAATATTTTATACAAAAAATCAAGGAAAATGAAAAGAAATCCACATTTTTATTGAAAAGATGTGGATTTTAGTATATAATTTCTAAAAGAAAATTGCAGTTAGGAAAAAGAGAAAATGATAGTTTTATTGATTATTTTAGTGTGCTTTATTCTTATTACAGGTTTTATTACTGGTAACTTCTTATTCAATTTAGCATTAAACCCGAAATCATCAAAGTCATTAATATTTCACAGTGAATTTGATGAAGAAAAAGAATTAAGAAAAATAGAAAATGCAAAGTGGCTTCATGAAAATGCAAAAGATGTGTATATTCAAAACAAAAAGATAAATCTGCATAGCTATGAAGTAAAGAATAAAAAGGAATCTAAAATTTGGATAATTGCTGTACATGGATATACGGATTCTGCAAATTTTATGGTAAATTCAGCAAAACAATTTTTGAATTATGGATACAATGTACTAATACCGGATTTACGAGCACATGGAAAAAGTGAAGGAAAATATATTGGTATGGGATGGCTAGATAAAGATGATATCCAATTATGGATTGATTATCTTATAGCTACTTATGGAGAGATAAAAATAATATTATATGGAATATCTATGGGGGCTGCAACGGTAATGATGACAAGTGGAGAAGATTTGCCAAGTAATGTAAGGATGGTAATAGAAGATTGTGGCTATACTTCAGCATGGGAAGAGTTTACACATGAATTAAAATATTTATTTAAAATGCCGGCTTTTCCAGCTTTATATAATGTAAATTTTATTACTATTTTAAGAGCAGGGTATTCTCTAAAAAAAGCATCCATTATAAAACAAATAAAAAAATCCAAAATACCAATACTTTTTATTCATGGTGACAAAGATAATTTTATACCATTTTATATGTTAGATAGACTATATCAAGCAGCAACATGTAAAAAGGAAAAATTAGTAATAAAAAATGCTGGACATGCAGAAGCACAGTGGATTGATCCAGAAAAATATTGGCATACAGTTAGAAAATTTATTAAAAGATATATTTTTTAATGCACAAAAGGAGTGCATCTCCAATTGCGCTAGAAAGGAAGAAAAAATGGAAAAATTAGATAATGCAATACTGTTTGCAACAAAAGCACATGATGGACAAAGAAGAAAAACGGATAATGTTGCTATGATATTTCATCCTTTTACAGTAGGAATGATTCTACAAAGAGCAGGAATGAGCGAAGATACTGTAATAGCAGGAATATTACATGATGTAGCAGAGGATACAAAATATAATCTAGAAGATATAGAAAAATATTTTGGAAAAGAAGTAAGAAAAATAGTAGAGGAAGTTACAGAAAATAAATCATTAGACTGGAAGCAGAGAAAAACAGAAGCAATAGAAAAAATAAAGAATGCAAGTATTGAAGGAAAAATGGTAGCAACTGTTGACAAGATAAACAACTTAGAAACTTTATATGATTTAATAGACGAAAAAGGAGAAAAAATATGGAATTGTTTTAACAAGCCATATCCGGAACAAAAATGGTATTATACAGAAATGTATCAAGCAATACTAGAAAACATACAAGAAAATGAATTAACCCAAAGATATAAAAGAATTTTAGAAAAAGTTTTTAATAAATAATAATAAAAGGAGAAGTAAAATGATAATAACAACTACACAAACAGAATTGAAACAAAAGATAGACTTGGTAAAAAGAAA
>CAMMEP010000066.1 GCA_946495905.1 uncultured Clostridium sp.
GAATTAAAGAATAGTATAAAAGAGAAATTAGATACAGAAAATACAAATAAAGCAAAATACGAGACTGAAGAAGAAGCTATAAAAACAGTTTGCGATAATACAAAGATAGATATTCCAAATGGAATGATTGAAATGGAAATAGATAATATGGTAAGAGATATGGAAACAAGATTATCTTACCAAGGCTTAAATCTAAATCAATATCTTCAAATAATGGGTAAAACAGAAGAAGATATTAAAAAGGATTTTAAAGACCAAGCAGAAAAGTCTGTTAAATCTAGATTAGTATTAGAAGCTATTGTAAAAGCAGAAAAAATAGAAGCAACTCCAGAAGAAGTAGCAGATAAAGTAAAAGAAATGGCAAAACAATATGGAAGAAAAGAAGAAGAGCTTCTTGAAAATGTACAATTAAAAGAATATGTAGAAGAAAATCTAAAAACAGAAAAAGCAATAGACTTTGTTGTACAAAATGCAAAAAAGAAATAGGTGATTAAAAAATAATTGAGTTTTGGCGTTGTTAAACTTCGTTTCGAAAATCCTCAGCGTACACCAAGTACGCCTCCGGTTTTCTCACTTGTTTGCCTAGCCAAAACATCAATTCTTTTCTAATCAATTATGGTAAAGCAAAGAATAAAGTAAAAAATGAAAAAGTTAGGGGGAAAAGTAGATTTATTAAAATATATTTTACCGCTAACTTTTTTTAATATAATATACTTTTATATAATATAGTATTTGACAATTTGGAATGAAAATGTATATAATAGCATTGTGATTTTTGAATTTATTTATGAAGGAGGAATTTTTAATGGAAAGAAATAGTTTAGTTCCATATGTTATAGAACAAACAGCAAAAGGAGAAAGATCTTATGATATTTTTTCTCGTTTATTAAAAGATAGAATTATATTTTTAGGAGAAGATGTAAATGCAACAACAGCAAGCTTAGTAATAGCACAATTGTTATTCTTAGAGTCAGAAGACCCAGATAGAGAAATAAGTTTATATATCAATAGCCCAGGAGGATCAATTACTGATGGAATGGGAATTGTAGACACAATGAATTATATCAAATGCCCAGTTTCTACAATTTGTGTTGGGTTAGCTGCAAGCTTTGGTGCAGTATTACTTGCTAATGGTGAGAAAGGAAAAAGATTTGCAACACCAAATGCAGAAATATTAATTCACCAACCATTAATTGGTGGAAATGGTATTGCTGGACAAACAACAGAAATAAAAATACATGCAGACCATATGATTAAAACAAGAGAAAAATTAAATAAATTATTAAGTGATAAGACTGGCCAAAGTATTGAAACAATTGAAAGAGATACTGAAAGAGATCACTGGATGACAGCAGAAGAAGCTTTGAAGTATGGATTGATTGATGGTATTATGGACAAAAGAAAGTAATTTTGAAGATAATTGGTTTTGGCGTTGTTACTGCAAATTAAAAATTTAATCAACGTGCAAAAAGCACGCCTCATAAATTTTTAATTTGCGTGCCTAGCCAAAACACAATTCTTTTCAAAATTACAGATGTGTTTGCTTCGTTTTGGACTGAAAAGAAATGGAAAGATAAGAAAAGTGAAAAAGAAAGGAAATAGAAATGTCAAACAATAAACAAAAAAATATTAGATGTTCTTTTTGTGGAAAATCACAAGAGGAAGTAGATAGAATTATTGCTGGACCTGGAGTATATATTTGTAGTGAGTGTGTAAAAGTATGTTCAAATATAGTTGAAGATGATTTATACGAAGAAGCTGAAATGACATATACTTTAGCAGATAAAGAAGAATTACCAAATCCAGCTGAAATAAAAGAAGTTCTAGATACGTATGTAATTGGGCAAGAAGAAGCTAAAAAAACATTATCAGTTGCAGTGTATAATCATTATAAACGTATTAATAGTAAAGAAGAAAAAGATAAAGATGATGTAGAACTTCAAAAAAGTAATGTACTATTATTAGGACCTACTGGTTGTGGTAAAACACTTCTAGCACAAACACTTGCGAAAATACTAAAAGTACCATTTGCAATTGCAGATGCCACAACTCTTACAGAGGCAGGCTATGTAGGGGAAGATGTGGAAAACATACTTCTAAAATTAATTCAAGCTGCAGATTATGATGTAGAAAAAGCAGAAAGAGGAATTATCTATATTGATGAAATTGATAAAATTTCTAGAAAATCAGAAAATCCATCCATCACGAGAGATGTAAGTGGAGAGGGTGTTCAACAAGCACTATTAAAAATAGTAGAAGGAACAGTTGCTTCTGTACCTCCACAAGGAGGAAGAAAACATCCTCATCAAGAGTTTATTCAAATAGACACTTCTAATATATTATTTATTTGTGGTGGAGCTTTTGAAGGACTTGAAAAGATAGTAAAAGATAGAATTGGGAAGAAATCCATAGGATTTGGAGCTGTAATAGATAGTAATAAAGATATTGATAAATACAAAGTATTTGAACAATTATTACCACAAGATTTATTAAAGTTTGGTCTAATTCCAGAGTTTGTAGGACGTTTACCAATTATAGCTACCTTAGAAGAATTAGACAGAAATGCATTAATTGATATTGTAACAAAACCAAAAAATGCTTTAGTAAAACAATATAAAAAGCTATTTAAAATGGATAATGTAGAATTAGAGTTTGAACCAGAGGCATTAGGGTTAATAGTAGATAAGGCAATTGAAAGAAAAACAGGTGCTAGAGGACTTCGTTCTATCATAGAGGAAATAATGAGAGACATCATGTTCGAAATTCCATCAAATCCAAAAATAGAAAAATGTATTATTACAAAAGAAACCGTAGCAAATGGCGAGCCACCTAAAATTATTATAAATAATAATAGGGAAATACCAAAAAAGACAAATTCTAATAAAAGAGTTACTACAAAGAAGAATGTAACGACAGCCTAAGAGAAGAATAAAAAATAGAATATAAACGGTATTTTTATGAAATAATAAATATTAAAATAGGAGGAGAACCAATGGAAAAATTTTTGAAAAAAGCAGGTTGGACATCTATTCTAACATCCATTATATTTGCAATTATAGGACTAATCATGATATTTTATCCAGATACAACAATGAAAATTATTTCTACCATCCTTGGAATATTTTTCATTGTCATAGGAATTATAAAAGTAATTAGCTATTTTGCTTCAAAAGGAAGTTCTACCTTTTTTACAAATGATATTGCTTGGGGGCTAATTGCAATTATCATAGGTTTAGTGACTATGGTTTATAGTAGTACTATTGAAAGCATATTTCGAATTATGATAGGAATATGGATTATTTATAGTGGCTTTACTAGATTTACGTTATCGTTCCGATTAAAAGACGTTAATGCTAAATTATGGGCTGTTGTACTAACGTTAGCAGTATTAATGGTTGTTGGAGGTCTATATGTTACCTTCTATCCGGGTGCGCTAATTGTAACATTAGGAGTAATTGTCTTAATTTATGCAATTATGGACTTAATAGAGAGTTTTATCTTTATGAGAAATATGAAAGATGTATTATAAGAATTTACTATTTATAGCTTGTTCTAAGATGTCATAGCAATGTATATTTAAAATTTATGTTTCCGGCCCCCAACTGCGTACAAACTGTATTAACTCCACATATGTGTCGTTTAACAGTTTGTAAACTTGTCGGTCCCCACCTTAAGCACTCCAACATAAATTTAAAATATACATTGCTACGACGAAAAAAAACGTGAATAGTAACTAGAAAATTGATAATTTTAAGTAAACTACTTGAAATGAATAGAAATATATGATAAAATATTCAATGTTATGAAAATAGAAGATTAATGAATGATAAAGGATAGGCTATAGATAGCTTAAATGGAGGTCAAAATGGTAGAAATAATTAGAAATATAGTATTAGTTATATATGTAATAGATTGTATTGCGTTGATTATACTTGCAACAGTTCAAGCAAAAGATACAAGTGGAGCTTCACAAACTGTTACTGGTGCAGCAGCAAATAACTTTTATGAAAGCAATAAAGGTAGAACAAAAGAAGGTAGACTTAAAAGACTTACTATTATTTCAGGAGTTTTATTTGTAATACTTGCAGTAGTACTTTCCATCTTATTTGTAATGTAGGTATTTTATTATTAAATAGTAAAAATCGTTCGATTTTTACTATTTAACAAGGTTAAGTTACTTTGGACCGTGCGTATTTGCGAAGCAAAACGCACATAGGGCGAAGCCACTTTTCTTATATAGAAATAGATTTGGGAACATATATAACTTTATTATATATGTTCCTTTTTTAGAAAGAAGGTTTTTATTTGAGTAAGAAAGTAGATAAAAATAAATTAGAAAAAATTGATAAGAAAATAAATAAAATATTTGATTTAGAGAAAAATACAATTGTTGGAACTTATCAAAAAAGTAGAAATTTTGGATTTGTCGTTCCAGATGATAAAAAGCTTGGTTCTGATATTTATATTTCAAAAAAAGATGCAATGAAGGCAAAAAATAATCAAAAAGTAGTGGTGGAAATCACAAAACTTCCTAAAAAAGACAAAAGTGCAGAAGGAAAAATAATAGAGATAATTGGCTATATAGACCAAGCAGGTGTTGATATGATGTCTTTAATAAAAGAATATGATTTGCCTTATGAATTTCCAGAGCCTGTTCTAAAAGAAGCAAAGAAAATAAATCAAGAAGTAGATGTAAAGAATATTAAAAATAGAAGAGATTTACGTGATCAAGAAATTTTTACGATTGATGGAGAAGATGCTAAAGATTTAGATGATGCAGTAAATGTAGAAAAATTAGAAAATGGTAATTATCAATTAGGTGTGCATATTGCAGATGTTAGCCATTATGTAAAAGAAGGTTCTTTTTTAGATAAAGAAGCAATTTTACGAGGAACTAGTGTCTATATGCTAGATAGAGTAATACCAATGCTTCCAGTAGAATTGTCTAATGGAATATGTAGTTTAAATGCAGGTAAAGACAGATTTGCTATTTCGTGTGTTATGGAAATTAATTCAAAAGGACAAGTTGTTTCTTCCGATATTTTTAAAAGTGTAATCAAAGTAACAGAAAGAATGAGTTATACCAGTGTACAAAAAATATTAGACGATTCGGATAAAGAGATTACAAAAAGATATGCTGATTATATAGAGCATTTTAAGCGAATGGAAGAATTAGCTCATATTCTAAAGAATAGAAGAGCAAAAGATGGAAGTTTAAATCTAGATATTCCAGAAACAAAAGTCGTTTTAAATGAAAAAGGAATAGCCATAGATATAAAAAAATATGAGTTAACATTTGCTAATGAAATAATTGAACAATTTATGCTAACTGCAAATGAAACAGTTGCAGAAAAATTCTTTTGGTTAGAAGCTCCTTTTATTTATAGAGTGCATGAAGCACCAGATATGGAAAAAGTAACGGAGCTAAATAAGTTTTTGTTTAATTTAGGATATCGAGTAAAATGCAATAAAGAAGAAGTTCATCCAACCGCTTTTGCAGATGTGCTAGAAAAAATAAAAGGAAAACCGGAAGAAATGGTTATCTCTAATTTAGTGTTAAGAACTTTAAAAGTGGCAAGATATGAAAGTGAAAATAAAGGACATTTTGGTATTGCAAGTAAATACTATTGCCATTTTACTTCACCTATTAGAAGGTACCCAGATTTATTTATCCATCGCATTATATCAAGATACATGGAAGAGGGATATAATCTATCCGAGGAAGAAATAGAAAAGTATAAACAGCAAGCTACCAAATATGCAGAAAAATCTTCAGAAAGAGAAAAAATAGCACAAAAAGTAGAACGAGAAAGTGTAGATATCAAAATGGCAGAATACATGGAAAGTCATATTGGAGAGGAATATCCTGGAATTATTTCAAGTATTACTTCTTTTGGAGTATTTGTCGAGTTAGAAAATACGGTAGAAGGTATGATACGATTTGATAAATTAGGAGATGAGTATTTTATATATGATGAAGATAGAAAAACACTTCTTGGAGAAAAAACAAAGACAATGTATCATATTGGAGATAAAATTAATATACGTGTCATTCGAGCAGATAAACTATCTAGACAAATAGATTTTGAAAAAGTAGTGGAAGAAGAGAAAGAAGAGGAGAAAGAAGAATAGACTTTCTCCTTTTCCTACACCACAAAATTAGGAACAATTAGACAAAATACTGCTAAAATATATAGAAATATTCCAACACCTTTATTATTATTTTCTTTATATTCTAAATAGCCAGTGATAGCTGTTTCAATACAAGCATAAATTGAAGTTAAAAATATTACAATTTCCATTTTATTAAAATCCTTTCTTTTATAATT
>CAMMEP010000067.1 GCA_946495905.1 uncultured Clostridium sp.
GGAGGATGTGATATTGGAGCAAGGCCAATTGACCTTCATTTAAAAAGTTTTGAAAAATTGGGAATAAATATTGTGGAAAATGCTGGATTTATTATATGTAAATGTGATAAAATAATTGGGGCAAATATACATTTAGATTTTCCAAGTGTAGGAGCAACCGAAAACATAATCTTAGCTTCTGTTTATGCAGAAGGAAAAACGAATATTACGAATGCTGCAATGGAACCAGAAATTATAGATTTAGCAAACTGTCTAAATCGAATGGGTGCCAAAATAGAAGGAGCAGGAACTAGTAATATAACGATAACTGGAGTAGAGAAGCTAAAAGATATTAGTTATAATATTATGCCAGATAGAATAGAAGCGGGAAGTTTGCTTTGTATGGTAGCTGCTACTAGTGGAAAAGCTAAACTAAATAATGTTGTACCAGAACATATTATACCAGTGCTTGATAAACTAGAAGAAACTGGTTGCAAAATAAAAACAGAAAAGAGTAGTATTTATTTGGAAGCACCTAAAAAATTAAAAGCAGTGGATATAAAAACAATGCCATATCCAGGTTTCCCAACCGATATGCAATCTGTTTTTGCAAGTATGCTTACTACTGCAAAAGGAACTTCGGTTATTATTGAAAATATCTTTGAAAATAGATATAAATATATGGCAGAACTAAAAAAGATGGGAGCCAAAATAACCATAGAAGGAAAAACAGCAATTGTAAAAGGCGTAAGAAAATTAAATGGAGCAAAAGTAAATAGTACAGATTTAAGAGGCGGAGCAGCTATGGTAACATCAGCATTAATTGCGAGAGGAAAAACAGAAGTTACCAATATTGAATATATATTAAGAGGATATGAAAACTTAGACAAAAAATTAAGAAGTTTAGGAGCAAATATGATAGTGAAGGAAGAAACAAACTAAACATCAAATATATATTAAAAAGCAAATATACATGTAAAAGAAGGTGAGAAAATGCCAAAAGCGACAAAGGAAAAGAAAGGAAGAACTAAAACAAATAAAAATAATCTGAAAAGCAAAAAGGATAGTACAAAAAAAGGTACAAAAGATGAAAAATTTAGCTTTGATGAAGAAATTGTAATAGGCTTAAGAAGAATTGATGATGAACCAGAAGAAAAGATAAAGGATAATAAAACAAAAAGAAATCAAAAAACTAAAGTAAAAAAGAAAGAACAAAAAGCTAAAAAACAGACAAAACCACAAGAAAGAACAAAGCAGCTAGAAGAACCAGATATTATTATTAAATCGAAATATATGCAAAATTATGAATCTGAAGAAGAAACTCATAATACAAATTCGAAAAAAGATATTAAAAATAGAAAAAACGAAAAAAAGAAGAATAAACCTACTAAAAAACTAACAAAGAAGCAACAACTTTCTAAAAAACGAAGAAAACTAATAATAAAGATTATTAAATGGTTAACACTAGTCGGAATCATAATTACAGGAATTGTATATGCTATGCTATCTCCAATTTTTAATATAAAAAACATTAGTGTTATTGGGAATGCTAAAATATCCTCAGAAACAATTATCAGTTTATCTGGATTAAGTATAGGACAAAATATATTTAATTTTAGGACAAGCAATATAGTAGATAACATAAAAGAAAATGCTTACATAGATAGTGTAGATATCAATAGAAAAATTCCAGATGGAATCGAAATTGTGGTTTCGGAAAGAGAAGCTACTTATATGCTAACCTTTGGAAATGCTTATGTGTATATTAATAATCAAGGTTATATCCTAGAAATAACAGCTAAAGAAGGGAATTATCCTTTATTAGTAGGTTATAGTACAGCAGAAGAACAAATACAAGAAGGTAATCGATTAAATACAGAAGATTTGGAAAAATTAGGAGATGTACTAAGAATTATGGATACAGCTTCTAGTATGGAAAGCAAGTTAGATAGTCTTATTACACAAATTGATATTTCAGATAAATCTAACTATGTTTTAATACTTGAAAAAGAAAAGAAACGAGTTTATTTGGGAGATACTACTAATTTAAGTACAAAAATCTTGTGGATTAATGAATTATTAGAATCTGAAAAAGATAAAGAAGGTGTTATTTACTTAAATGTGGACTTAAATACCGAAAGACCATATTTTAGAGAAAAAGTTTAATTTGAATAGATAACACGTATCAAAAAGTAATTACAAAAAATTAAAGCGATTAAGGGGATAGAGAAAAAGTCATTAATAAGAAAGGATTGAGGAGAAATTTGAAAAAGAAACAGATTGCAATTACATTGGGGATAATGTGTTTTTTACTTACTGTGGCACTATGTATACAATTAAAAACAATGAATTCAGCAAACTCAACCGTATCACAGTCTTTAGCAGATAATGAGCTAAGAGATGAAGTTTTAAGAATGAAAGAAAGATATGATAATGCTTATGCAGATTTAGAAAATGCACAAAAAGAATTAGAGAAAATTAGACAAGAAGCCACTCAAAACGATGGAGAAGCAGAAGCAAAAGAGCAAGAATTAAAAGAAAATAATATGTTACTTGGAAATACAGATGTAACAGGAGAAGGAGTAGAAGTAATACTAGCAGATGCAGATACAACAAATACGAATTTAAATGCGTCATTGCAAATAATACATTATGATGATATACAAATAGTTGTAAATGAACTAAAAAATGCTGGTGCAGAGGCAATAGAAGTCAACGGACAAAGAATAGTAAATACTACAGCAATTACTTGTGAAGGAAATATCATAAAAATAAATGGAGAGAAAATAGGATCGCCTTTTACAATAAAGGCTATTGGTTCTCAAAATTTACTTTATGGAGCACTAGAAAGGGCTGGTTCCTATTTAGACCAAATTAGAGATGGCGGAAATACTGCTCAGGTAACGAAAGTAGATAATATTACAATAAGTAAATATACAGGAGTAACTAGTTATGAATATTTAAAAGAAGATAAATGAGAAAGGGAATAAATAGAAACTTTGAGAAAGGAATGAGATAAAGGTGAAAAAGTTTAAATTTAGAGCGGATATAACAGCTGTTACTGTGGTTATCTTTATTGTATGTATTGTTTTAGTAAGTGTTATATTGATGCAGTTTAGAACAGTAGAGCAAACAGATATAACAGAAATTGAAACTATGAGAGAATCTGAATTACAAGAAGCTTTAGTAGACTGGAAAGCAAGATATGATGAAGTAAGTACACAATTAGAAGATGTAAATAGTAGAATAGCGGAGTATAATAAAACAATCCAAGATAATGAAGCTGGTTCTGAACTAATTGATGAAGAACTTGCAGAATCCAATATATTAGTAGGAAAAACAGATGTATATGGAGAAGGTGTTGTAGTAACTTTAGTAGATAACGAAAATTATAAAATTACTGCAGAAAATCTTATTGATTTAGTAAATGAACTTAGATATGCAGGAGCAGAAGCAATATCAATCAATGAGCAAAGAGTATTAGCTACCACAGATATTGTGGACATGGCAGATTATACTTATATTTTGGTAAATTCACAAAGAATAGAAGGCCCATCTTATGTAGTAAAGGCAATAGGCGATAAGGAATATATGTCTAGTATATTAAATTTAAAAGGAAGCGGATTTATTGATCGTCATACTACATTAGGATATAATGTAAGTTCAATACAAGAAAACAGGGTAGAAATACCAAAATACAATGGAGAATTTGAAATAAATTATATGAGAGAAGTAGAAAGTGAATAAAATAAAAAATATAAATAGGAGGTTTCTTTATGATTTTAATTGCAATAATATTAGGATGTGTCATTGGAGCATTAATAGGAGTTAATATGCCAATGATTTCGTATACATATTCAGGCTATTTAGCAATAGCTATCATTGCAGCATTAGACTCTGTATTTGGTGGAATAGCATCTACTTTAAATAAAAAATTTGATTTAAAAATTTTTGTATCAGGATTTTTTGGAAATGCAATTCTTTCTATTTTATTAACCTATTTAGGACAAAAATTAAATGTAGATATTTATTTGGCTGCAATCGTTGTATTTGTAGGAAGAATGTTTAATAACTTAGCAATTATTAGAAGATATTATATAGAAAAATGGAGCGAAAATAGAAGGAAAAACGACAAAAAAGAAGAAAATAAAACAATAGAAAAATAATAAATTAGATAGAAAATAAAAGTAAAATTTTTACACAAAAACAGAAAAACTTACGGAGAATAACATTACAAGATAATATTTCAGAAATATTACAAAAATGTTACAAAAATATTACAAATTCTATTGACATTTTTTTTAAAATGTAATATTCTTATGAGCAAATAAGAGCATAAAAAATTGGAGGAATGAGCCTTGGCTATCGGAGATATAATCGTAGGAATGGACATTGGAACTTCAAAGGTAAGCTTAGTTATTGGAGAAGTCAATAATTTTAACCAAATAGAAGTCCTATGTACAACAAGTTGCAAATGTAATGGTATAAAAAAAGGTAAAATAGTAGATGAAAATGAAATAGTAACTGCAGTATCAAAATTAATAAAAGAAGCAGAATCTGAAACAGAAATGGAAATAAATTCTAGCTATGTAACAATACCTGGAAAGTATGTTACCATTGTACAAAATAGTATTACAAAAGAAGCCAAAGATAAATATGCTGGTATATCTGGAAAAGATGTATCAAATGCAATTTCGTTAGTAAAAGATATTGATGTTCCAGAAGGAATGCAAATAATAGATATTGTTACAGATGAGTTTATACTAGATAATGGAAAAGTTGTTGGAGATCCTGTTGGGAGTTTAAGTTCAAGCTTTACAATAAAAGCACAAATTGTATTAGCCAATAAGGATTATATGAAACAATTAGCAAATATTTTTAGAAAAGCTGATATTGATATCGATGGATTGGTTCCTATTGCATTAGCAGAAAGAAGTTTAGTTTTAGATGGAAATGAACTTAATGATAATGTTATGCTATTAGATATTGGCGCAGGAAATACAGAAATTGGTGTATTTGAAGGATTAGCTTTTTCATATACCAATACGATTCCTCTTGGTGGAGATAGTATTACAAATGATATAGCGTTAGTATTAAATATTTCTACCGAAGAAGCAGATAGACTAAAACATCAATATGGTTTAGCATTAAAATCTTTTATTGATAATGATAATGAAATTTTATTAAACACTTGCAAAGATGAGAACAAAAAAGTAATTAAAAGTTCAGAATTAATTGAAATAATCGAAGCAAGAATAGAAGAAATATTCTCATTAGTAAATAAAGATATTACAGCACAAGGAGTTAAACCAAGAATAAATAATGTAATACTTACTGGTCAGGGAATTACAACAATTAATAAAAGTGATGTAGCAGGAAAAATTATTTTAAACATACCTGTAAAAATATCAACAGGAAGATTAATAAGTACAGTAAGACCAGAATATAGAACCGCATATTCTTTGGTAAGATACATTGCATCAAGACCATTTGCTAAGAATCTATCAAGCAGTATCGATTCGAAATCAAAAGAAAATATTTTTCTAACTATTTTAGATAGAATTAAAGAATTTTTTTATTCTTAAAATATATTATTAATTTTAATTAAAATGGAGGAGGACAAGCTTTATGTTCATGGATAATAATAATACTGATGAAAATGTGATGTTAGATGGAACAGCTACAATAAAAGTAATAGGAATAGGTGGCGCAGGAAATAATGCAGTAAACAGAATGGTTGATTCTGGAATAAAAGGTGTTGAATTTATTACAGTAAATACCGATCGCCAAGCATTACTATTATCAAAAGCAGCATCAAAAATACAAATAGGGGAAAAAATAACAAGAGGATTAGGAGCTGGTGCTAATCCAGATATAGGTGCTCAAGCAGCAGAAGAAAGCAAATCTGAAATTGCAGAAGCATTACGCGGAGCAGATATGGTATTCGTTACTGCCGGAATGGGTGGAGGAACCGGAACAGGTGCAGCTCCAATTGTTGCAGCAACAGCAAAAGAAATGGGAATTTTAACAATAGGTGTTGTTACAAAACCATTTACATTTGAAGGAAAGAAACGTTTATCACAAGCAGAGCGTGGAGTAGAGAGTTTAAAAGGAAAAGTAGATACTTTAGTAGTAATTCCAAACGACAAATTATTACAAAT
>CAMMEP010000068.1 GCA_946495905.1 uncultured Clostridium sp.
ACTGCTTTTTGAACACCTTTTCCTAAATATCTATCTTTATCTCCATCACGTAATTCTACTGCTTCAAAGCTTCCAGTAGATGCTCCTGATGGAACCATAGCTACTCCTGAAAATCCTCCTTCTGTAACAACTTCTACTTGTACTGTTGGATTTCCTCTTGAATCCAATACTTCTAAAGCTCTTACGCTTTCAATTCCTAAATAATCTTTCATTTTGTCCTCTTCCTTTCTTTTAATTTATTTTAAATAAAACAAAAATTGTTTTATTATTTTACTAATTTTTATATTATCCTTTTAGCGAATACAATTATAGCACATTTTGTCAAGATTTCAAGACATGATTTTTATGCCAATTATTTGTTACTGTTTAGACTAGAATTCATTTTACATTTAGCTCTTAGTAGTATGTATATTTAGAAAATTTTTAAAGTACCGCGCAGCGACCAAACGAAGCCAGAATGGCGAGTGCGAGTTGGAGCAACCTAGCACAATTTTAAAAAATTTATTTTTTAAAAATTGTGGTTAGATGGTTGCGACCAGTAAGGTACAAGAAAATTTGAGAAATATACATACTACTAAGACGTATTATAAATTCGCACTGAACAGTAACAAATATATTTGAATTTTACATGTGTTTGAGAATCTGACTCCTAACCCTCTCCCTCTGCTCCTCAATTTGTTCTATATAAGTCTTAGGTTTTTGCTTTTCTTTTTCATAAATATTTCTTAACTTCTTTTTGCCTTTTATTTTATAAGTATATCTTTGCTCTTCAAACCTATTTTTTGCTTGTTTTTCCATCTTTTGCATTTCGGTTTCTTGTATATACTCATTTTCCTTTCTTTCTCTGTTGTAAGCAAGTATCTTTTTAACTGGATTTTTATAGATAGCTTCTGAATGGGTTTCAATATCGGGTTTAAAGTATATATTTTCATTAATATAATCTTTTATTATTTTTTTCTCTTTTCTAGTAAAGGCCTCTTCTGGAAGTTTTAAATTATTATACTTCCATATAATATGCCTATCCTCACTAGAAAATTTAGTTCCTAGTAGATTTTCATAATTATACTCTATTTCAAACTTTAGTCCTTCTATTCTTATTGTAACACTTGTCCATAGCCTATGATTCTGCTGTTTAAATAAATTTCTTAATTCTTTTATCTTAATATATAATTTTTCAACTAATTTTATATATTCTTCTTCATTTAAGCTAAATTTATTTGGTATCTCATAGACATTTACGGGATTTTTTTTCAAAATTCCCTTTGGAAAATAGTAAAAGAATAGTTCTCCTGTTTCTAACCCTTTCATTTTCTCTTCTACAGAAGCATATAAATATATTCTGTCCCATTTTTCAGGTATCAGATAGAATAATTGCTTCTGTAATTCAGAGTAAATATTTCTTATCTCTGAATTTTCTATCATATATTCCTCCAGTCTAATTAGTACTTATTTACATCTATCTTAAAGTTTATTTTTTATCTAATATTTTCTCTATTCTACTATAATACTTTCGCCTGTCATTTCTTCTGGTTTTTCTAATCCCATCAATTCTAACATAGTTGGTGCTAAATCTGCAAGTTTTCCTTCTTTTAGTTTTACGTCTTCTTTTCCTACTAATATAAGTGGGACTGGATTTGTTGTATGAGCAGTATGTGGTTCACCGGTTTTGTAATCTATCATTTGCTCAGCATTTCCATGGTCTGCTGTAATAAGCATTACTCCACCATTGTTTTTAATAGCTTCTACTACTCTTTCTACACAACCATCTATTGTTTCAATTGCTTTAATTGCTGCTTCTAAGCTTCCTGTATGTCCTACCATGTCTGGGTTTGCATAATTTAATATAATGCAGTCATACTTTTTAGAGTTTATTGCATCTACTACTTTGTCTGTAACCTCTAAAGCACTCATTTCAGGTTTTAAATCATAGGTTTCAACCTTTGGTGAAGGAACTAATATTCTATCTTCTCCTGGATATTGTTTTTCTTCTCCACCATTAAAGAAAAATGTAACATGTGCATATTTTTCTGTTTCTGCAATTCTTAATTGTGTTAATCCTTTTTTGCTAATATACTCACCAAATGTATTTTTTAAAGTTTCTGGCTTGAAAGCTATTTTTACATTTGGCATTGTTTCATCATATTGTGTGAAACATACATAATCCAAATTCATTTTCTTTGTTTCGAATTCATTAAAATCTTTATCTACAATTGCTCTTGTAATCTCTCTTGCTCTATCTGGTCTAAAGTTAAAGAATACTACTGAATCATTTTCTTCTATTTTAGCAATTGGTTCATTATTTTGACATATAACAGTTGGCTCTACAAATTCATCAAATACTTCTTTTTGATAAGAACCTTCTATTGCTGCAACTGCAGAAGCACATTTTATTCCTTCTCCGTTTACAATAGCATCATATGCTTTTTGAACTCTGTTCCATCTTTTATCTCTATCCATTGCATAGAATCTACCTGAGATACTTGCAATTTTACCTACACCTTTTTCCTTCATTTTTTCTTCTAGCTTCATAATATAGCTTTCTCCTGAAGTAGGTGGTGTGTCTCTACCATCCATAAAGCAATGAACATAAACGTTTTCAAAATCTTTTCTTTTTGCAAGTTCAAGAATTGCAAATAGATGACGAATATGACTGTGTACTCCTCCATCAGATAATAAGCCTAGTATGTGTAGTTTAGAATTATGTTTTTTGCAATTTTCAATTGCTTCTACTAATTCTGGAATACTAAAGAAATCGCCTTCCTCAATTGATTTTGTAATTCTAGTTAATTCTTGATATACAATTCTTCCTGCGCCAATATTAGTATGTCCTACTTCTGAGTTTCCCATTTGTCCATCTGGTAGTCCAACATTTAAACCACTTGTATACATTCTAGTTGTAGGGCATGTTTTCATTAGTTTATCAATATTAGGTGTATTTGCAAGTTTTACTGCATTTGCTTCTTCTTGCTCATTAATTCCAAATCCATCTAATATCATTAGCATTGTAACTTTTTTGTCCATATTCATGATCCTTTCTAATTATAATTTACAATTTTTGAGAACTCTTCTACTTTTAGACTGGCACCTCCAACAAGGCCTCCATCAATGTCTGACATAGAAAATAGCTCTTTGGCATTAGAAGATTTTACACTTCCGCCATATTGTATTATAACTCTATCTGCTACCTTTTGTCCATAGATATTTGCTATTTTTTCTCTAATTGTCTTTGTCATTTCATTGGCATCCTCTGATGTTGCAGTTTTTCCTGTTCCTATTGCCCATATTGGTTCATAAGCAATTATTGTATTTGCTACTTGCTCATCTGTTAGTCCTTCTAAATCTTTTTCTATTTGAGTAGTTACTATTTCTTTTGCTTTTCCTTCTTCTCTTTGCTCTAACGTTTCACCAACACATACAATTGGCTTCAATCCATAATTAAAAGCCGCTTTTAGCTTTTTATTTACGGTTTCATCTGTCTCTGCAAAATACTGTCTTCTTTCAGAATGTCCAAGAATGACATATTCTACTCCGATTGCTTTTAGCATTTTTCCAGAAACTTCTCCTGTATAGGCACCATTTTCTTCCCAATGCATATTTTGTGCCCCTATTTTTATATTCGTATTTTGTGCAGTAAGTAAGGCATAAAATAAATCTGTGTATGGCACACATAATACCACTTCATTTTCTGTATTTTTTACTAGTGGATCTAAATCACTTATAAATCTTATTGCTTCATCTGGAAGCATATTCATTTTCCAATTTCCTGCAATTACTTTTTTTCTCATTTCAAGTAGCTCCTTCCTTTTATGTTAGTCTTACAAGCAATTGGGGTCTGTCCCCAATTGCTTGTTGTTATTTTTCTATTCCATTCTCTTTTTCGTTTGTTTGTGCTTTTGCTTCTTGTTTTACAATTTTCTCTTCTTTATCTGTTAAGCACACTAGTCCTGGTAATTCTTTACCTTCTAATAATTCAAGTGAAGCTCCTCCTCCAGTTGAAATATGAGTAAAGTTATCTTCTAATCCTAGTTTTTTAATTGCTGCAACAGAATCTCCTCCTCCAACAATAGAAGTTGCTTTTGTAGCAGCTATTGACTCTGCTGCATTTTCTGTTCCTCTGCTAAATTTATTTATTTCGCATATTCCTAGTGGACCATTCCATAAAATAGTTTTTGCATCTTTTAATTCTTCTGCAAATTCTCTTGATGTACGTGGTCCAATGTCACAACCTTGCCATCCTTCTGGAATTTTATCAGAGTCTACAACTTTATCTGGTGATTTTTCTAAGAAATCAAAAAATGCTTTTTGTTTTGATTTTTTATCTAAGGTATCATCTACTTCTTCTTGTACAGGTGCTACAACTGTATCTTTTGGAAGAACTATTTTTACACCTGCTTCTTTTGCTTTGTTCATAATTGTTTTTGCTTCTTCTATTTTGTCATTTTCGCACAAAGATCCACCAATTTTATATCCTTTTGCTTTTAAGAAAGTATATGCCATACCTCCACCAATTAATATTTCATCTACTTTGTCTAAAAGATTTTCAATAACACCTATTTTGTCTGAAACTTTAGCTCCACCAAGTACAGCGACAAATGGTTTTTCTGGATGTTCCAAAGTTCCATTTAAGAAAGTAATTTCTTTTTCCATTAAAAATCCTGCAACTGCTTCATCCACATGATGTGCTACACCTTCTGTTGAGCTATGTGCTCTATGTGCTGTTCCAAATGCATCATTTACATATATTCCGTCTGATAAATCTGCAAGTTCCATTGCTAATGTATCATCATTTTTTTCTTCTCTTGGGTCAAAACGAACATTTTCAAGAAGTGCTACATCTCCATCATTTAATGATGCTGTTACTGATTTTGCACTATCACCTGTTGTATCTGCTGCAAATTTAACATCTGTATCTAATAAATCGGTTAATTCCTCTGCGACTGGTTTTAAAGAAAATTCTTCTTTTACTTCTCCCTTTGGTCTTCCTAAGTGTGAGCAAAGAATAACTTTTGCTCCATTATCCATTAAATATTTTATGGTAGGAAGTGCAGCTGTAATTCTTGTGTTATCTGTAATTTTACCATCTTTTAATGGTACGTTAAAATCACATCTAACTAGCACTTTCTTTCCTTTTACATCAACATCTTTTACTGTCTTTTTATTCATTTTTCATCATCCTTATCTTTTATATATTTAGGTTTTTAAGGAAATACCTATTAACCTTTATTATATTTATTCAGTAGATGTGTAGTATTTAGAAAATTTTTGTAGGAGTGCGTAGCGACCAAACGAGCCAGAATGGCGAGTGCGATTGAAGAAACCTAGCAGATTTAAAGAAAATAGATTTTCTTTAAATCTGGTTAGATGGTTTCGACAACAAGCGACACAAAAATTTGAGAAATACTACACATCTACTGAATCTTATACAATAATCTTTCTATCTTTTATTAAACATTTTATTTTATGCTTTAAAATTACCAGCCACACTTTGTATGTCTTGTAATTCAAATCTATATTTTTGTTCTACATTTGGATATTTTTCATGGTCTACTTCTTCTAAAAACATTTCATATGGTCTTATCCATAAACTATTATCTCCATAAAGCCTTCTATATATTACATATTTTTCTTTTGTCTCGCTATGAGTAGCTATATCTTCTACTAAATAATAGTCACCTTTAAAGTGTTTATATACTCCATGTATTTTTACTTCTCTTTCCATAATTTTCTCCTTATTTTATCTATAAGAGGCTAGAATAATATTCGAAATATATTTTTAATATTATTCTAGCCTCTATTTTAATTCCAAACAAAATTTATTTATTTGCAATATACATAGCTAAATCAACAAGCTTATTTGAATAACCCCATTCATTATCATACCATGCAACTAATTTAACAAATGTATCTGTTAATGCGATACCAGCTGATGCATCAAATATAGATGTATGTGGGTCATGTATAAAGTCAGATGATACAACTGCTTCATCTGTATAATCCATTATACCTTTCATTTCATTTTCACATGCTTTTTTAACTGCATTACATATTTCTTCATATGTTGCAGGTTTAGCTAAGTTAACTGTTAAATCAACTACTGAAACATCAACTGTAGGTACTCTAAATGACATACCTGTT
>CAMMEP010000069.1 GCA_946495905.1 uncultured Clostridium sp.
AGTATCTTTAATTTCTGCCATCTCTTTTGCATTTGCTTTTAGAGTATCTTTAATTCCTACTATTTCTTGCGTATTTGCTTTTATTAACTTGTCATGTTCGTCTAGTTTTACAAATACTTTGTCAAAGTTTTCTAAAACTCTAATTGAAAAAGCTTTCTGACCATTCATGTCATTCTTTAACTCATTAATATCTGATTTCATATCATTAATATCTGATTTCATCCCACTAACATCTGAGCTTAGTACATCTAATTTATTTAAAACTTTTTCCATAAATTCTCTCTCCATTTTTCTCACCTCGCTTTCTTTATATAATATGCTCATTGTATCACACAGAAGTATACTTTGCAATAATAAGTTTTCGACAAAAATCGACTTTAAACTTTTATTTTCTTCTATTTTCTCTTGTTTTTTATTATTTCTTGATAATATAAGAATCTTTAGTATAAACAAAATACGCACTTTTCTAATTTAAGACTAGTGCGTATTCTTTAGCTTTACAATATTTTTTATTTAATATCTTTTACTTTTTTTAATTTTATTAATCCAATTATTATTATTAAAGTAAGTAAAGCAATAATAGAAATTATAAAAATGGTTTCTCCTGTTTGTGGGATTGCTCCTGGTGCTGTCGTATCATCATCTTGGTTACTATTTTGTCCTCCATTATTTGTATCACTACTATTTCTAGTTAATTCTAAAGTTGGGCTACTCTCTGTTTCCGCTTCTTTTACTTCTCCTAAATAATCTGTATAGGATAATTCTACTCTATCACTAATGGTAATTTCTTTATCTATTAACTCTTCATTATTCATATTTTTTATTTTTAATGTATATTCTAATGTTGCAGTGTTTGCTGTTTCGAGAGTTCCAATATTCCAAATTACATATCCTTCTGTATCTAAATGCGTTATATCCAAATTCGTAGAGTCTATAAACTCAATTTCAAAATTGTCTAGTATATCTTGTGAAAAATAATTTCTAACTGTTATCTCTTCCATTGTAGTTCCTATTTCTTCTACAATATCTGAATATATATATTCTGTTACAATTGTCTCTAGACTATCATTATTTAAGCTATACATCGTTCCATAAGTTGGATTTTCTATCGTTCCATATAAATCTAGAACATATGGACTTCCATCAAATTCTAAGACAATCTCTCCTGTATCACTACTTCTCCAAGTTTGGTCAAAGCTTGTATCATCTGGTCGTAATAAAATAAAATCTATATTATCATTTCTTAAATTTAACATAGCTTCTTTAGTTGCTGAAACTAATTCTTCATTTTTTGCTATTACAGCTTCTTCAACTGTATCATATGGTGAAAAACTTCCTGTAGATACTTTGTTTTCTATACCATTTGCTGTTTTTGGCACATTATCATATAATGAAATAATAATTTTATTTACATTCTCGGAAAAGCTATTTCTAGCTAAATTCAAAGCAGATTCTACATTTATATAATAACTATATCCATTTGGATTCATTGTTTCTATTCCACTTGTAATTTCTGAAACATTATTAGTTAACTCTACTACTATCTCACTATTATCTGCCGAACCAGGTACATCAGATTCATGATTTTCGCCATAAATCACATTTCCATCTTCATCCTCATAGCTATCATCTCTAGGTCCCATAATACCTATAATTCCTATTTTTGTATTCTCATTTGTTTCAAATACTTTATTGGATAATGTTTCTATATATCCCGCTATTTCCAGTTGCTTTTCTTGCGAATATCCTTCTGGTATAAGAATAAATATTTCTGTGTTTTCATATGTAGTTGCTTCAGATTCTTCTTTTTTATTATTTAAACTTAATTCTACAGTAACTTCTCCATTTTCTGCGTTCATGAATGTGATTTTATTTTCTAAATACCCTTGATTATTCTCTAATTGAAGTGTATCTGCATTCATTTTCACAGCATTTAAAGTATATTCTATTTCAGCTGCATTTACAACACTATTTACAAAAATACATAATAGCATATTGATTAAAAGTAATATTGTTAATTTTTTTATTCCCTTTTTCATCTTTCACATCTCCTTTTATTTTATATATGATTTAGATTATATCACATTTTTATTACAGTAATATTATATTTTCTTTACAATTATATTACATTCTTATTACAAATAAATTTACATTATCATTTTTATGCATTAAGCGCCCATATCATGGCCTTATCCACTTTTTTTCCAGTTGCTTGTTCTAAAGCTTCTTGATATAAATCTAACTGTACCTTATATTTTTCTTCCAATTTGCTTACATCACCATTTGGCACATAATCGGTTTTATAATCCACCAATATTAGCTTTCCTTCTTTATTAATGTAATACAAATCAATAATTCCTTGCACTAGAATGGTTTCTTTTTCTTCTGCTTCCTCATAAATCTTATTAGCTGGTATATTAATATAAAGCGGTTCTTCTTTATGAATTTCTTTTGCTTCTTTTAACTCTTGCCATAATTCTGATTTTGTATACTTGTATAACATGTTAATATTAATATTATTTGCTTCTAATTCTGATATTTTATTTTGTTCTTTCAAATCTTGCACAAAATTTTTTAAATCATCTAGAGAATAATCCTTTTTCTCATCTAATTTTTGTACACAGTAATGCATTAAAGTACCTTTTTGTGCAGCAGTTAAATTTTGTACTTGTTCCATAAATTTAGGCTTTGCTGTTAATTTTCCTTGCTGTTTTTCCCTATTTTTAGCATTTTCAATTAACTCGTCAATATCAAGTAAGTCATTTTCTGCTTCTAATTCCTTAAGTTTTGTTACCGATGTTTTGGTTGGTATTTTAGAAGATGCTAGATAACTATATTTCCATTGTAATTTATCTAGTATCTCTTGCTTAATTTTCTTTTCGTTCTGTATTTCTTTTTCATCCTTTTCTTCTATCTGCTCTGCTTTTTGCTTAATTACTTTTTCCATATCTAAAATTTCATTTTCTTCCTCTTGCATTTCCTTTACAAGACTTGATTTTTGATGTGTATGTAAATCAATTATATTATTAATTCCATTCTCTTTATTATAGGCATATACTAATTCTAGCCAATCTAAATAAGAGGTATATTTTCCAACAATATTTCTATTTATTTTTCGTTCTGGTTCTTTAATTTTATCATAATTATCAATGGAAACTTGCATTATATCACTTTTTTGATACATTTCTATTTGGCTTTCTTTATCCTTCATTGCCTTATTTAAATCTCTACTCATTCCCGTTATTATTAGCTTTTCTTTTGCTCTTGTTAAAGCAACATACAATACTCTCATTTCTTCTGAAATAGTTTCTTCTTTAGACTTAATGCGTATTGCGTCTTTGCTTAACGTACTATATTCAATTTTCTTTTCTGCATCAATAAGTTGCATGCCAAATCCAATATCTTGATGGAGTAGAATAGGAGTATTTAAATCTTGCATATTAAACTTTTTGCCTGTACTTGCTAAAATAACTACTGGAAATTCTAGCCCTTTACTTTTATGGATACTCATAATACGAATAACATCATCTTTTTCCCCTATAATCTTAGCAGAAGATAAGTCTCCACTACTTGTTTTTACTTTATTCATGAAATTGATAAAGTTAAATAATCCTTTAAAACTTGCTTTTTCATATTGTTTAGCCTTTTCAAAAAGCATTTTCAAGTTTGCTTGTCTTAAATTTCCATTAGGAAGTAAACTTACATAGTTATAAAAACCAGTATCTAAGTATAGCTTCCAAATTAGCTCGTCCAATGGTAAATATTTTTCTTCTGCTTTCCATTTTTTTAAGTTTTCTATTACTCTCTCTATTTTGCGCCTTAGTGTATTATCTACACTAATTCTGGCTTTTTCCATTGCTTCATAAAACAAACAATTTCTATCCACCAATCTAATTTGCATTAAATCATTATCGGTAAAACCAAATATGTTAGATCTTAGAACTGTAACCAATGGAATGTCTTGCAAAGGATTGTCTATTACTCTTAGTAAAGACATAATTGTTTCCACTTCCATGGACTCTAAGTAAGTACTAGAGCTATCACTAAAAACTGGATAATTTAATTCTGCTATCTCTTTTTCATAAATAGGTGCTAATACAGAAGTAGCTCTTAATAGTACACATATATCTTTTGGCCTAATTTTTCTGTACCCTTGCTTTTTATCATATACTTGATAATTGCTATTTAATAATTTTTGTATTTGTTTTGCCACAAACCTAGCCTCTAAAACTGCATCTTCTATTCTCTCTTGATTCTCTTCTTCTGTGTCACTGTTTTCTTCTAAAGAATAGTTTGCGTCTTGCTCTTTTAAATCGATAATATGTAACTCCGCAACCCCTGCATGCTCTATACCTTTTTCTGGTTCTGGATAATCTGCTCCCAGATTCAAATATTCCTTTTCGTCATATTCCACATTTCCTAGTTTTTCACTCATGATATTTTCGAAGACTAAATTCGTAACATCTAATATATTTTTTCTACTCCTAAAGTTTTTAAATAACTGGATTTTTAAACCTGGATTTTCCACATTTTGTTCACTTTTAAGTGTATAGGTAGCATATTTGTCCAAAAAAAGCTCTGGTCTAGCTTGTCTAAACTTGTAAATACTCTGCTTAACATCTCCTACCATAAAAATATTATTTCCTCTTGAAATGCTTGTTAATATTTTTTCTTGCACTAAGTTACTATCTTGGTATTCATCAATTAAAATTTCTTCAAACTGTTGCTGATATAAATTAGCAACGTTAGATGGTTTTCCATCTTCCTTTAATAATATTTTCAAAGCAAAATGTTCTATATCATTAAAATCAATAATATTTTTTTCTTTCTTTTTTGCAGCAAATTCCAAAAAGAACTCTAAAATTAACTTTTTTAGTTCTTGCAAAATATCATACATAAATTTAATATCTTCATTTGCCTCTTCCGAAGTATATTTCAATACAATCCCTGCAAATTGCTTCTTTACCTTATCTCGAATTTCCTTTGCTTCATTTTTTATATCTAACGTTACTTTTCTATCTACTGGCCATTTGCTCCAAATCACTTCATTTAAACTTTGGTAGGCTTTATCCCAATTTTCTAAATTGATATTCTTTAAATTATTAATATCTTCTTGTAAAACTTTTGAATATTTATCTAATTCATCAAATTTTAAAGTATCTTTTTTTATCTTTTCCAACTGTGTAATCATACTCGTTAGCTCATCCTGAATATGAGATAAAATTATTTTTCCCCATGTTGTATTAGAAAAATCACTACCAGTATCTATATTAAACTCTTCTGTTTTTTCCTCTAGCCACTTTTCTGGGAAAGGATTACTTTGTATGTATTTATAGATATTTAGAATAATTTCTTGAAGCTTCTCATCTCCTCGATAATCCGTATAGGTTTCAAGTAATTTAATAAAACCTTTGTCCCCCTCCATATACTTTTGCTCAAAAAGCTCTTCTAATACATCGCTTTTTAGCATTTCAATTTCTGCCGTATCCCCTATTCTAAAATTAGCAGAAGTATCAATTTCGTAAAAATTATTACGTATAACATCTAAACAAAAGGAATGAATTGTACAAATACTAGCTTTATTCAGTAACGTAATTTGCCTTTGTAAATTCGCGGAATCTGGATTCTCATCTAATTTTTTATAAATAGCATCTAGAACTCTCTCCCTCATTTCGCTTGCAGCTGCATTGGTAAAAGTAACCACTAATATTTTATCAATATCCACATTTTCATTAATAACTTTGTTAATAATTCGCTCCACAAGTACAGCTGTTTTACCACTTCCGTGCAGCTGCCGCAACTAATATATTATTTCCTTTTTCATAAATTGCTTGTTTTTGTTCCTTTGTCCAATCCATTTTTT
>CAMMEP010000070.1 GCA_946495905.1 uncultured Clostridium sp.
ATTTAGACTTCCATCATATCGGAAGGTTAAATTTTTTACATTAATTATTGACATTGTCCCTCCTATTATTCTGAAACTTCTTCTGGCATATTCTCATATAATGGTACAATAAAGTTCAAATTTGTATCTACTGTACTAGAAGCTTCATATATTGATTTCATATTGCTTGCTTCTGATTCAGGCGCTAATAAATTTTGCATATATTGATGCGAATATAGTGTTCCATCTTGATTTACAATATCAAACTTTTGCAAATATAAGGTGTTTTGTCCTACATCAATATATCCGCTTCTTACAAAATCCACTCCACCAATTAAAGCTTTTTCTAAAGAATCCCATCCTTGCTCATATGCGTATCCTGCTGCATTTTGCAAAATTTCCTCACTAGAGTTCCCTGTTGCATTAATATTAAATGGATTATATACTATCACTCCATTATATTCATATCCTCTCGATAAAGTAGTTCCGCTTCTTCCTTGTTCTTGTATTAATCTTGCAGTAATAAAGTAGGCATCCACATTTACATTTCTTCCAGCTTGTACTAATGCCTCAGCTATACTGTCACCTTCCAAAAAAGAACCTTCTGTAAGTGACTTTATTCCCTCTACTGTTTGCGCTCCTTCCGTGAATTTTAATTCTAAAAATTGAAAGATATTATCTTCATTTAAAATATTCCTTGGATTCATTTGATGTCTTATTGCTTTATCAGAAGCACATAGCCATGTTCCATTATCATATCTTTTGTCTCCACAAACCTCACATTTCCAGTCATCTGGATATTCCGATGAATCTGGAATTAAGTTTAAAGGAGATGTTCTAGTATCAGAATGTCCCTCATTTGCAATTACTTCTTCCCAATCAAGCCTTGTGTAAAATAAAGTAAATGTCCAATTTGGATGGCTAGCTTGTAATTCATCAATTAATTCCTTATATCCTAGATATTTTTCTTCTTCTAAATTTGTTCCATCATAAATTTCATATTTTTGTTTGCTTTCTTCTACTCTAATAATGGAAATTGTTATAACGATAGCTATTAGAATAATTAATAGAATTACAGCAACTATTCTTATTCGTATTGGTATAGATTTTACAATTTGTTTTACGTTTTTTATTAAATTATTTATTTTTTCTAATTGGTTCGTTTTCATGTTTTCTATCATACCACAAAAAAGAAAATTATGCTACGATAATTTTCTCTTTTTACACTTATTCTTCTATTTTTCTCACATCAATCTCATAAATTTGACAAGGATAGCTTTCTAATACAATTCCTGTATAGAATACTTCTATTCTATCTCCTACTGCATACTGCGAAGTATCTTCTACGCCAACCCAAACAGCATCTCCTATATTCTTATCTTCTGAATTTACAAGAAGTGTTTTTCCGTTTACTTCTGTAACTTCTCCTATAAAGGATGGTGCCGTATCATAAGTTTCTATCTCTTTTGGATAACTTGCAACAGTCATTGGATTATATTCTTTTTTACTTTCTGAATCATAGTCTATTATACCTTGTAAAGTTAATTCTATATTAATTAAGTTTTCATCTTCTACTAAATCTATTGAGTAGATTTCAGCAGGAATATCGTTATAAGTTGTTACTTTTGTATCTGCTCCAAATGCATCTCTAGTATTGTCATAGGTTAACATATATCCCAAGTTTTCCCTATATTCTAAATCTGTAATAATTGCATCACCTTCAGTTGTATATTGAACAATTCTCATAAAATCGGATTGTCTATTTTCGTTATTTGCACTTGTATTTGCAATAAAAGAATCTAATTTACCTTTATTGAATACTGCATTATATGATATTACTACACAACCATCTTTTATTGCTTGCTCCATTGAATATTCTTGTGGTATCTCCTCTAATAATTTTTGTTCATCTATATTTTTCTCTATAATTTCTTCAATAGAGTTTAATTGTTCTTCTGTTATATCTGCTTGTTTATCTCCTTTTTCAATTGCTTTGCAATCTCGCTTAACCATATAATGTTCTTCGTCATTTATTATAATTTCGTAACTATAAATTCCATTACACAATTCTCCATCATATACAAAATCACTTAAAATTTGTTTTAATATTAATGCATCTTCACCTTCTATTGTAATGTTAGGTAGATTAATATAACCCTTTATGGTTATATTAGTGTCATCTATATAATTATTATATTCCTTCTCGAAATCTTCATATTTCATAAGCCAAGAGCCAATTTTCATTTCATCATATCCATTTACCCTATTAAAATCAATTACTTTATATCCAAGTCCAAAATATTCTACTGTTCCACCATCCATAATAATTCCTGCAGGATGTTGAATACAAAATAACGGCTTTTCTTCTTCTTGAACTCTATTATAATCCACTGCAAAAAATATTAATCCTAGAATTATAATTACTCCTAATATAATAAGTAATACTTTTATTCCCTTTTTCATTTTTACCACCTTTTTCCTTTCTATTATTTAGACACATTTTTATGTGCATTTTGTTGGTGTTTTATAAAAATTATTGTAAAAAGAATGCTAAAGAATAAAAATATTCCCGTAAAACTTAATATTCCAATATTAATATTTGTATTTTCATAATTCGTTCCATCTGGTTCTTGTATTTCTATTATTTCATTTTGCATTATTGTATTATCAGTTGAATCAGAAGAATCTATATTACTTTCTATACTTGAACTTGCTTGATTTTCTGTTTGGTCTTTCTCATTGCTTTCATTCTCTGTGCTTATTTCGCTGTCTAAGTTTTCCTCTTTCAAATGTCTACTTGATGTATTTGTAATATATAATAATATTCCAAGAATAACCATAGAAATATTACCTAATAGTAGTTTTAATGTATGTAAAGCAGTATAATATTTCCATTGAACTGTTCCAATTGGCATTTCTAATAATAAAGCTATTTCTTTAAAAGACATATTAGAAAGTATTTTTAGTGAAACGATTTCTCTTTCTTGCTCGTTTAATTTAGAAATAATTCTATTATACTTATCCTTTTCTATTATTTTATTTAATTCTTCGTCTTCCTCTGCTATATAATAAATATCGTCTAAGCTAACGTCTTCTTTCTGTTTTCTTAAATAATTAAGAGTCTCATTCTTCGTCAAAGAATATAGCCAACTTGTTTCATTATTTGTTGGTAGTTTCTCTTTATCCATTTCAAATATTTTTGCAAATACAATTTGTATGATGTCTTCGCTATCTTCTTTATTCTTTAATATAGAAAAGGCAATACCATATACTAGTCTATTATACTTACTATATAAAACGTTTATTTTGTCGCTATCTCCATTCTTTATTTGTTGAAAAGTCAAGTGTAAATCTTGCTTTTTTATTTTTTCCATTTTTAATAGCATTCCTTTCTAAAAGCAGAAAGCTGATTGAAAAAGAATTAAATTCTATTTATTTTTCAACCTTTCCTCTTATTATTATTTCAGGTTAACCCCTTACACTTTTATACTAACATAAAGAATTGCAATTAGCAACAGTTCATTATTATAAATAAATTTGTAATGCGGAATAGCCAATATGTTATCACTATATTAACTAAAAGTTTAAGCTTATTTAATTTCATGTTCTTTCTTCAAAAATACTAAAAAAATACTATGAAAACTTATAAATTTATGATATATATTATTTATAAGGAGGTTATTGCAGTGAATAAAGTAATAGATATTTTTGGCAATGAAATAACATTCGACTGTATGGGGTGTGATATAGCTAATCATAAATTAATACCACCTGGTGGTTATGTTTATGATGATGGTTTTATTAATGTATCTGCTGATCCAGAAATTCCTATTGAAGGTTTCATGGTATTAGGAATAAACAAACATATAAAAAGTATTAATGAACTAAATTCCATGGAAAGAAATAAAATCATGGATATTCTAAATAAAACTATTGAAATAATAAGAAAGACAAATATTTCAAATGAAGTAATGATAATTCAAGAAGAAAAAGCAAAACATTTTCATATTTGGATTGTTCCAATTCATAAATGGATGGAAAAATTTCAAAACAATGTTAGAAATATAAAAGAAATTATAGATTACGCAAAACAAAATTTTACAAAACAAAAAGAATCAGAATTATTAGGCGCAATCGATACTATAAGACGAGAATTTAATAAAATCTCAAAAGAAATACGAAAAGCTGTAAGATGTTACTTAGTAGAAGATAACAAAGTAGTAGCAATTAAATATAATGAACATAATAAAAAAGCAGGATATTATGATATTCCTGGTGGTAAAATTGAAAAAAATGAAACTCCAAAGCAAGCAGCCATTAGAGAAATGAAAGAAGAAACAGGCTTAACAGTAAGCAATTTAAAGTATAGAGGAAACATGATAATTGAATATCCAGACAGAATATACGATTTTGATGTTTTTCTAACAAATGAATGTAATGGCGAACCTCAAGATTTTTCAGAAAACACCTCGGAATGGATTGACATACCAGCACTATTAAGTAAAGAAAAAATTTTAAGCAGTTTAATGATATTAAATAGCTTCTATATAAACGGATTATTGGAAAATAATAATTTTTATATGTATATTAAAGTAGATGAAAATGAAAATATATTAGATGTATCATATAATTTAATTATAGACAATGACAGAGATTTACAATAATTTATCTATTTTCTAAGAATTTAAAAACTTTTTCATTACAGGGCTTATTCCATACCACCAAGTGCATGTAATTAATACCACTTTGTTATATTTAGACAAATCTATGTCAATCTTCTTTATCTCTACATCTCTTTTAATGTCATTATTTTGCCATTCATCTACTACTTCATCATAATCACTTGAAAATGGAATAGCTGGCTCTAATTCTAAAATATCCGCATTTAATTTATTTTTCACGTATTCTGCTACCTTTTTACTGTTACCTGTAAAACTATAGTAAATAACTAATGTATTGTACATGATTTTCTCTCCTTCCAATTACTTTTTGTTCGTCTAATTAGAGGAAAAAGAATTAAATTTTGGCAAGGAAAATTTAATTTGAAAGGCAAGGGCGCATACTCTGTGTATGTAACCGCGTTTCAAAGCAAATTTGACACAGCCAAAATTGTAATTATTTTTTCTCTACTCTTCCTCTCCATAAATCTTATCAACAATAGGAAAAGCCTTCCAAGCTAGTGGCCATCCACAATAAAATGCAAGTTGTGTAATAACCTCTACTATTTCTGTTTTTGTAATTCCATGTGCTTTTCCCATTGCAATATGAGATTCAAAAGGTCCCTCTACAATTCCTTTTCCAAATAGTCCTGCAATTGTAATCATACTTCTATCTCTAAGATTTAACTTATCCTCTCTTGACCAAATTTCTCCAAATAAAACATCATCATTTAATTCTGCAAATTTTGGAGCTAATTTTCCTAACTTATCTCTACCTGCTGTTTGTTTTTCCATTCTACATCATCCTTTCCATTTTTTTAATTATTTTATTATCTAGGAAAAATCGTAGATTTTTGCTAGATAATAAGGCTAGTTTACCTTGATCTGTGCATATTTGCAAAGCAAAATGCTACAATAGTGCGTCGAAAGCTTTGCTTTCGGTAACGCACAATTACCTTATACCACTTAAAGTTTGCTTTAAGTCAATAGTATTTTTAATATTTCAATGTAATTATTCTATTTTCTTTTTT
>CAMMEP010000071.1 GCA_946495905.1 uncultured Clostridium sp.
TTACCATTACTAGAAAGTTTAATGCAACAATCTGGAAAATTAGTAATTATTTGTGACGATGTAGAAGGAGAAGCACTATCTACATTAATTTTAAATAAATTAAGAGGTGTATTAAACGTAGTAGCAGTAAAAGCTCCAGGATATGGTGACAAGAGAAAAAATATGTTACAAGATATTGCAATTCTTACAGGAGGAGAAGTTATTTCTTCTGATTTAGGAATGGAACTAAAAGATACACAAATTGAGCAATTAGGTAGAGCAAGACAAATAAAAGTACAAAAAGAAAATACTATCATTGTAGATGGTATGGGAGATAAAGCACAAATTTCAGCAAGAGTAAATCAAATAAAAGCACAAATTGCTGAAGAAAAGAGCGAATTCGAAAAAGAAAGTTTACAAGAAAGACTTGCTAAAATAGCTGGAGGAGTTGCAGTAATTGGTGTTGGTGCAGCTACCGAAGTAGAAATGAAAGATAGAAAATTAAGAATAGAAGATGCATTATCTGCTACAAAAGCAGCAGTAGAAGAAGGTATTGTTGCAGGTGGTGGTACAGCATTTGTAAATATCATACCAGATGTACAAAAAGCAGTAGCAGAATTACATGGAGATGAGAAAATAGGTGGAAAGATTATCTTAAGAGCATTAGAAGAGCCTGTAAGACAAATTGCAGCTAATGCAGGATTAGAACCAGCTGTTATCTTAGAAAAAGTAAAAACAAGTGAAGTTGGAGTAGGTTATGATGCAGCAAATGATAGATATGTAGATATGAAAAAAGCAGGAATTGTAGACCCAACAAAAGTTTCAAGAAGTGCTATTCAAAATGCAGTATCTATTGCATCTATGATTCTTACAACAGAAAGCTTAGTTACAGATAAAAAAGAGCCAGCATGCAACTGCGGAGGACATCATGATGACGAAGGACAAATGGGTGGAATGTATTAATTTATGAGTAAAGACAGTATGACCTTAAAGGTTGTACTGTTTTTTGATGCAAGGTTATAATGAAAACAATATAAGAATGAATTTGAACAATTAACAAAAATATGGTAAAATTAAAACGAGTGTTAATTTAAAGAAAATCAAGTATACATATATTCAGATAATTAGAAAGGATTGAATTATGATATGAACAAAACAGTGGCATTTTGCACATTAGGGTGTAAAGTAAACCAATATGAAACAAATGGAATGATACAAGAGTTCAAAAAATGTGGATATAATATAGTAGAATTTGATGAAATTGCTGATGTATATATAGTAAATACTTGTACAGTAACAAATATGGCAGATAGAAAATCAAGGCAAATGCTTAGAAGAGTAAAAGAATTAAACCCAGGAGCCATACTTGTTGCTGTTGGTTGTTATGCGCAAGTGGCAAAAAAAGAGTTAGAAAAGATTCCAGAAATAGATTTGATTTTAGGAACAAATGAGAAAAAAAATGTTATTTCTTTTGTGGAAGATATGTTAAAGAAAAATGAAAAACAGATAACTCCAAAACAAGCAAATGTAACAGATGTAATGCATTGTGAAGAATATGTGGATTTTGGAGATGTAACTTTTACAGAAAAGACGAGAGCTGTTATAAAAGTACAGGATGGATGTGACAGATTTTGTTCTTATTGTATAATTCCATTTGCTAGAGGACATATAAGAAGTAGAAATCCAGAAAGTGTTATAAGTGAAATTACGAAAATTGCAGAGGAAGGAATTAAAGAAGTTGTAATTACAGGAATTCACTTGGCTTCTTATGGTAGAGATTTTAAGCAAAGAGATTTAGGTCAGGGAGAGAACGAAGCAGATAATATCAGAGCAAATACAGAAAAAATTAGTGATAATATAAGCAACCAATACAGATTAATTGACTTATTGGAAGACATAAATAAAATAGATGGAATTGAAAGAATAAGACTTCGGCTCATTAGAACCAACCCTAATTACAGAAGAATTTGTTAAGCGCTTAGCAAAATTAGAAAAAATATGTGACCATTTTCATTTATCCCTTCAAAGTGGGTGTGATGAAACTTTAAAAAGAATGAATAGAAGATATACTACAAAAGAATTTGAAAATGGAGTAAAATTATTAAGAAATGCATTCCCAAGGGTAGCACTTACAACCGATATTATTGTAGGATTTCCAGGAGAAACAGAGGAAGAATTTAATACAACTTACCAATTTCTAGAGAGTATTAAATTCTATAAAACACATGTCTTTAAATATTCACAAAGAAAAGGTACTAGAGCCGCTGTAATGCCAAATCAAATAGATGGAAAGATGAAAGAAGAGAGAAGTAGAAAATTAATTGCATTATCAGATAAAAATGAAAAAGAATATAATGAGGGATATATTGGAAAAGAAGTAGAAGTGCTTTTTGAAGAGTCACACATAGAGGAAGGAAAAAGGTATGTTAAAGGACATACAACAAATTATTTAGTAGTAAAGGTAGAAACAAAAGAAAAGCTAGAAAATGAAATAAAAAGCGTAAAAATTGTAGGAATAGATGGTTTAGAACTAGTTGCAAATATATAAAAGCAACAGATAAAGAATCTTACAAAAAAAGAAAGGAATAAGATAAAAAATGAAATACAGCACCATTTTAATTCAAGGAGCAATGGATATAGAAGTAGAGCATCTAATAAAAAAATTACAAGGAACCGAAAATAAAACAATAACTGGTTATGAGTTTTCTATTGGAAATATAAATAATCTAAAAATTATCGTTTCAAAAACATTAATTGGTACTATCAATGCAACGATTGCTACAACAATTGGAATATTATCTTTTAAGCCAGATATTGTAATCAATCAAGGAATTGCAGGAGCACATAGAGAGAATATTCATACGGGAGATATTATTGTAGGAGAAAGATGTGCTAATATTAATTCATATTCCATGCCTAAAAAAGGAAAAGGTCAAAAATCAAATTCGTTAGAATGGGAGCCAGATAAAAGAGCAAAACAAGTAAAAAATGCAGATAAAAATCTTACAAATGAAGTTTATAAATTTTTCAAAGAAAATTCTACCAATTCGGTATATCAAGGTACATTAGGAAGCGGAGATGCATTTAATAGAGAAGTAGACAGAATAAATTGGATAAGTGGTAAATTTGATAGCCTATGTGAAGATATGGAAAGTATAGGAGTATATTCAGCTTGTCAACAATTTAATGTGCCATGCATTGGGATTAGAATAATTTCAAATAATGAAATTACAGATGAAGAATTAGATGAAGAACAGGCAATTAATTTGCAAAAAATGTTGCTTGATTTATTAAAATATAATATATAAAAGTTATTTTGTAGTAAATGAATAATAGGAAAAATTATGCGAGATTAGGGACGAACCCATATCTCGCAATTATTTTAATTCCACAACTGTTACACCCATTTCTCCTTCTCCAAACGTACCAAGTCTAAAAGACTGCACATGAGGATTAGTCTTTAAATATTTATGGATTCCATCACGAAGTTTTCCTGTACCTTTTCCATGAACGATTCTAATAGGAGATAGTTTGGCAATAGCACAATCATCTAAATACTTATCAATTACAAAGGTAGCTTCGTCTACATTCATTCCTATTACATTTATTTCACTAGAAATGGTTTGTGATTTAAAATTATTTCCTTTTGCAAAACTAATAGTAGAGTTTGTACTAGATGTATTCTTTTTACCTTTAGAATCACTACTTAGACTACTGTTTTTTAAGCTGAATTTATTATTCAATTCTTTTAAAGCTTCCAAATTTAATCCAGAATGAGAAGAGGTAGATGATACTTCTTTTAAATCTTCATTTAATTTGTTTCTCAAATTATTAGCAGTAGCAATATCTCCCTTGTCCAAAGTATTTAGTTCTTTAATAACAGAATTTGCTTCTTCTTTAGCAGATAAAATAATTTGCCTTGCTTCTTGTTTTGCAGCATCAATTAAGGTATCTTGTTTTTCTTTTTGACGCTCTTTTTCCTTTTCCAATGTTTTACGAAGAGCTTCAATCTGGTTGGAGTTTTTTTCTATTTTTTCTCTTTCCTTTTCAATAGCTATCTTATTATCATAAATATTCTTCATTAATTCTTCAATACCAACATCCTCTTTTTTCATTAAAGAAGAAGCATAATCTAATATGGTTTGTTCTAATCCTAATTTTTTGCTAATTGCAAAAGCATTACTTTTTCCAGGAATCCCAATTAATAGCTTATAAGTAGGTTTTAGATTTTCTAAATCAAACTCAAAGCTTGCATTTTCAAATCCCTCGGTTGTTAAACAATAATTTTTTAGTTCTTGATAATGAGTTGTAGAGATAGCAAGCAAACCATTATCAAAGAAGTATTTAAGAATACTAATAGCAAGATTAGCTCCTTCTATTGGGTCGGTTCCAGATCCAAGCTCATCTAAAAGAACTAAACTATGTGGAGTTATTTCCTTAATGATATTAACAATATTAGATATATGTGCAGAAAAAGTACTAAGATTTTCTTGAATACTTTGTTCATCGCCGATATCAACAAAAATAGTATCAAAAACGTAAATACTGCTGCCTTCGTTAGCAGTAATGAAAATGCCAGAATATGCCATCAAAAGAAGTAATCCTATTGTTTTTAATGCAACTGTTTTTCCTCCGGTATTAGGACCAGTAATTACTAAAGAAGAGTAGGTTTTACCAATAGAAATGTCAATTGGTACTACAACATCTTTTTCAATTAAAGGATGTCTAGCAGAAATTAAATTAACGTACTTTTCTTCGTTAATAGCAGGGAAAATCCCATCCATAGCAATAGAATAACTAGCTTTTGCAAAAATTAAATCTAAATTTCCTAGTAAATCAATGTTAGCTTCAAAATAATTTTTATATTCATATAGATAGCTTGAAAGCATTCTTAAAATATTCTCAATTTCAATTTCTTCCTCTATTTTTAAATTCGTAATTTTATTATTTAATTCGAAAATACTGATAGGTTCCATAAACACAGTAGAACCACTACTAGACACATCATGAATAAATCCTTTTACTTGAGACTTATATTCTTCTTTGATAGGAATAACATATCTATTTTCACGAATTGTAATAATAGGCTCCATAATATATTTCGAATACGTAGAAGAATGGATAAAAGAATTTAATTTATCTCTAACTTCTTGTTCTAATTTTTTACTTTCTCTTCGAATACTATTTAATTTTGATGAAGCATTATCAGCAATAGTATTTTCATCAAGAATAATAGAAAAGATTTTATCTTCTATGGATTTATTTGTATACAGTAAATCAAATAAATCATATAGTTTAGGATAAGAAGATAAATCAATATCATCAGAAGAGAAAAAATATTCTTTTACTTCTCTTGAAATTTTTAAAAATCGAGCCATGTTTAATAGAGCGGTAATTGATAAGACTCCATTATTTTTTAAAATTTTTAGGCTTATAGATATATCTGGAATATCCGAAAGAGGAATATTAGATTTTCTATTTCTTAAACTAATAGCCTCAGAGGTAAGCTCTAAGGAATGAATTACTTTATCTTTAAAAAATTCTGGCGATAAGTTAGATACTTTGTCTTTTCCAATATAAGTTTTACAATAAGTACTTAATGTATTAATTACTTTATCATATTCTAAGTCTTTTATATATTTTGTATTCATTTTTTTCCTCCATTAATAATATATATTATA
>CAMMEP010000072.1 GCA_946495905.1 uncultured Clostridium sp.
TAATAAAGTAAAAATGATTTATGAAAAATAGAATAAGGAAATATAATCCGAAAAAAATGGAGGAAAGAAAATGATAAATACAAAGGTTAATTTTGCAGGGATAGAAATGAAAAATCCAGTAACAGTTGCATCAGGAACATTTGGCTACGGGAGAGAATATAGTGATTTCTTTGACTTGGGTAAGCTAGGAGCTGTAATAACAAAAGGAACTTCACTAAAACCAAAGAGTGGAAATAAACCACCAAGAGTATGTGAAACCGCGAGTGGAATGTTAAATAGTATAGGCCTCCAAAATCCGGGAGTTGAATATTTTGCCCAAAACGATTTACCAAATTTAAGAAAATATGATACCAAAATAATTGTAAATGCTTGTGGGAGTTCAATTGAAGAATATGTGGAATTGTGTAAAATATTAAATACTTTAGATATTGACGGAGTAGAGCTTAATTTGTCATGTCCTAATGTAAAAGAGGGATGTATGGCATTTGGAAATACTTATGAGGGAGTAAGGAAAGTTACTTCTGCAGTGAGAGAAGTTTTACAAAAACCATTAATTGTAAAATTAACACCAAATGTAACCAATATAGCTGAAATCGCAAAAGGAGTAGAAGATGGAGGAGCAGATGCTGTTTCTTTAATAAATACACTTCTAGGAATGAAGATTGATATTAATACAAGAAAACCAGTCTTAGCCAACAATACTGGTGGATTATCAGGTCCAGCTATTAAACCTGTTGCAGTAAGAATGGTGTACCAAGTTGCACAAGCTGTTAAAATTCCTATTATGGGACTTGGCGGAATTATGAATGGAGAAGATGCGATAGAATTTATGTTAGCAGGAGCTACTACTATTTCCATAGGTGCAGGCAATTTTGTGGACCCATATACTAGTATTAAAACGATAGAGGGAATTGAAGAGTATATGAAAAAATATAATATAGAAAATGTAACGGATATTGTTGGAAAAGTACAAATGAATTTTTAATACCTCAACATAAAATTTAATTCTACATTGAGCAGTAACATGAATTATAGTTACAATTCACAGCCTATTCTAAAATGTCGGAGCAATGTATGTTTTAATTTTATGTTTTGGCCCTTTGGCTGCGTACAAACTGTATAAAATTCACTTTTGTTCATCTTAACAGTTTGTAAACTTGTCGGTCCCCACCTTAAGCACTCCAACATAAAATTAAAACATACATTGCTCCGACCAAAATAACCGTGAACTGCAACGCAATTTAACATAAAACGTTAAAAATAGTTGAAATAATAGGAAAAAGATGGTAAAATGTAAATGGAGGTTTAAAAAATGGCTGAGAAGGATATAAAGAATGAATGTCTTTTAAAATGGCAAGCAAGTGAAGAAGAAATAGAGTGGTTTAAAACACATTTTGAGGATTGGTGTGAATTTGCAACAGAAGAAGAGCGAGAAGTCTGTTTTAAATTACTAAAAAATTTTGACTTTTATAGTAAAAGACATGTCAATATTAATTTTAGCCATTTACAGGAACAACTTGTCGAAGATTATCATATTGATCCAGAATATACTATTTATACAGTATTAAAAGATAAATATGGTAGAGCAAACAGTTCACTAGAATATTTTTTAGAGTATATTTATCTTAATAAGATTAATGATAAATGTAAAATAGAAGACCTTGAAAGTGTTAATGAGGAAGCATTTAAGTATATTCAAAATATTGTTGTTATTGATGATTGCATAGGAACAGGTTCTACTTTAATGAAATATCTTGATAAATACAAGGAAATGTTTCAAGGAAAAAAGATATATGTAGTTCTAATTCATGCTATTGAAGATTTTATTGAGAAAGTAAAAGAATATGCCAAAGAAAATAAATTAATGTTGGAAATAGTATGTGAAAATGTTAAAAAGAAAGCTTTTCATGAAGAAACAGATGAAATAATAGAAAAATTTAAGCAAATTTCAAGACAAAGAGGAATACCGTCTGATTTTACATTAGGAAAGGGAAAAGTAGAAGGATTAATGTCTTTTTATAACAATACCCCTAATAACACATTAGGAATATTTTGGTATACCACAGAACAGAATACTCCACTATTTCATCGTAAAGATGATGACAAACCAGGATGGTTAAAAATGATGGAGCAAAAGAGAGAAAGAAATGTACAAAATTATGAAAATCATGAGGGAAAATAATGGAAGAATATAGAAAGCTTTTAGTGTTACAATATTTAGATAAGGCAAAAGAAAATTATAGGATTCAAACCATATTAGAAAAAATTGGTTTAGAAGAAGAAGTCGGTGACAAACTAATAGAAGAAATGTTTGCCGAAGGTTTAATTTGTTATGAAAATTTTTTAATTTCCATTAGTGAAAAAGGTAGAAAGATGCTACAAGAAGTATCCAAAAAATCTATTGAGGTGGAAGATGGAAATATTTTAATACATAAGCTTGTGCCAGAAGAACAACGACTAAAAGAATTTGATATTTATATTCCTAAAAAATTTTAATAAAGTTAAAAACTATACCTATATTTGCTAGATGGCGAATGGCAAGTTGCTATTCATAGTAACAACGTCCTTTTATTTACTCTTACTTGTATCACAAGAAAGAGTTTAAATAAGTATGGTGTGCAAGTTTTCTTTAAACTCTTTCTTGTGATACAAGTAAGGGTAAACGTTAAGCGAGGAGCGCGTTCAAAGAAGCGTTATAGAAAGTGGTAACAAATATAGGTATAGATTTTATATAAGAAAAGGAAGAAGAATATGGAAAAAGAACAGTACCTTGATAGATTAAGAGAAGAAATGCAAAAACAAAATATAGAGGAGTCACAGATAAAAAAATGTGTAGAATATGCGCAGAAGTTGCTATATCAAAATTTGCCAGTTATTTTTGACTTGCAACATTTTTGCTTATTAATAGGAATGGATAAAAACTTAGTATTATCCATTATTTTTGCTAATCAACGTCATTTATATAAAACTTTAAAAGTTCCGAAAAAATCAGGACGGTTATCGAGAATTATCCATACCAATTTCTACTTTAAAGTACATACAAAAATGGATTTTAACACATATATTGGATAGAGTATCTTCTTCAGAATATGCAACAGGTTTTGAACATAAAACTTCAATTGTAAAGAATGCAAAAAAACATCTAAATCAATATTGTGTAATAAATATGGATTTAAAAGATTTTTTTCCATCGGTATCTAAGAAAAAAGTTTTTTATTTATTTTCTAATCTAGGATATAGTAAAGAGATGTCTTATATATTTGCAACGATATGCACATATCAAAATGCTTTACCGCAAGGAGCTCCTACAAGTCCAAAATTATCTAATTTAAGTTGTATTCGACTAGATAAAAGATTGGCTGGATTATGTAAGACATATGGAGCAAATTATTCAAGATATGCAGATGACATTACGATTTCTGGTAATAAATATATAAAAAATATGATACCAATTGTAAAAAAGATAATACAAGAAGAAAAATTTTCTGTAAATAACAAGAAAACGAGAATTTTGGAAAAAAGTCAAAGACAAGAAGTAACAGGCTTAAATTTAAATGCAGGAAAAGTTACTGTACCAAGACAATATAAAAGAGAATTACAACAAGAAATATATTATTGTAAGAAATTTGGGGTAGCGAATCATTTAGCTCATATAAACTGTAATAAAGCTTTTTATAAAGAGCATTTATATGGTAAGGCATGTTTTATTAAAATGGTGGAACCTGAAAAGGGAAAACAATTTTTAAAGCAATTAGATGAAATTAATTGGTCTTACTAAGTAAATTCAATAAAAAAATAATACCAAAGCAAAAATAAATGCTTTGATATTATTTAGTTTGGTGCGGATGAGAGGACTCGAACCTCCACGCCGTTGGCACTGGTTCCTAAGACCAGCGCGTCTGCCAGTTCCGCCACATCCGCATTTCGTGATAACAAAATATATTTTAGCACAGAAAAAAAACAATGTCAATAATAAATTGTAAAAAACAAGAATAAGAAAGGAAAAATTTGAATGAGTAAAGCAGAGTCTAATAACTTTTCAAAAGAAAGAAATAAAATTCCAATAGAAAAAAATAAAGAATATCAAGTAGAAATAATAGATAATGGATTTGAAGGAGAGGGAATTGCAAAAATTAATGATTTTACTATTTTTATTCCAGGGGCAATAAAAGGAGAAAAGTGTAAAATATTAATTGTAAAAGTGAATAAAAGTTTTGCTTTTGGAAAGCTATTGGAGGTAATAGAAAAGTCTAAGTATAGAGTGGATGCAGATTGTAATACTTATAAAAGATGCGGAGGATGCAGCCTAAGGCATATTCAATATGAAGAAACATTAGCAATAAAAAGAAATATGGTGCAGAATTTAGTAAATAGAGCTTTAGAGAGTAAAGTTACAGTCAATGGTGTAATTGGAATGAAGCATCCTTTTCATTATAGAAATAAATTGCAATATCCAGTGGGAAAAGATAAGAATGGGATACCCGTAATGGGAGTTTTTGCTAATAGAACACATGAAATTATTCCAGTAGTAAATTGCTTAATACAAAACGAGAAAGCAGAAGAAGTGGCAAAAGAGATATTTGAATTTATAAAAGAAAATAACATAACAGTATATAATGAAATTACAAGACAAGGAGCAATAAGGCATATTATAGTAAAAATAGGAATTAAAACGAACGAAATGATGTGCATTATAGTTTCAAATGAAGAAAAATTTAGTAAAGAAACAGAATTAGTACAAAATATAACAAGCAAATTTCCTGATGTTAAAACTATTATAAAAAATATAAATAATAAAAATACAAATGTAATATTAGGAGATACAGATGTAGTACTGTATGGAGATGGATATATTTATGATAAATTGGGAGATTATACTTTTAAAATAGCACCAAATTCTTTTTATCAAACAAATCCTGTTCAAACAGAGGTGTTATACGAAAAGGCTATTGAATTTGCAGAATTAAACAAAGAAGATATACTTTGCGATTTATATTGTGGAATTGGAACAATTGGAATATTTGCATCTAATAAAGTAAAACAGGTATATGGAATAGAAATTGTGGAGGAAGCGATAGAAGCAGCTAAAGAAAATGCGAAGATTAATAATATTAATAATATTGAGTTTATAGCGGGAGATGTCGAAAAAGCATTCAAGGAATTAGTAGATGAGCATCAAGTTAAGCCAACAGTTATTATTGTAGATCCACCAAGGAGAGGATTAGATGAAACTACAATAAATAAAGTATTGGAGTTAGAGGTTGGAAAATTTGTATATGTAAGCTGTAATCCGGCAACTATGGCAAGAGATTTGAAAATGCTTGAAGGAAAATATGAAGTAAAGGAGATTCAGCCAGTAGATATGTTTCCATATACGAGCCATGTGGAAGTTTGTGCGTTGCTAGAGTTAAAGAATTGCCAGTA
>CAMMEP010000073.1 GCA_946495905.1 uncultured Clostridium sp.
TTCTTTTATGGTGTTTTTTTTTTTTTTTTTTCTGTCGCTCTGTAGAAAGGGTGCCGGGAACGGGCACAGGCAGAAAACTGCGCGGTTTTCTTTTTTTCGGCCTGTCCCTTTAACGCCATTTTTATGCTAATTCATCTTTTGAAGTATTTATTTTTAATAATTTAAATATTTCAACAATAACAAGTGGAAGTAGTACTAATCCAATTATTTCAAGTACATTACCCATTGGAAGAACTGGTATGCTAAATAGATGTCTTAGTGCTGGTACAAATAATATTACAAGCATTAGTGCTGCGGATAATCCGATGGCACCAAGTAACATTTTATTGTTAAATGGATGTGTTTTGAAAATAGATTTTTTGTTGTTTCTAATATTAAACACATGCACAAGTTCTGAAAAGGCAAGTACTACAAATGCCATAGTTTGTCCTATTTCTACTTTTACTTCTTGTTTTTCTACTATTTCTGCTCCGTTTGCAAGTGCTTCGTCTAAGTTTTCTACTTCTTCCGCACTATATATTTTATTATCAATTCTTACCATAGTTGGTAATTGGTCGTCTGGTGTTGCTAAGCCAATAATAAAGGCAGCAAGTGTAAGAAGTCCTATCATAATACCTTGATATACAACTCTCCATGTCATTCCTTTTGTAAAGATGCCTTTTTGTTTTTTTGGTTTTCTCTTCATTACATCATCTTCTGCTGGGTCTACTGCTAATGCTAAAGCTGGAAGTGAGTCAGTTACAAGGTTAATCCACAAGATGTGAATTGGAAGTAAAACTTCTATTAAATTCACATCGATTCCAAAAGTACTGCTAATCCATGGTGTGATTAATATTGCAATGAACAATGCCACAATCTCGCCAACATTGCTAGAAAGTAAAAATTGAATTGCTTTTAAAATATTATCATAAATACGTCTACCTTCTTCTACTGAAGATACAATTGTTGCGAAATTATCATCTGTTAATATAACATCTGCTGCTTCTTTAGATACATCTGTACCTACAATTCCCATTGCACAGCCAATATCTGCTGTCTTTAGTGCAGGAGCATCATTTACTCCATCACCTGTCATAGCAACAATTTCTCCATTTGCTTGCCAAGCTTTTACAATACGCACTTTATGCTCTGGTGAAACTCTAGCATAAACTGAATATTTTCTAATATTCTTTGTTAAATCTTCATCTAACATTTCTTCTAATTCGCTACCAGTAATTGCTTCGTCCTCATTTTCTAATATTCCTAAGGATTTTGCAATAGCAACTGCTGTAATTTTATGGTCACCAGTAATCATAACAGTTTTTATTCCTGCTGTTTTACATTTCTCAACTGCATGTTTTACTTCTTCTCTTGGTGGATCTATCATTCCAACCATTCCAACATAGATTAAATCTTTTTCTATGTCTTTCATTTCTTCATCTGTTGGTTCATGGTCTAATTCTTTATATGCCATTGCCAACACTCTTAAGGCATCTTTTGCCATCTCTACATTATATTTGTCTATTTCTGTTCGATAATTCTCTAAATCTGTTTTAATTTCGCCATTTACTTCATAGCTGCTACATCTTGCAAGTAATTCATCTATTCCACCTTTAGTAAAGGCAATATACTTATCTCCTACTTTATTAACCGTAGTCATTAATTTTCTATCTGAATCAAAAGGAACTTCTTTTACTCTCTTTGTTTTTACAATTTCATGAACATCTAAATTAATTTTAAATCCTAAATCAATTAAAGCAGTTTCTGTAGGGTCACCTGTTAGTGTATTATTTTCTCCTATTTTTGTATCATTACACAAAATACTTACCTGTATTAATTTTTCTAGTTCTTCGCTTTGTTTGTTAGCATTTTCTTCTGTCTCAATAATATCTTTAACTTCTACAATTTCTCCATTGACAAATACTTTTTGTACTGTCATTTTATTTTGTGTTAGAGTTCCTGTTTTATCAGAACAAATAACGGTAGCACTTCCCAATGTTTCTACTGCTGGTAGCTTTTTAACAATAGCATTTTTCTTTACCATTCTTTGTACACCAATAGCTAGCACGATAGTAGAAACCGCTGCCAAACCTTCTGGAATTGCTGCAACTGCCAAACTTACTGCTGTCATAAACATATCGATAATATCTTTTCCATACGCAATTCCTATAATAAAAATCACAACACATATTGCTAAAGCTGCAATACCAAGCGTTTTACCTAGTTTATTTAATTTAATTTGTAGTGGAGTTGCTGTTCCTTCTGTATCGTTTATGATAGTAGCTATTTTTCCTACTTCTGTATTCATTCCAGTTTCTACTACAATTCCTTTTCCTCTACCATATGTGATAAGAGAAGAAGAAAATAACATATTAGTTCTATCGCCAATTCCTACTTTTTCATCTTCTATAATTTCTTCATTTTTATCTACTGGTACAGACTCTCCTGTTAGAGAAGATTCTTGTGATTTTAAATTAGCACTTTCTATAATTCTTAAATCTGCTGGAACATAATCGCCTGTATCTAAAACTACAATATCTCCTGGTACTAATTCTCTTGAAGCCACTACTTCTACTTTTCCATTACGCACTACCTTCGCAACATGCGAACTTAGCTTTTGAAGTGCCTCTAATGACTTCTCTGCTTTATTCTCTTGTACCACACCAATAATAGCATTTACAATAACAACAATTAAAATAATAATAGAATCGGTAATTCCTTCTCCTTCCATGTATCCTACAATTCCAGATACAATGGCTGCTACTATTAAAACAATAATCATAAAATCTTTAAATTGTTCTAAGAATTTTACAAATAAACTTTTCTTCTTTTTTGCTTTTAGTTCGTTATAGCCATATTTTTGTCTTTTTTCTTTCACTTGTGATGCAGTAAGACCTTCTTTTACGTTTGTATTTAATTCTTCTTCTATCTTGCTTGCATCCTTGTTAAACCAATTTTTTTCCAACTTAATCTCTCCTTTTCCTAATTGGGGACAGGCTTTTTTGTCTGGATTTTACTAATTGGTGCCTGTCCCCATTTGTGCTACCAATTAGTATCTTCCATTTTTTCAATAATTATACAATAATGCAACGAAAAAAAGACTTTCTAAAATGTCTTCATAAATTAATTAAACACCTCCCAGCTTAGTTAATTTAATAAATTTACACTTTTAAAAAGTCTTGCTTACCTAATTTTTATTTCATAAACCAGGTTAACTAACCATGCTAAATAGCCGTGTTGTTGATTAGTTTTTTTATAAGCTACTCCCTTTTTGTATATAGTTTTATTATAAAATTATTTATTTGTCAATAGATTTTTTACCGCTTCATTTATTGTTCTTCCATCTGATGCAGCACCTATTTTTTCTTTAGCAGCTTTCATAACAGCTCCCATATCTTTCATGGAAGTTGCGCCTACTTCTGCTATTACTTCTTTTACTATGTTTTCTACTTCTTCTACTGATAATTGTTTTGGTAAGTATTCTGCTAAAATTTCTATTTCTTCTTTTATTTCATTAATTAAATCTTCTCTTCCACTTTTCTCATAATCAACTAAAGCATCTTTTCTTTTTTTGGATTCTTTTGCAATAATATCTATTATTTGATTGTCTTCTAGCGTAATTTGCTTATCTTTCTCTACTTGTAAGATTGCTGCTCTTACCATCTGAATAACATTTTTACGAACCACATTTTTTTCTTTCATACAATTTTTTAAATCTTCTAATAATTTTTCTTTTAACATACTCTTCTCTCCAATACAATAAAATTTTTAACAAGCAAATTATATCACATACTTTTTTAGAAATCTAGCAAATAATTGTATAATTATTTATTTTATGTTACATTTTCCATAATCTTTTCCATACTTTTTCTATAAAATTTTCCTCTAAAATCTTTTCTATTTCTTCTTTCTGATAATTATTTTTACTTAGAGTGTTTTGTAGTTTTTCTTTCACTTCACTATGTAAATATATATTAGCATTTTGATAATATTCTGGCTCTATATAATAATACTTCATATCATCTGTTGCAACTGCTATATTATCTATTCCGCCTAATAAATTCTTTATATAATTAATATTATCTATATATTTTTGCTCGAAATTAATATTAGAATTGCAAACATCTCTTGTATCAATGCAAAATCTTTTTATAGAAACTACTCCTATTACTCCACCCAATTCTTTTATGGCAAATATCTGCTCATCTGTTAGATTTCTAGGAACATTACAAATTGCTTTTGCATTTGAATGAGAAGCAAATACAATAGGATCTTTTCCACTTTTTTTCATTTCTTTGCATAGATGAACAATATCCCAAAAAGTACTTACATTTGCATGGGATAAATCAATAGCTATTCTCTTTTGAACTAATTTTTCAATAAGCTTTACTCCTAATTTTGTTAACCCTACTTTATTATCTGTTTTCGCTCCTCCACCAAATTTATTTTGATTATTCCAAACTGGGTTAGTAGACCTTAACCCTAAAGAATATAAGAGGTCTAGGTCTTCAATTTTTTCTAAGTAATCTAGACCTTCTATTCCAAAGATATATTTAATTTCTTTATCCACAAGTTGATTTGATTCAATAAATTCCTTTGCTTCTCTTAAATTCTCTACAACATTAATTTCTTCTTTTTCAATTCCTATCTCTTCTTTCATTTCCTTTTCCGTCATATAGAAAAGATTAAAAATTCCTCCTGTAATATTATCTTTTCGATATACTTTTTTACAATAACTTTTTAGAAAATCTTTCTCCTTTTTCTTCATTAGTATATAAGTTAGTAAATCATAATGGCAATCAAACATAAATTCCTCCTAATTTTTTTCTAATATATCTAATACAATATATGCTGTTTGTATTTCAATGCCAATATGGATTTTTTTAAAGTTTTATAGTATAATCTTAATATGAAAAATTATTAGAGAATAAATAATGATGATAATTAAAATAATAAAAGTAATTGGAGAAAATTATATATGAAAGTTTTTACACCAAAAGATACAAAAATTAAAGATATTGTTCGTAATGTTGATGACAACATTATACAGGGATTAGTACAAAGTTGCTTAAAAATAAAAAAAGATGATGAGTATGCAAAGATATATAGTGCTTTTTATAATACAAAATATCCATTTAAGGATTTGTCGGTTTCAGAACAAAGATTAGAAGAATATATAAAGAAAATGTCCGCAGAGCCATCTTCTGC
>CAMMEP010000074.1 GCA_946495905.1 uncultured Clostridium sp.
GAAAAAGAAGCTAAAAGTAAGAGTAATTTATTACAAACAAAATTGAAAGAATTACAAAAAACTTTAAAAAATATAGAAAATACAATTGAAGAAATATATCAAGATAAAATAAATAAAATTATACAAATTGAAGATTTTAAAATTATCTATGAAAAAAAGCAAAAAGAGAGAAATAAAATTTTAAAAGAAATAAAAGAGATAGAGAAAGAATTAGAGGAAAAAAATCAAAAATCTCCAAAAATTAATTTTAAAGAAATAAAACAAATTGCAAACGAGTTCTTAAAAATGGAAAAGCCAAATAAAATGATATTAGAAAAGTTAATGGAAAAAATTGAATTTGATAAAGAAAAAAATATCAAGATAAAATTTACTTTTCAAAATTATCCTAATATTAGGATGAAATAAGTATATATAAATAAATGATAAAAGCGATTAATCAATCGCTAAAAAATAGACATTAAGAAATTAGGAAATCATACGGCAGATCATATATGTATGCCAGAATCTACAAATGAAGAGATAAAAGAAGATGTAATGGAACTACATACTGCTTTATATGACAAATTTGGATATGAAATGAAATATATCCGTCCACCAAAGGGAGAGTATAGTGAGAGGACAATTGCATATACAAATACATTGGGGTATACAACAGTTATGTGGTCTTTTGCGTACGATGACTGGGATGAAGATAAACAAGGAAGAGAAGAATATGGAAAGCAAAAAATATTAGATAATGTGCATAATGGAGAAGTAATACTTTTGCACAGTACGTCTAAAGATAATAGTAATATTTTGGATTATTGCATAAAGGAAATAAAAAATATGGGCTATGCATTTAAGTCATTAGATGAATTTGAAAAGTAAAGAGGAAAAAAGGACTAAAGGGGACGGGCTTATTTAGTCCTAAAGTAAACATAAGGTTAGAGATAAATAAGTTTGTCTATGTTGGCACGAGAGGAGGAAAAAAGTGAGAAAAAAAGCGAGAAAGCTGGATGAAATTTTGGAAATACCAGTTGAACTTAGTACAAATAATCCTAAAATTACAATAGTTGGATTTGAAAGGGTACTTATTGAAAATTATAGGGGAATATTGGAATATCAAGATTGTTTTGTGCGCTTAAATACATATATAGGAATTATTAATATCAACGGATTTAATCTAAATTTAGAAGAAATGACAACCGATGATTTATTGGTAACAGGAAAAATAGATAGCATAGATTTCGAGAGTACAACAGAGGAAGAAGTGGAAGAAGAAAAATAGAGAAAGCCTGTCCCTAATTTAGAAAAAAGTGGAGAAATAGGCCTGTCCCCAATGTGGAAAAGAGTGGAAAAAATAGGACTGTCCCCAAAACGACAAAGTTGTCGTTTTTTGGCCTGTCCCTATAACGACAAAAAGGAGGAGAAAACTTGAATTCAAATAAACTATTACAGTATGTATCTGGATATGTGAATATCAAGATAGAAGGGTACTATATAGAAAGATTTATTAATATTTGCACTACGAAACAAATACTTTTGTGGAATTTAAAACGTGAAGATTCTATTACACTACATGCAAGTGTTGAGGTAAGTAATTTTAAAGAATTAAGGCAAATTTGTAAGAAAACAAAGTGCAAAATGAAAATAGAAGGTAAAAAAGGGCTACCATTTACCATAAAAAAGTATAAGAAGAGAAAAGTTTTTATCCTTTTCCTTATTTTAATAATAGTAAGTATTATAACACTTTCTCGATTTATATGGAATATTGAGGTGACAGGAAATGAGACAATAAATACAGAAGAAATCTTAGCATTAGTAGAACAAGAGGGATTGGCGATTGGAAAGTTGAAAGGCGGTATTGATACAAAGGAGATAATAAATAAAATAAGGTTAGAAAGAGATGATGTAGCATGGGTGGGAATAACAATAAAAGGAACAAATGCTGTGATAGAGATTGTGGAAGCGGATAAGAAACCAGATATTGTAGACGAGGAGGAGTATTGTAATATTGTGTCAGATAAAGATGCTATTATTACAAAAGTAAGTGCGCAAAATGGTACTCCCCTAGTAAAGGAGGGGGATGTTGTAACAAAAGGTGATGTTATTATTGAAGGAAAGATGGAGGGAAAATATACGGATCCACAATATGTCCATGCGCAAGGTGAAATACAGGCAAAAGTCTGGTATACTAGTACACAAAAAGTTGCTCTAAAAGAAGTGCAAAAACAAGAGACTGGAAATCAGGAAACAAAATATTCCGTAAAGATAAATAATTTTCAAATAAATTTACAGAAAAGTGTTCCAAAATTCGAAAAATATGATACAATAGAAACGTATAAAAAATTAAAACTATTTTCGGATTTCTATTTACCAATTGAAATTGTAGAAAATACATATAAAGAGTATGAAGAAGTAGTTGTTATTCATAGTGTAGAAGAAGCAAAACAAATTGGAATAGATCGAGCTGCAGAAGAATTAAAAGAAGAGATTGAAGGAAAAGAAATAGTAAATAAACAAGTGAATGTTAAAGCAGAAGCTGATTCAATAGAAGTAGAGGTTATCTATGAAGTAGAAGAAAGCATTGGAGTAGAAGAAAAAATAGTTTTTTAAATAGCAAATATAAGTATTACACGAATGAAGAGAAAGGAATGATTGCATGGAAGAAAGAAGTTTAAGAATTTATAATTCAGAAAAAACATTTTTCTCTAAGATTACAAACACAATTAGTAAATTATTAATACCAACAAAAATAGGATTAAACGGTATGATAATTTCGATGAAAAGAAACAATGTATTAAAAGCATATGAAGCTTTAAACGAAGCAGAAACACAAGAGAAAAAAGAAGTACTAACGAAGAAATTAGATGATACCTATGCATTATATTTAGAAGCAATAGATAAACATATAATGGATACCATATACAAAAAAGTAAGAAATGATACGGCAAGCGAGTTTGAAAAAGAAGCTTTGTCACAATATTATATGATTACTCATTTAAAAGAGAGTGGTTATACAGAATATAAATACAAAAAACAAATCTATTTAATTGGATTAGATTATCAAAATGTTTTAAATGATAAACCAAAAGTAATAGAAAGATACAAAAAATTCTATTGTTCAGAAGCAGAAATATTATATAAAGGACTATTAAAACATTATTCTATTAGACTTGCAGATAATATCTTAGATGGAGAAAAGCAAGAGATATATAATAAAATATTTAGAACATTAGAAGAATATATTTCTAATATTTTACCAATTAAATTTGAAATAGAAAAGAAAGATGCTTACAAAGAAATTTTAGATGAATTTGATAATTTTGATCGTTTTACAGTTGGAAAATTAGATCAAAATGATATTATCGAGAAAAATATGATTTTATTAGGATTAAGCAGAAAGTTATTTACACATAGTTTACCATTAGTAGTAGCAGAGCAATGCTATGTAAAATTGTTAAATGATGCAAGAAGCTTAATTGTAGATACGAAAGTTGCAAGAAAACAAGAAAAAGCATATTCTCTTTTAATAACAATTATAGAAGAATATAATGCAAAATTATTAAGCACAAAAATATACTGGGAAAAACCTTCTCAAAGAGAAGAATTTAAGAAATTCTGGGATAACTATAAAAAAATAGAAGAACTAAAAGATAAAAACTACGAAGAATACATTAAACAAAAAGAAATTTTATTTATTCGAAATGATTTAGAAAAAGTAAGTTTGAATGAGAATAAATATTATAAAATAATACAATTCTATAAAAATAAATTAGTAGAATTAGGTGTTATGAGAAATCTATGTAATTCATATTCATCGGAGGGATACTACACAAAGGGAGCAAAGAAGAAGAAAAAAGCAAGAATTAGTAAAAAAGCGGTATAAAAGGAATTAGTTATGAAAGAAAATTGCGAAATAATTTATAAAAACATAGAAAAAAATGAAAAATATGAAAGTACCATAAAGCAGGTCATAGATGAGTGTTTTAAAGCAGAAAAGCTGGACAAAACAAATCTATATATAAGTATTACTTTAACAGATCCACAAGAAATAGAAAAAATAAATAAGCAATACCGAAATATTGATAGACCAACTGATGTACTTTCATTTCCTATGTTCGAAAAGGAAGAATTAGATAATTTTATTGAAGAAAATTCGAAAAATACAGATGTAAATATGCAAGGAGATATTCTTGGGGATGTGGTAATATCCATTCCAAGAGTATATGAGCAAGCAGAAGAATACGGACATAGTTTTGAAAGAGAGCTTGCATACATGGCGGTTCATGGATTTTATCATTTGATGGGCTATGACCATATGGAAGAAGAAGACAAAAAAGTAATGCGTGAAAAAGAAGAAGGAATATTATCCAAATTAGGAATTAAGAGAGAGTCTACGTTACAAGAAAGTGAAGAAGAATTAAAAAAAATAGAAAAGCAAGAAAAAGATAATCCGAAAAAAACTTCGAATAGTAACTTCTTAGATGCCTGGAAAAATGCCATCGATGGAATTATTTATGCTACAACAACTCAAAGAAATGTAAAAATACAACTAGTAATTGCGGTATTAGTAGTTATTGTAAGTCTATTTTTTGATTTAAGCAGAGCAGAATTTTTATGTTTTCTGTTTACCATTATTTTAATATTATTTGCAGAAATGTGTAATACGGCAATAGAAACAGTAGTAGATTTATATGTTGATGTTTACCATCCAAAAGCTAAAATTGCAAAAGATGTAGCAGCAGGTGGTGTAGTTATAACTGCAATTAATGCGGTTATTGTAGGTTACTTTTTGTTCTTTGATAAAATAAGTAATATAGGATTAAATTTCATAAAAAACATAGCGACATCTCCAATACATCTTGCGTTTGCAGCAATTGTAATTGTAGTAATAGCAATCGTTGCGCTAATTGCTATTGCAAGAACTAATAAGCATAAAGGATTAAACCACAAATTTATGCCAAGTGGTTTTACAACATTAGCCTTTGCAGCAAATACAATTATATGGCTAATGATGGATAGAATAACAGATAATAGAGCAGTTAGTATTGTAATTCTTACCTTGTCACTAGTTCTTTCTATTCTAGTAGCATCTAGTAGAATAGAGGCGAAAGTGCATAAAGTATCTGAAGTGGTATTTAGTGCTTGTGTTGGAATTTTAATGATA
>CAMMEP010000075.1 GCA_946495905.1 uncultured Clostridium sp.
AAGCTTCCTGCTCCTCTTATTTCTAAGTCTCTCATTGCAATTTTAAATCCTGAACCAAATTCTGTGAATTCACGTATTGCTTTTAATCTTTTATCTGCTACTTCGGATAATAGCTTATCTCGTTTATACGTAACATAGGCATAAGCCTGTCTATCGCTTCTTCCTACTCTACCACGTATTTGGTATAACTGTGCGAGTCCAAGTCTATCTGCATTTTCTACAATAATGGTATTGGCATTTGGTATGTCGATTCCAGATTCCAAAATAGTAGTGCAAACTAGAACATTGACTTCTCCTGTAATGAATCTTTCCATGATGTCTTCAATTTCTCTACCAGTCATTTTTCCATGTGCAAATTCTACTTTTGCTTCTGGTACTAATTTTGCAATATCCATCGCCTTTTTTTCTATGTTTTCCACATTATTGTATAAATAGAATACCTGACCATTTCTCTCTAATTCTTTGGTAATAGCCTCTTTTATTACTTCTGCATCATATTCTAATACATACGTTTGAACTGGTCTTCTGTTTTGAGGTGGTTCATAAATTACCGACATGTCACGTACTCCTAATATTGACATATGGAGTGTTCTTGGAATAGGCGTTGCTGTCATGGTAAGTACATCTACACTGGTTTTTAATTTCTTTATTTTTTCTTTATCTTTTACCCCAAATCGATGTTCCTCATCAATAATAAGTAATCCTAAATCTCTAAACTCTACATCTTGGCTAAGTAATCGATGGGTTCCAATAACCACATCTACTTCTCCAAGTTTAAGTTTTTTTACTACTTCTTCTTGCTCCTTTTTTGTTCGAAAACGATTTAATAATTCTACAGTAATTGCAAAGTTTTCCATTCTCTTTTTAAAGCTTTCATATTGTTGATTAGCAAGTACCGTAGTTGGCACTAAATAAGCAACCTGTTTATGATCCATTACTGCCTTAAAAGCTGCTCTTATTGCCACTTCTGTTTTTCCATAACCAACATCTCCACAAAGAAGTCTATCCATTGGTCTAGGAAGTTCCATATCTTTTTTTACTTCTTCAATACATCTTAATTGGTCATCTGTCTCTTGATATGGAAATTCATCTTCAAATTGTCTTTGCCAGTCAGAATCTTTTGAAAAAGCAAAGCCTTTTATTTTCTGTCTTTTGGCGTATAGCTCTATTAAATCTTTTGCTACTTCTCTTAAGTTCTTTTTTACTCGTGTTTTGGTGTTACTCCACTCTTTACTACCAAGTCTATTTAATCTTGGCGCAGTATCTCCACCACCAATATATTTTCTAACATTATCCAAACTACTTGTTGGCACATAAAGCATATCATCATTTTTATACTTTATTTTAATGTAATCTTTTGTAACACCATCCGCTTCTATGGTACTCACACCAACAAATTGTCCAATTCCCTGTGTGCGGTGTACCACATAATCGCCTTGTTTTAAATCTGCAAAAACAACTTTTTCTCCTTGCCTAAATGTGCTACTTGTCCTTCTCTTTTTAACCTCTCCCTCAAGAGCCTCTGCCATACTAATAACTACTAAATCTAAATCATAGCACTCAAATCCAGAAGAAAGACCACCTGTCGTTATAGGGACAGGCCTAAAAACGACAAAGTTGTCGTTTTTGGGACAGACCTTTGGTTTTGTTTCTTCTAAATTAATGTTTTCTTTTTCAGTTAGTTGACCTTCCTTATTCGTTAAAATGTTATTTTTTTCTAAAGGTTTACTATCTTTGCTAGAAGTAATGCCCTTCAAGTCTTTATTCGTTCCCTCTGCAATTATTTCATTTTCTTGTAATAATTGCTTTACTTTGTCAACATTCTCTTTATTTCCTGCCAGTATTACCACTTGTTTATTTTCGGAAAGCCATTTTTTGATATCCTTGATTAATAATTCTGTTTCCGCTTTATGAAAGTTAATTTGCCTATATGTAAATGCAAAATTATTCGTAGCGTTATTGTTATTTTCATCTAAATACACTACTTGTTTACCCTCATAAAGTGAATTCCAATCTGCTTTATTAAATTCGCTTATACTTTTTATTGCTTCTGGAACAAATCTTTCCTTGTCCATTAAAGATTTTATTAAGTTATTATTTTCTATTATGATATTGTCTATTCTTTGATTTATTTTGGCATTTTCATCCACAGCCATCAAGCAATTGGATGGCAAATACTCTAGAAAATTACTCTTTTTAGAATAAAATTCGTTAAAGTATTTATCCATTTTGCTGATATATTCCCCATTTTGTATTGCCTCTATATCTGCTTCTACACTTTGAAGTAAGTTCTTTCTTGTGTTTTTTGATTCAAATTCAATACCTATCTTATTTTTAGGCAAATAATTTTCTCTTATTTTCTTTGTAATTTTTTCTATTATGGAAGAGTATTCTGGTAAAACATCCTCTTCTATTTCATATTCTAAGAGATATTCATGAGCTGGAAAGATTTTTACACTATTGGTCATTTCTGTTGTTCTTTGTGAGTTAATATTAAAATATCGGATGGAATCTACTTCATCTCCCCAAAATTCAATTCTAACTCCATTTTTTTCTGAAAGTCCAATGTCTACAATTCCGCCTCTTATACTAAATTGCCCCTTATTTTCGACCATATCACTTCTTTCATATCCTAATAAAAGAAGTAATTGTTTTAAATTATTTAAAGTTTTCTTTCCTTTGAATCCACTACATTCGAATAAACTTCCTACTGTGAATTTTAATGTATTTTTATATAGTAGTTTTTTTGGAAGCATTGGTTGCATAATTGCTTCAATTGTAGTAACAATAATTTCTACTTCTTTATTCTGTATTTTATTTAGCACATCAATTCTTGCATAAGGCAAATCTTTGCTTTCTGAAATATAGTCATAAGAAGCAATTTCTCTTTTTCCAAAGTATTCTACTTTTCTTTCAAAAAACTTTAGGTCCTTTACTAATTGTTTTGCTTGTAACTCGTTATATGTCACAATACAAATAGGCTTTTTTATAGTATCTGAAATTGAAGAAAGAATATGAGACTTTCCCACGAATTCTAACCCCGATATAGTTATCGGGGTTTTTTTCATCTCAATTTCATCTACTAATTGCTTGAATTTATCATTCGCTTCTAGTTTTTGTATAAGTAAATTTTTCATTACATCTACCATTTCTTTCTACTTCGTAATTGAGATTATTTTATATTTGATAACACCTGCTGGTGCTTGTGCTTCTACTACTTGACCTTTTTTTGCTCCCATAAGAGCTGCTCCAATTGGAGATTCATTTGAAATCTTATTTTGTGCTAAATCAACTTCTGTTGAACCAACTATTGTATAAGATTCTTCTTCATTGAATTCCATATCTAAAACCTTAACGGTATTTCCTACTTGTACTGTTTTGGTATCTATCTCAGATTCGTCTATGATTTTAGCGTATCTAAGTTTATTCTCTAACTCAGCAATTTTTGTTTCATTTGCGGCTTGAGCATTTTTTGCTTCATCATATTCTGAATTTTCTGATAAATCTCCAAATCCCAATGCTATTTTAATTCTTTCTGCTATTTCAGCTCTTTTCTCAGTAGTTAAAAATTCTAATTCTTTTTCTAGGTTATCATAACCTTCTTGAGTTAATAGAACTTCTTTTTCAGAATCCATTTTGTCTCCCTCCTTTTTGTATGAAAATAGTTGCTTAATTCTTTTTAAGCAACAAAATAGTCTTAAAATAAAGACTTTTTACATGAAAAGATGCATTGTGAAAATGCATTTTTCCTTAATTTGAATAACATGTAATATATTAAACTAATTTTCGTGTTTTGTCAAGATTCTGTTTGTGAATTTTTTGTAACTCTTTTTCAGATATAGTACCATTATTCCCTATTATTTCAGATATTCTTATCTCATCCTTTTTTATTCTCTCTTGCACGTTTTCTAGCTTCGTTTTTTGAACTTCTTCTTTAAATAAAATGCTCTCATACATTTTTGCAAATTCAAAATTCTCACCTATTTCTTCAAATTTTTCGTTATATTCATCTGGCACTTTAATTTTAAAATAGTTTACATTGATTCCGTCAAAACTTGGATTATCTAATTTCACATTTTCCTTAATGTTGACAATAATAGCATCTCTATTTATTTTGTATTTTTCCAATTCTTCTTTTGTTAAATTAATGTTTAATATATATTTTGCTCGTTTTAATGCTTTTTTCTTATTATTCGATACCGCAATTAATATATTATCTTGCTCTAATAAATTATCTTGTACATTTTTCAATCTTTCAATATCGTTGGTTACTACATTTGTCATTCTAAAATTTTCTATAAATATTTTTAGAAAATTTAAATCTAAACTTGAATCCTTTTTGAAAATAATATAGATATCTTCTTGTTTGCAATTTGCCTGTTGTTTTTCCAAAATATAAGTTAAGATATCAAACTCCATGTATTCCATTAGTTTTTTACCATTTATTATCCTAATATTGTTTTCTAGCATCTCACAAATTTCATTTTTAAAATTTCCTTCTAGTTCTTTTGAAAATACAATAGCTTCTATTTTTAATTTACGTATATATTTTATTAGCTTTTTCTTAACTCTATTTTTTTCTTCATTCTGTATAGTTATAATATAATTATTGTCAAAACTTCTTATTTCTATTCCTTGAAATGGATTTTTTAATTTTCTTTCTTTTTTTATATACCCAATTATCATAAAATCCCTCCTATGTTTATTAAGCAAAAAAATATAATTTAAAACATCTTGTCTTAAATTATATTTTTTTAATTATTAAATTATTACTATAATTTGTACTTAAATATTACAAGTCACAACTACTTTTCATCGAAACAATGTATGTTTTAACTTTATGTTTTCGGCCCCCAACTGCGTACAAACTGTATAAACGCTATTTACATATCGTTTAACAGTTTGTAAACTTGTCGGTTCCCACCTTAAGCACTCCAACATAAAGTTAAAACATACATTGTTTCGATATTTTAGAGTAGACAGTGACTTGTAACATTTAAAACCCTTATTCAACTCCTAGGCTTTCTGAAACAATGCTCCAAATAGATTCTGATTCTCTGTCTTTTGTCCAGAATGCTGCTCCTGCTAAAT
>CAMMEP010000076.1 GCA_946495905.1 uncultured Clostridium sp.
AAATTTTTGTTCGTTATTATTCTACAACCATTTGTTTGTTTTGTCAAGAGTTTTTATTCAACATCATATTCATATACTTGCACTTGTTTTGTATTAATATCAAATTCATTTACTTTGTAATTTATGTAGAAATTCTCTTCCTTTACATATTTCAATTTTAATTTTGACACATCTATTAATACTTCAGAGGAAAGGTTCATTCCCACTGGCAAAGTCTTATTAAAATTATCGTAAAACATAATATTCGTATAAAATATGGCAGATGTATTTTCTTTTATGTTTATTTTGCAAAGGATAATTTTAGATTTTTTCCCTTTTAATTCATTTTGTAACGCTTCTTCTGGATTAATACTAAAAATATTCATTCCTTCAATACTTTTCTTTGTATTTACACAATATACTGCCATGTCATAAGGAGATTGTATTTTATTAAGTGCTTCTTTAATAAGTTGTCTATAACTTTCTAAATTTTCAGTATATACCTTTATATCCGTATCTAAATTGATATTTAGTACTTTATATTTATCTTTTTCAATTTCTCGATGCTTTACATTATTAATCGCTTTTACTTTTGTTTTATCTTCTATCATTCCACCAAAGATATCAAAATCTTTCGCGTTAATTACTTCTGCATCTTCTTCATATTCTTTTTTTAATCGAGTTAAGTCTTTATTTAATGCATTTGTCCTTTTACTTCTTGCCTGCTGCTTTTTTACTTCCTCTTCTTCTTTTTCGACAAATATTTCTACGGAAGTATCTTTTTCTTTTTCTAATTCTTTAAAAGATTCTGGTACCTCTCTAATAGCAAAAATAGCATCGGTCTCATTTTTCGATAATTTTCTACGTTGCATCTCATCTACTATTTTTCCTAAATCTTCTAGATCTGTTTCATAATCGAAGTATTTTCTCATTTTCGTTTTTTCAGCTTCTTCGGTTTCTTCCGCTTCTGCTAAAGTTTGCATCTCATCCTTGCTAGTAAATTTCCAAAATTCAAAAATACTTTTTTTATGTTTATCAATTTCTTTTATATATAGTTCTGCATTATCAATTTTTTTAGATAATATTTCTTTTTTTGTTTCCATTGCTTTAATATCTAAATTTAAATTGGTATTCGTTTTCCTTACTTCCTCTAATTTTGTGCAAATATTAATTAAATCTTCTATGGTATATTGATTTTTTAAAGCAAATAATTCTTCCAAAGTGTCTTCTTTTGGCTTTTCTTCACGTTCTTGTCTTCGAATAGGTCTTGGCTCTATTTTGTCATCTTTTTTCTTTTTAAAGAAATATTTCACTCTTCCAAAAAAAGTTTTTTTACATTCTAAGAAAGTTGCAATTTGCTTTTGTCTTAGTAAGTATTCTTGTGTCATATCTTCAATAATAGATTTAAATTTATCTAATTTTCTTTTTAATTCTTTTTGCTCTTTTTCTTCCTGTTTCAAAGTATCTATTTTATCCAAATATTCTAGCCTGATATATTCGGAAAGATTAGCATATTCTATTTTTGTATTTTCATTCCAAAATTCCACTTCTCCTTCTTCATTTATCTTTAAAGTAAAATGATACTCCTCTTTTGCTCCAGTCGCTAGTATAAACATTGCTTTTAATAGCTTATAGAATTCTAATGCCTCTTCTTTTGTTTCTAAACTAATGCTATATATACTTTTCATTTTTTCATATACATTAGCAGTTCCTACTATTTTAATAAACATATTACCTTGTTTGTCATAAACCTCGTATACATTTGGCCATTCTTTAGTAAAAAACCATAAATAGTTTTCCACATCCGCTATTTCTGACTTTGTTAAAAATGCACCTGAATATTCTAAGTGACTAATTGGAACAAAAATAAATTTTCCTTTTCTTGCTCTCACATTTGCTATTTGCTCTTTTAGTAAATAAAATAGAGCATTGTTATCCTGTTCATTGGTTGGAACAAGCATAAAATACTTTTTAGCATAATCTGAATAATATATTTGCCATATAAAATTATTAGGATATTTTACTTCATAAGGAATTTTTTCATTTAACTCTTCTTGTTCTTTTGCAATTTCTTCGATTCTATCTTCTTTAAGTGTTGTTATCATTTTCAAAAAATTAGCAAATTTTTCTATATTTTCTTCTTTATTTGAATCCAAATATTCCACGATAGGACTAGATAAACTGTATCTCTCTTTTAGATCCATTAATCGGTCAGATGGAGAGATTAAAATTTCTATTTCTTTTATATTTACATATTTATATACTTTGTATATCGTATCATCATAGGATTTAGAAGGTCTAAAATTTAGGCTTTCATGTTGTTTTAGAAAAGTTGGTAATTTATCTAAATTTAATCCAATATATTCCATATTTTTTTCTATTGTTTTTTCTGTATCTTTAGTAATTTTAGCCATTTCTATCTCATTCCTTTCGTTTGGTATTATATCATAAGTTGCTAGATTATTCTATACTAATAAAACACTTTTCTAAATAAAATGTTACTAGATAATGTAATTAAAGTTACATATGTCCTGCAACGGGAGTTTTATTTAAATAACCTCACTTCGTCCCGACGGAGCTTCCTGCTCCGTTCGATTATTTAAATATAAACTCCCTGCGCGGACTTTAAATAATCTATAACATTATCTAGTAACATTTATTCTATTTAGCAAATGTATCAATTTCCTCTACCACTTTTGCAATAAATTCATCAATTTCCATAGCTCCAATGTCTCCATCTTTTCTAGAACGTACTCCAACTGTTCCTGCTTCTTTTTCTTTATCGCCAAGCACTAACATATATGGAATTTTTTGAAGTTGTGCTTCTCTTATTTTATATCCTATTTTTTCATTTCTGTCATCTACTTCTACTCTTATGCCAACATCTTCTAATTTTGCTTTCACTTCATTAGCATAATCAATATGTGCATCTGCAATTGGAAGTACTTTTACTTGAACTGGTGCAAGCCATGTTGGGAATGCTCCTGCATAGTTTTCTATTAAAACTCCTATAAATCTTTCAATACTTCCAAATATAACTCTATGAAGCATAACTGGTCTATGTTTTTCCCCATCTTCACCAATATAGGTTAAGTCAAATCTTTCAGGCATTTGGAAATCTAATTGTATTGTACCACATTGCCATTCACGTCCTAAAGAATCTTTAATATGGAAATCTATTTTTGGTCCATAGAAAGCTCCATCTCCTTCATTTAACTCATATGGCATATTTAAATCTTTAAGAACTTTCTTTAATGCATTTTCTGCCATCTCCCATTGTTCATCTGAACCCATAGAATCATCTGGTCTTGTAGATAATTCTAATGTGTATTCAAATCCAAATATACTATATACTTCATCTACAAGTTTTATAATTCTTGAAATTTCTTCTTCTATTTGTTCTGGTAAACAAAAGATATGTGCATCATCTTGTGTAAAGCATCTTACTCTAAATAATCCATTTAATTCTCCAGATTTTTCATGTCTATGAACTAGTCCGAGCTCTCCTGCTCTAATTGGTAAATCTTTATATGAACGCATTTTGCTCTTATATACAAGCATACCTCCAGGGCAGTTCATTGGTTTTATTCCGTAATCTACTCCATCAATTTTGGTTGTGTACATATTTTCTTTGTAGTGGTCCCAGTGTCCAGAACGATGCCATAATTCTTCATTTAATATCATAGGAGTTTTTATTTCCACATATCCATTTTTTCTGTGAATATCCCTCCAAAAATCTTCTAGTACATTTCTAAGTACCATTCCCTTTGGTAAGAAGAATGGGAATCCTGGACCTTCTGGTGCTATCATAAATAATTCCAATTCTTTTCCTAATTTTTTATGGTCACGTTTTTTTGCTTCTTCTAGCATATTTAAATATTCTTCTAGGCCGCTTGCTTTAGGGAATGATATTCCATAAAATCTTTGAAGCATTTTATTATGTTCGTCCCCTCTCCAGTATGCACCAGATGCAGATAATATTTTTACTGCTTTTACCTTTCCTGTGCTCATTAGATGTGGTCCAGCACAAAGGTCAGTAAACTCACCTTGTTTATAGAAAGAGATTTCTTCCCCTTCTGGAAGTTCTTCAATTAATTCTACTTTGTAATCCTCTCCTTGTTCTTTCATGAACTTGATAGCTTCCTCTCTTGGAAGAGAATATCTTTCTATTGGTAAATCTTCTTTTATAATTTTCTTCATTTCAGCTTCTATTTTTTCAAAATCATCGGATGAAATATTTTCTTTTACATCAAAATCATAATAGAAACCATTTGCTATTGCAGGTCCTATTGTTAATTTTACATCATTTCCATAAATTCTTTTTATTGCTTGTGCCATAATGTGTGAAGTAGTATGCCAATATGCCTTTTTTCCATCTTCACTATTATCGAAGGTTAGAATTTCTACTTCTGCATCTTCCTCAATTTGATATCTTAAATCTTTTACTTCACCATTTACTTTACCAGCCGTAGCATTTCTTGCCAAACCTTCACTTATTTCTTTTGCTAATTCTAGTACGCTAATTCCTTTTTTTACCTCTTTTACAGAGCCATCTTTTAATGTGATTTTCATACAATCAACTTCCTTTCTTTTTTGTGCAAATGGGGGCGGACTTATTTTGCACAAGTTTGTTATACTTCTTATAGTAATAGAATTATATTTGTGCAAAATGAGCCCGTCCCCTTTTGCACAAAAAAGCACCACCTCTAGCAATTGCAATAACTGCCAGAGGGGTGCTATTATAAACACGGTTCCACCCTTTGTTTTAACTTCATTTACTTTTAACGCAAGTATACGTCTAGTTTTTCTAGAAACAATGAGGTAGTTTTTCAAATACGTTTATTTAGAATAGCTTTCAGCCCATGACTATTCCTCTCTTGAAACAACCTTTATTTTACTTTGTCTCATTTATGTTTTTACTATGCCTCTTATTATACAACCTAGTTTCGTATTATGTCAATATTTTTTGCATTTTTTGTTGCATTTCAAATGAAATTTTCTGA
>CAMMEP010000077.1 GCA_946495905.1 uncultured Clostridium sp.
TAAAAGGAAAAGTAGATACTTTAGTAGTAATTCCAAACGACAAATTATTACAAATCATAGATAGAAAAACATCTATTGTAGAAGCATTTAAAATGGCAGATGATGTATTAAGACAAGGTGTACAAGGTATATCAGACTTAATAGCAATACCAGGATTAGTAAACTTAGACTTTGCAGATGTTAAAACAATTATGCTAAATACAGGTATGGCACATATGGGTATTGGTAGAGCATCTGGAGAAAATAGAGCAGAAGATGCTGCAAAACAAGCTATACAAAGTCCACTTCTAGAAACATCTATAGAAGGAGCAAGAGGTGTTATTATTAATATTACAGGTGGAACAAACCTAGGATTACATGAAGTTAATACAGCAGCCGAACTTGTACAAAGAAGTGTTGATCCAGAAGCAAACATTATCTTTGGTGCTGTTATCGACGAAAGCCTAGATGAGGATATTGTTATAACTGTTATTGCAACAGGATTTGAAAAAGATCCAGGACCAGGTTCTAGCATTCCAGTTGGAGAAATAGTAGATAAAGCTTGGGATAAAAAAATAAATTCTATTCCAAATCCAGCTGATAATTCTAATTCAGCAGATAATTTAGATATACCATCTTTCTTAAGAAATAAGAGAGGATTAAACAAGTAATAAAAAAGATGTGAAAAGTTGCAAAACTTTTTACATCTTTTTTGTTAGTATTTGACTACTACTATTGCAAACAATGTATATTTTAATTTTTATTTCCGGCCCCCAACATTGCACAAACTGTATTAACTCACTAAAGTTCGTTAAACACTTTGTAAGCTTGTCGGTCCCCACCTTAAGCACTCCAATAAAAATTAAAATATACATTGTTTGCATTTAAGCAAATTAACTAAAAAAGTTAAATGGTATTAAATAGAAAAAGTTTTGTAACTTTCACACGAAAAGAATAAAAAGAGAAAAGGAATAATCGAAATTAGTAGATTATTTCTTTTTTTTGTGCCTATAAAATGACAGCTTTTTTATTTTTATAGTTGTACAATATAGGCGATGTTTGGGAAATAATTGTATATAATATAGGAGAGAGAAATTGACAATTTACGTTGATATAGTATTACTAGAAAATCTATGTATGAATTATATTATTCTATTTGGAACAGGGTATATTATAAAAGTAAAAATAAAACAGATAAGAATTATTGCTTCTAGCTTAATTGGTGCCATATATGCAATATTGGCATATACAGGCATTTTTCCACTTTATGCCAATATTTTTATTAAAGTAATATTGTCCATTTGTATGGTGTATATTGCATATAACCCTAAAAATGTAAAAGCAATTATAAAAGAACTTGTTGTATTCTATCTGGTATCATTTGCTTTGGGAGGGTGTGCATTTGCACTATTATATATAGTAAGACCACAAGACATCTTTATGAGGAATGGAGTATATATAGGAACATATCCAATAAAAATAGCTTTATTAGGGGGGATAGTAGGTTTTATTATTACCTATATAGCCTTTAAAGTAGTTAAAACAAGACTTACAAAAGGTGAATTAATATATGATATGGTAATAAAAGTAAATAATAAAGAAGTAAAGACAAAAGTAATGCTAGATACAGGTAACATGCTAAAAGATCCAATAAGTAATATTCCAGTTGCTCTAATAGAAAAAAGTATTCTTTATGATATTTTGCCAAAGGAATTATTGGAAAATTCAAAAAATATGATAGGAGGTGATTTTACAGAAAGTGAAGAATTGGAAAATGAATATAGAACAAGATTAAGAATTATTCCATTTACATCTGTTGGAAAACAAAATGGAATGATGCTTGGAATTAAAGTAGATGAAATAAAAGTAATAACAGATGTTGATGAAATTATAAATGACAATGCAATTGTATGTGTATATGAAAAGGAATTTAGCAAAAGAAAAAAATATTTTGGACTTATGGGGATGGATTTGTTAGAAAGAAGAGAAAAGGTTGAAAAATAATTGCATTTTGGCGTTGTCAAATTTTATTTAAAACGCGGTTACATACACAAAGTATGCGCCCTTGCCTTTTAAATAAAATTTTCCTAGCCAAAAGTACAATTCTTTTCCAACCAGATTTCTTTAGTAATTATATAAATGAAGGAGGGACAGAATAAATGAATTTATTACAAATGCTTAAGAACAGCATTAATACTTTGTACATAAGATATATAGGTAATGATGATATAGAAAATTTACCTATATATTATATAGGAGGAAGCCAAACATTACCTCCTCCTTTGGAACCAAAAGAGGAAGAAGAAATATTGGAGAAACTATCACATGGTGATGAAAGTGTAAGAAAAACTTTAGTAGAAAGAAATTTAAGATTGGTAGTATATATTGCTAAAAAGTTTGAAAATACAGGTGTGGGAATAGAAGATTTAATATCAATTGGAACTATTGGTCTTATGAAAGCAATTAATACCTTTAATACGGATAAAAATATAAAATTAGCAACTTATGCTTCACGATGTATCGAAAATGAAATACTAATGTATCTTAGAAGAAGTAATCGAATTAAAGGAGAGGTTTCTATTGATGAGCCATTGAACCAAGATGGGGATGGAAATGAACTATTGCTTTCTGATATTTTAGGAACGGACCCGGATGTTACTTCAAGAAGATTGGAAGACGAGGTAGATAAGACTTTGCTTAGAGCCTCAATAAAAAAATTAAGTAATCGAGAAAGAAATATTATGGAATTAAGATTTGGTTTTATTAGTGGAAATGAAAAAACGCAAAAAGAAGTTGCCGATATGCTTGGTATCTCCCAAAGTTATATATCGAGATTAGAAAAAAAGATTATAGGAAAAATGAAAAAAGATATTATGAGTAAAACACGGATAAAATTGAGCAAATGGGGACGGGCTTATTTTGCGCAAAGTTAATTACATTTTTATAGTAAATTTATATATTTTGTATTTTTGGTCTTCGGCCCCCAACTGCGTACAAACTGTATAAACTACACTTATGTTTCGTTTAACAGTTTGTAGACTTGTTGGTCCCCACCTTAAGCACTTCGACCAAAAATAAAAAATATATAAATTTACTGTGAGAATTAGAATAGTATCTGTGCAAAATAAGCCCGTCCCCATTTGCTCACTATGTCGAATTTTGACATGCGATAATAGAATAGTAAACTTCCTTTTGGGAAATAATTAAAATGACAGTGTTATTTCTAAAAGGAGGTTTTTTCTTGGTTAACAAAGTAGAAATATGTGGCGTAGATACTTCAAAATTGCCACTGCTATCTACAGAAGAGAAAAATGAGTTATTAGTAAAAATAAAAAATGGAGATAAAGAAGCAAGAGCCAAATTTATAAATGGAAATTTAAGATTAGTGTTAAGTGTTATAAGAAGATTTTTTAGAAAAGGTGAAAATGCAGACGATTTATTTCAAATTGGATGCGTAGGGTTAATAAAGGCAATTGATAATTTTGAATTAGAACAAAATGTTCAATTCTCTACGTATGCTGTTCCTATGATAGTTGGTGAGGTAAAAAGATACTTAAGAGATAATTATTCCATAAGAATAAGTAGGTCTATTAGAGAATTAGCCTACAAAATAATAGCGGAAAAAGAAAAGTTTTTAAAAGAAAAGGATAGAGAGCCTACTCTGGAAGAATTAGCTGAAATATTAGAAGTATCAAAAGAAGATATTATACTTAGTATAGATGCTATCCAGATGCCAATTTCACTGCAAGAACCTGTAAACGGAAGTAATGTAGATAATATAAATGTAGAAGATCAAATAAGTGATAAAAAGAATAGTGATAATTATTGGGCAGAAACGATTACAATAATTGAAGCGATGAAGAAATTGAATGAAAAGGAGAAAATGATTATTCGAAAACGATATTTTGAGGGAAGAACACAAATTGAAGTTGCAGATGAAATAGGAATATCACAAGCACAAGTATCCAGACTAGAAAAGAATGCGATTAATCATATTAAAAGGTTGTATAAATAGGTAGTGAAATAAAAAGTAAAGAATGTATGTTTTAATTTTTTATTTTCGGCCCCCAACTGCATACAAACTGTATAAATGCTACTTACGTATCATTTAACAGTTTGTAAACTTGTTGGTCCCCACCTTAAGCACTCCAATAAAAAATTAAAACATACATTCTTTACTTAAAAATATAGCTAGTAGTATTAAAATGTAGTAAAGATTTTAATAAGTAGTAATTTTAAGTTGAAGAGAGAAATATATATAAGTAAAGGTTATAATTCACAGTTTGGTTTGAAATGTTGGAGCAATGTATGAGAAAAGGAGGAAAGTAGAGATGGGGCAGAAAGGAATGGATTTTAAGCATAAGGAAGTAATTAATATAAATGATGGTAGAAAATTAGGTTTTGTTCAAGATGTATGTGCAGATTTAGAAACAGGAACAATAACGAGTATTATTGTCCCTGGAAGTAATAAATTTATGGGGATGTTTTCTGGCGGAAATGAAGTGGTAATACAATGGCAAAATATAAAGTGCATTGGAGATGATGTAATTTTGGTAGATATATAGGAAATTTATAGAAAAAAATAAAAACATATTGCAAAAACAAAACTGTTAGTATAAAATATAGATATACGAAAAGTATAAAAAGAAGGGAGAAAAAACAGATGAAAAAAGCAGAAAAAGCACAACAAATAGGACAAGAAAAAGGTATAACATTAGTAGCACTTGTTATTACAATTATTATCTTAATTATCTTAGCAACAGTAGCAATAAATTTTGCATTTGGAGATAATGGGTTAAT
>CAMMEP010000078.1 GCA_946495905.1 uncultured Clostridium sp.
ATATAAATGAATATCTTTTTGCTTATCAAAAAATCTTATATTGCACTTTGGATTTTTCAATAAATCTTGTAAATACCTCTTATATTTTCCTTCTTCAATTACATAAGGATAAATAAAATAAGTGTATTGATATTTTGTCATAAGTTCCAAAATAAATTCCTCCTATGTTCGTTTAATTATTTACAATTCACGGTTGCTTTTTGTCGGAGCAATGCATATTTTAATTTTATGTTGGAGTGCTTAAGGTGGGGACCGACAAGTTTACAAACTGTTAAACGATACGTAAGTGGCGTTTATACAGTTTGTACGTAGTTGGGGGCCGGAAACATAAAATTAAAATATGCATTGCTCCGACATTTTAGAACCAACTGTAATTGTAACTTTAATTATTCTCTTCCATAATAATACATCTATTACCTATGAATAGCCATACTTTCTATTCATCTGTAAAATAATATAAATTCAAATCTTCTCCTAAATGCCATTTTCCAATAAATTCTACTAAACTATTATTCTCTAAATTATACGATGGCGCTACTGTAACTTCTCCTCTTGAATTAATAGTTCCCCATAATCCATCTTTCTTCACACTTGCATAACCATAATCGTTTTGTTCTCTAGCGTCATCATAAATGTAATTAACAACAACATTACCATTTTTGTCAACAAATCCATATTTTCCTTCTTCATTTTGACTTAGGAAAAGTGTATTATTACTTAATATATCTTTTGCTTGTCTTTCTTCAAATCTAAAATTATAATATTTATATTCACCATTTTCTCTAACTTTAATGTATCCATTTGTTGTATTTAGTTCTGAAATAATTACATTAGATAATCTTACATTCATATCTGTATCAATCAAATTAGAAGTATAATCTTCATTGGTTGCTTCATAGAAATTTGCTACTACTCTATAAACTATATTAGAATATGTTAAATCAACTAGTCTATTTCCATTTGAATCCATGATTCCATACTTAGAATCTTGACTAACAATATAATTATTTCCGGTAGCATAGGTAATACTGTCATATTCAGAATTGATAATACTTTGTCCATTTGCAATTGACACTACACCGTATTTATTATTTTCTTCTATTACTGCATTCTCGCCATTAATAGATATGATGTCATCATATTCACCTGCTAAGTATTCATTTCCATCTGTATCTACTATTTTCCAGTCATTGCCTTCTCTTACAATATAGTATTTTCCATTGCCATATACTTGTTTAATTGCATCATATTCATTTTCTAAAGCTACTGTTCTTGTGTAATTAATAACTCCATATTTATTATTTTCATCCATAACAATATAGCCATTCTCATATTGATCTGATATTGGTTGTATTTCTTCATATTCATTATTTATAATAACTGAACCAACATTATCTATAATTCCATAATTTCCATCTTTTTCAGTAAGTAAGCTATTCGTAACGCCTTTAAGTGCTGTAATAGAATCATATTCACAATTTACTAGCTGACTACCATTCATATCAATAATTCCATAATTTCCATCTTGAGAAACTTTAAGAATACCAGATTCATACCATAAATTATTGCTACTATCATAATTTTCTATTGCTTCTACGGTATCATAATTTGTAAATAGTTCCTCTCCTTTTTCGTTAAGAACTTTTGTATCGTAGGTTCCATCCTCATAATTTACATTTGTTGTGCAAATAAAAATTGCTTTTGAATTATCTGGAATAACAATATATTCATCATATTCTGGAGAAATAATAGTATTTCCACTAGAATCAATTACTCCCCATTTTCCTTCTGTATATACTGGAAAGTATCTTAAAGCAACATTTCTTTCTTGTGTTGCACTTTCTGTATCAAACAATTTACTTATTCCTATTACAAACATAACAATTACAGCAATTGCTATGATAACTGCAAATACTTTTTTTACATTCAGTTTCTGCTCCCCATCGTATCTTCTTCCTCTACTCATAGTTACAACATTCCTTTCTTAAGGCACAAAAACTTGCCAAAAGTTACATATTTTTTTACGTATATACTATATCATATTTTAGGGTAAAATTACAACAAAATCATACATTTTTCCTAAAAAATTGCACAATTAGGATACCCAATTGTGCAATTTTTTTACTTTTTATTAATTTTAGCTACCATTACCGTCATATCATCTTTTTGGTTTCCGTAATCATTGTCAATTGCTTCGTTTATAATAATGTCTGCTATTTTTTGCGCATCATTTGTTTCAATGTCCTCTAATAAATACTTAAGCCATAATTGTTTATTTAAATATTCTTTATTAGAATCTATTACTCCATCGGTGCACATTACCAAAATGTCTCCATCTTGTAAATCATAATCATATACTACTAAATCAACATCACTTAATATTCCCGTTGGAAGTGACATTGCTTTCAAAAGTTGAACCTCTCTACCTCTTTTTACATAAGTAGGACATGCACTATTTTTAATAAATTCCATATTTCCATTGAATAAATCTAGGATTTCAATGTCTAGTGTCGCATACATATCTTCTTCTGTATTTGCAGAAAGGGTAGAATTAATTAGCTTTAACGATACATCTTTTTCAAATCCTGCGGTTAATAATCTTTCTAACATTTTTACTGCAATTTTACTGCTTTTCATTGCTTCTGGTCCTGAACCCATACCGTCACTTAAAGCTAGCAAATATTTTCCATCCTCTAGTTTTATTTGTAAACTACTATCTCCCGATACTGGTGAGCCAGATTTTGTTGATTTTGCAGTTCCAATTTGTACTTTATAATTATCATCAGAAAGATAGGTAAATTTACAAATTTCTTTATTTAATCGTAAGCCACATTCTTGTTTTTGCATAATCATTTTTTGCTCTAATACTTTGGATAGTATTTTACATATCTTCTTAATATCGCATTCCGTTCCATCTGGGTTTTCGCAAGTATCGGTATACACTTCTACCATATATCTTCCAGAACTTTGTTGCTTAATTTCAATACTTTTTATTTCAATTTCTTTTTGTTCTAATAGTTTTAATATTTCTTGCTTTTTATCTAGGAATTTATCTTCTTTTTTGTCTATATTCTCTGCCATTTTAGAAATTGCTTCTGAGACTCCTTTTAGTTGTGAAGATACTGTTTTTTTACTTTCGTCTAATTTTTTCTTCCAGATAAAGTTTATTTTACTAATTCGATACGAATAGTTGATAGTTTTTACCATTTTATAAATATCTTCTTTTGCCTGTCCTTTTGTGTTTTCAAAGCCTACAATGTAGTTATTATTTTTTTCTAATATTTTAACAAATTCCTTTTCTGTAATAATATCGTTTTCTAATAAATGGTTAAAAATGTCTGTAATTAATTGTTCCGTAGGATAATACATCTCTTCATATAGCATATTATCTTCTAATTCTTCTATGTTCTTTTTTAGCTCTTCTAAGAAGATGTCTATATTGGTTTTCTCTTGTTCTTTTAATTCTTCTTCAGAAAGAATAGTAGCTGCCGCTTCTCCATAACTTTCTGCCATATCGTAAATTGTCTCAGACATGCTATTTAATTTATAAATTGTATCTTTATTCTCTTCTAAATCTCGTTCCGTAACTTCTGGTAATAATTTTGTACTTCCTACTAAATCTTCAATATTTATTTCAATATTTTTAGGAATTGCCAAAAGTCCAAGAGAGGCAATTAATATTTCTTGAAATAGAATAAGTGGTACTGTATTTCCATTAGCCGCATAAGCAAGAACAACATTTCCTAAAGCAAATCCAACAATGACACCTATTCTTCCAAATCGATTTAAAAGACCTGCAATTAATCCAGATATTGCATATGCTGCAATCATAATAGGTTCTGTTCCTGTAATAACACCAAGTACAACTCCTATTGTAATACCTCCAGTTGCTCCTACTAAAACGCCATTTTTCCAACCTAATACTAATACAATCAAGATACTTAAAATATTTTTAATAGAAAATCCAAAAATGTTTAAATCTCCAAATACCGTTACTGCTATGGCTAAAAGTAGACTTGTCCCCATTACTTCTTCAATGGTAAACGCTCTTCTTGTTCCAAAGTCAATAATCATAGTAATGGAATTAACAAATATTTTATAAAATATGTAAGTAGTAATTCCAAGCATAATACTTGTTAATAAATCGAAAACATAAAATTCTCTAAAAAACATCGGTACAATTTGTACTAAAACAACTGCAAAAACTAGATGTCCACCTATTTTTCTCTTTTCATTTACATTTTCCTGGATTTTAGGTCTTATCAGTAAAATCGATACGAAAAACACTAGCGATGTTATAAAATATACCAATAAATTATTAAATCCAAACTTAATAAAAGTACCAATTAAAGATAACACATACATAATTCCAATTGGTCTATTATTTCCAAGTGCTCCTGCTATGATAGCTAGTCCAAAAGGGACCAAAGAAAAAATAAGTGTATTATCGTCAAATCCCACCATAGATATCATAAAGGTAATAATATATAACATGATATTTTGTTTTGCAAATAATCTTTTTAACACATCTTTTGTACTAACCCTTTTATTTTCTTCTTTATATTCATTTTTATTGTCTCTAAGATCTCCCGTTATATTTTGAAACATACTAACCACCTCTAACTTTTTATTTATGCATTAATGTTATCTAAATTGCTTCTCTTTCGTGTAAACAGCTTCTTAATGCTGGTATTCATTATAGTTCTTTTCCATAAATTTTTTTGTCACATTTAATCCATAATATAAAAAAGTTTTTTACAAAATGTGATGTG
>CAMMEP010000079.1 GCA_946495905.1 uncultured Clostridium sp.
TTCCAATATTTCAATATCTCTTTTAGAATACTGATCTGGCTTTAGCCCTACTTTTTTTCTCATATTATCTAGCATAAGAACTACAACTATTGTTAAAATACAACCCAAAATTGTAAACGTTGTCGCAGTATTTGTTACTCTTAATAGACTAGAAGCTAAAAATGTAATCAAAAATCTTAAAATATTTTCTAACAGATTAAATGACGACGATATTTTAGTACGTAAGCTTACTGTTGTAAAATTATTCATATATTGCTTTATTAATGGATAAAATGGACCTTTTGCAATATATTGAACTAAAAATACAATTAACACCGTTACTCCATTTACTTCATATCCTATGTTTGCATTGCAAATAACTCCTAAAAATACGCAAGAAAATACAATAGGAATTGCTAAATGTGCCAATGTTTTATTTCTGTATTTTTTATGAAATCTATTTTCATTTTTCGCTGCAATACCAGAAATTAGTCCTAGTACTGCAAATATAATTCCAAAATATTCAGATGGTATTCCAATATCTTGCATAATACTACTTCTAAGCATTGTTAATGATAATATAATTGCTGACACTAATGCTCCAAAAAAGATTAAATTTTTTAATCTTGGAGATTTTCCAAATAGCTTAAAGGAATTAAATAAATCTTTGCATTCTTTATATACCATGTCTTTATTTATTTTTTGTTTTTCATCAATATCTTTAAATTTCGTAGATAAATAAATTGATACTGCTGTTCCTGCTAGGCATAATATCATTGGAATATATCCATTTATTGAAAACAAAAAACCTGATATTACAGAAGAAATAGCATCTATATAGTAATAATAAGATGTTCCTTTTCCTTCTATTTTTGCAAATTTAGCTCCTCGTTTTTCATCTTTTTCTAACGAATCGTAAATCATATTCGATTCACATATTCCTTTTATAATAAAACCTATTGCTGAAAGCAATTCACCTATCATGATAAATACAAAATTAGATCCTAATATATATACTAAAATTGCTAAGAAAAGGAAGGAATTGCCTATAATTAAACTTTTTCTCTTTCCTTGTGAATTAATTAAAATAGTTGCTGGAACTAAAAATACAATTTTAAAAATTGGATAAAAAGATTCTGCCAATAATACATCTGCTGCACTTATACCTTTCGTTTGTGTAAAAAACAGAAATATAATGGCATAATAAAACAACAAATCCCATGAAAGCATTTTGTACCTAGTATATAAATTTACGTTTATTTGTTTATCTTTCGCACTTCCCATACTTTTTCTCCTAATTGGGGACAGGCTTTTTTTCTGATTTTTCCTAATTAGGGACTGTCCCCAATTAGGAAAAATACTATCTGTCCAATTTCGTTATTTTTCCTCATTTGAAATTATATCATAATAAAATATTATTTGACAAGAAAAAAGTTATCCACATTTTTTAAAACATGTGGATAACTTTTTATTAATCTCTTACATATTCATTCATTGGTTTTATCAAGTATTTTAGCTCATCTAATTTATCAGTTGAAACATAACCTGGCTTTCCATTTATTACATCTGGAATTCTATTTACCACAGTTGCACATGTAAGTTCTACTGTAGAAGGTCTGGATACCACTATCGTTGTATTTGGTTCTCCTTCAATGGTCCATTCATTCTTATCATAATCTTCTTTAGAATATACTTTTCCAATACATTGCGATTCAATAGTAATTCCTTCTTTTGTCTTTGTTGTAACAACTGCACTCATTCCTGTTGCCGTTCCTGCTTTAACTGTCATACCTAATGTTGATGAATCAATATCTTCTTTATATGTTTGTGGTACACATTCCTGTGTTTGACTAATTGGTGTTAGTCCTAATTTTGAGCATAGCCATCCATTCACATTCCACATATAGGATGGTGCATATTCTCCTGCATTAATTACTTTTTGTCTTTCTTCATCACTTACTCTATCTGCAGATGCAATTTTTTCGTCAAATTCTTCTAGGGTTAAACCTGCTCCATGTGCTTGTGCTAGAGCAATACCATAATCTTCTACATTATATGAAGAACTTCCTTTTATTTTTGTTATTTTTTGCGTAGAACCAGCAATGCTACTTATTAATTCTCCCCAATAAATATCTTGGTAACCGCTTCCTGTAATGGTACATCCATTTTTCTTTGCTAAATCATCAATTTCATTTGCAACAGTTGGGTTTGAATTAAATGGGAAGAATGCTTCCTCACAAGTAGATATTGCATTAATACCTAATTTTGCACATAGCATAAATGCATCTTTTATATCATTTAATAAACTCATAGTTGTTACAATTACAATATCTGGCTTTAATTCTTGTAATAGCTTTTCTGCATCTTTTGCATCTGTAACCGTTACTCCTCTTTTTTCTCCTCCAATGATGTCTCCAATATCTTTTCCTATTACATTTGGATTTACATCAATAGCACCTACTACTTCTCCACCTTTTTCAAAAACATAACGCATAGTATAAACTGACATTTTCCCCGTACCATATTGTACAACTCTCACTTTTCTATCCATAAATAGCACACTCCTTTTTACTTTAATTTTATAGATAGATTATATCACTAATTTTTAAAAATTATACAATTTTTTTCTAATAGTATTGTAACAGGTCCATCATTTAAAAGATTCACTTTCATATCTGCTCCAAATATTCCTTTTTCTACTTCTATTCCATTTTCTTTGCATCTTTCGCAAAAATATTCGTACAATTCATTTGCGAAATCTGGCTTTGCAGCATTGATAAAAGATGGTCTATTTCCTGCCGAACAATCTGCATAAAGGGTAAATTGTGACACAATTAGTAGTTTTCCTCCTACATCCTTTAAGCTTAAATTCATTTTTCCATTTTCATCTTCAAACACACGTAAATTACAAAGTTTCTTTACTAAATAGTCTGCAATTTCTTTTGTATCTGTATGTGTTACTCCAAGTAGCACTAAAAATCCTTTTTCTATTTTGCCTACTGTTTTTCCTTCTACATCAACTTTTGCATTCTTTACTCTTTGAATTACTAATTTCATACTTGGCACTACCTCCAATACCTTTACATATAAAATGTTTTATTATTTATCTTAGCATAAGAATATAAATTAATGCAATCTTTTTATTTTTCTTCTTACATATTCATAAATCATAATTCCTGCTGCTACGGAAGCATTTAAGCTTTCGGTTTTTCCTAGCATTGGTATTTTTACTTTTTCATTTGCTATATTTTGTATTTCTTCTGACACGCCATTTGCTTCATTTCCTATTACAATTACTTTTTTGTTATACTCTACATCATAAACACTATTTTCTGTATCAAGTGATGTAACCATAACTTTAAATCCATGTTTTTGTGCTTTTAATAATTCTTGTTTTAAATCTTCTACTTCTATGATATTTATTCGAAAAATTCCTCCCATTGTAGAACGCACTACTTTTGGGCTATAGGAATCTGCACAATTTTTAGAAAGTATAATTTGTTTTAAATTCGCACTATCTACTGTTCTTAGTATAGTTCCTAAATTTCCTGGGTCTTGGATATCATCTAAAGCAATAATAATATCTTGCGAATAGTCTACTACTTCTTTGCTATCTGAAAAAGTATTACTTTCTTTCTTTTCTACAACTGCAATAATTCCTTGTGGCGTTTTTACGTCTGTTATTAAATTGATAATGTTTCTTGTTACATATACCACATTATATTTTGCAATATCATATAATGTATCTTTGTCGAGTTCTACATTGTCTGTATAATCCTCACACATAATAATTTGCTTTATCTTAGCTTTTTCTGCAATAGCTTCTTTCACAAGCTTTATTCCTTCTATGATATAACTATTGCTTAAGTCCCTATATTTTTTCTCTTTTAATTTTTTTACATTCTTAATAACTTCGTTATCTTTACTAGAAATTACTTGCATTGCTCCTCCTTATTTTTTATTACAACGACAAAAATTCTTTTATTTTTGCTATTAGTTCTTCATCCGTTACATTACCAATTTTTAGTGTGACATAAGGTTCTATTCCTGCTGAGAATTTTATATCATATCCGTATTTTTTTATTAGTATGTCCACCATTTCTGGTTTATATTTATTCTTGTCATAATAGAATACCACATTTTTGGTATTGTTAAATACATTTTTCTTTTCTGCTACTTTAATTACTCCAGCATTTCTACATAGTTCCTTAATACGTGCAATTTCAATTAGATTTTCTAATTCTTTTGGCATTACACCATATCTATCAATAATTTCGTCAATTACATTTTGTATATCTTCTTCGGTTCTACATAAAGCAATGTTTTGATATACTTCAATTTTCTGACTACTATTATCTATATAGCTATCTGGTATATAACTTGACACATTAATATCTATTTGAATTTCTTGCTCTTCTTCTATTTCAATTCCTTGCATTTCTTTTACTACTTGGTCTAGTAAATTACAATAAGTATCATATCCTACTTGTTCCATATGCCCATGTTGAATTTCACCAAGCAAGCTTCCTGCTCCTCTTATTTCTAAGTCTCTCATTGCAATTTTAAATCCTGAAC
>CAMMEP010000080.1 GCA_946495905.1 uncultured Clostridium sp.
TGTACGGTACTTTTACTTACTCCGAATTTTTTTGCAGCACCTCTTACGGTATCTTTACTATCTATAATATAATGTGCCAAACTTATTGCACGTTCTTCTATATACATTTTTCCCAATTTTAATAACCCCCTAAGAAACTATGTTTTGTAACATTGTATTCTTAGGGGCAGTCCATTAGAACTAAAAGAAATATTAATAAATGTTCATCACCTTTTTACAAAATTCGACATAATATATATTAGCTGACTATTTAAATAGAGGTGAGAATATTGAATAATATTAAAAAAGGAGATATTGTTGCAAGAAAATCCTATCATAAAGATGTGATTTTTATTGTAGATTTAGTAATTAAAGATAAAATAGCAATACTTACTGGTATCACAACAAGGTTAAAAGCAGATAGTCCGATAGAGGATTTAGAATTAATTGATAAGAAAGAGATTACAAACATCTATAAAGCAATAGATGAAAAGATAGATAAGAAAATTAAGACAAGGGAAAGTGCAAAAAGTAGCTTATTAAAGAGAAGTGATAAAATAATATATACAGGGAGAATCCTTCATTTAGATGGAGATAGAAAATATAGTGAAAAATCTAGTGTTTATTATAAAAAAATGGGGTTAAAAGCGGTTGTACGAAACATTCCAGAAAATAGACAAGCAAATGTGGTAAATACATTAATTGATCAATATAAGCCAGATATTTTAGTTGTTACACGGACATGATGGAATGATTAAAGCTGGAAAAAGATATGAAGATATTTATAATTATCGAAATTCAAGATACTTTGCACAAACGGTAAAAAATGTAAGGAAAGAGATAAAAAATAAGAATTTAGTTATTTTTGCAGGTGCTTGCCAGAGTTATTATGAAGCACTAATTGATGCAGGAGCTAATTTTGCATCTTCACCAGCAAGAATTTTAATAGATTTCGTAGACCCATTAGTAGTGGCCGAAAAAATAGCGACAACAGATTCTAACCAATTTATAACTATTTACGATATCGAGAAAGATTTACGAGATGGGGAAAGAGGAATTAATCGGAATAGGGGCAAGTGGAAAAAAGAAAACGATGTTCATTTGAACAACAAGGTTCTTAGGTACTTAGACTGCAATTTTTAACTGTTATGTCGGGTTAAGTTCTTATTTTTACAGCAATGTAACAAAAATGTAATATAATTGTAACATTACCACAATAATCCAACAGAACCTTAGAAACAAGCTGAATACAGCGATTCGACAAGCACCGACCTATTTTGACTTAAAGCCCTTTTTGTGATATTATTGGGGCATAAATATAGGAGTAGGTGATTAAATGATTTGCCAAAAAGATATTACAAATTTAAAAACAGATATTGATGAGAAAATAGGACAAAAGATAATTGTCAAAGGCTCATTAGGAAGGAGTAAATCGTTTGAGAAAGAAGCTACAATAGAAAAAGCTTATCCAAATTTATTTGTGATAAAATTTGAAGAAAACAATAGAAACGTAAGTTATAGCTACACGGATATCTTAACTAGAACAATTGAAGTAGATGTATTTGATGGAAATGGATATAGCCCATTAATACCACCACTTTCTACTGTACAAGTGTAAGAAATGAAAAAATTCCTAGAAATAGGAATTTTTTTTGTGCTATTCCAATATATATTAAGTAATCAGAATTTTAAGGAGGGATAGGAATGGCAATAGAAACTACGAGAGACAATATATGTGTAAATCATATTATCGCGCAAAAAACAGAGAATGTAATCGTGGAAGGAGATAGCATCATTCCAGATATAAAGCCAGATATATTGAATGCAATTAGTACAAGTGGAACAGTTTGCATTTACAAAAAAGAGATAAACGAGGGAAAAGTAAGATTAGATGGATGCATCGATACCTATATTATGTATTTAGCAGAAGATGAAACAAATAGCATAAGAAGTATTAATGTAAATTTAGATTTTACACAAGTTATAGATGTACCTAATGCTATGCCAGATATGAATTTAGATACAGAAGTAAAGCTAAAAAATATAGAATGTAAAGTAATTAACGGAAGAAAAGTTGGAATAAAAGCATTTTTAGAGGTTAATTTGAAAATTACAACAAACGAAGATATTGCTATTATCAATAACGTGAATGCAAAAGGAATACAATTGATGAATAATAATTTGAACATTAATTCTCTTATCGGAAGAGGAAGCACAAAAACATATGCAAAAGATACTTTAGTGATTGATAATATCGATAATTTAGCAGAAATCATGAAAGCGGACTTACATATATCAAATAAGGATGTGAAAATAAGTTACAATAAAGTGCTTGCAAAAGCAGATTTAAATGTAAGACTATTATATCTAACAGAAGATAATCGAATGAATACAGTAGAAAGCGTTATACCTGTAATGGGATTTATTGATATGCCAGACGTAACAGAGGAAAATAGTTGTAATACTAAGTATGAAATAAAAAATGTAGTGATAAAACCAAATAATGTAGAAGACCATTCAGTCTATGTAGAGGTCGAAGTAGAAATCTATTGTGAAGTATATCGAAATCAGGAAATAAATATTATACAAGATTTATATAGCCCTACAACTAATATTCTATTTACCCAAAAACAAATAAAAATTATGCAAAGCAAGGAAAATGTACAAAGCACTTGTAATATACGAGAAAAACAAACCATACCGGAGCTTGCAGGAAATAAAATTTATGATGTTACTACCAATGTAGATATTACCAAACAAACTGTTCTGAATGATAGAATTGTATATGAAGGAGAGTTAACATTAAACTATATTTTCCATTCCAACAATGGAGTAGACACAAAAAAGATAGTAGTTCCTTTTAATTTTAATGTGGATTTTCCAGGAGTGAATCAAAATGCAAATGTCGAGACCAATGTAGAGATTGGATTGCAAGATTTTGTAATAACAGCAGACGATAGTATTGATGTAAAAGTAGATATTATATTTAATGTAACAATGGCAAAAAGTGCTGATATTAATGTGATTGACGATATCAAAGAAGAAGAAAATAGAAATGTATGTACTTGTAGTTTGGTAATTTACTATGTAAAAGATGGTGATACTTTGTGGAAAATTGCTAAGAAATTTGGAAGCACAGTGGAAGAGATTACAAGGATTAATGGAATAGAAAATGCAGATAAATTGAATATAGGACAGCAGCTATTTATTCCTAGATACCATGAATAAAAAAGAACAAAAAATATTTAGTAGGCCACGAATAAAATTGCCCAATATTAATTTTACAGGGGTAAAGAATAATAACAATATTCGAAAAATAAGTACGATAATCGCAATACTATCTATTGCGATTATTGTGCTAAGAGTAGCCATTAATGCAACTATTCCGATTATTGACGAGCAGTGCAAAAATATGGCAAGGTCCATTGCCACCAAAGTTTCCAATGAGCAAGCAACTAAGGTAATGGCAGATTATACATATGAAGATTTATTTCGTGTGGTAAAAGATGACGAAAACAATATTAAGATGATAAGTGCCGATATGATAACTATTAATAAAATTATCTCCGATATACCAATATTAATGCAAGAAGAATTAGAAAAAGAAGAAAATAATACATTTACATTAAAACTACGGCAGTTTTTTGGGAAGCAAATATTTTGCAGGAATGGGACCAGATATAAAAATAAAGATGATGACAGATGGCAATGTGTTAACAGATTTAAAATCCGAATTTACAGAAGCGGGAATTAACCAAACCTTGCATCGAGTATATTTGGAAGTGGTGTGTAATGTTACTATTTTAACACCATACCAAACAATAACGGAATCTATTACCAACCAAGTACTACTAATAGAAGGAGTTATAGTGGGGAATATTCCAGATGCTTATTATAATTTAGAGGGGCTAAATGATGAACAGATGCTTGACATAGTGGAATAAAAAGCATTACAGACAAATCTAATTAATATCATAACAAGATAATCTATATATTGAAATAATCAAATATTTGTTATATAATTAATTAGAAATTTTGTTTTAAACCTTGTAATTTAAATAAATAGGAAGGAGAAAAAGCATGTATGTATTAGAAATTGAAACAAACAACAAATTGAAGAAAATCGAAAATCCAAGAAAAGCACGGATAGTTGACAGAATTTTTTTTGATACTCTTCAGATTATGGATGATGATGGAAAATGGCATACAATATGTAACTGTTTTTTAGGAATATCAGCTGGCAAAATTATGGTATCTAGAATAAATGACGCTATAAGAAAAAAAGATACTTGTATTGTACTTGATATTTAAGAACAACATAAAACCTCGAAGGTATAAACTTCGAGGTTTTTGTGTAGATTCTATCTCTTTGAGAATTGTGGAGCTTTTCTAGCTTTCTTAAGACCATATTTCTTTCTTTCTTTCATACGTGGATCTCTTGTTAAGAATCCAGCAGATTTTAAAGTAGGTCTATATTCACTATTAGCTTCTAATAATGCTCTTGCAATACCTAAACGAATTGCTCCAGCTTGACCTGTAAATCCTCCACCTTGTACTT
>CAMMEP010000081.1 GCA_946495905.1 uncultured Clostridium sp.
ATCTTACTCCTAAAATTTCATTTGCTTTTATAAGATGTCTTACATATGCTCTAGTGTAGTTTCTACATGCATAACAGTCACATTCTGGATCTATTGGTCTCCAGTCTCTTTCGTATGTTGCATTTCTTACAACAACTTTTCCATTCCATGTCATTGCAGTGCCATTTCTTGCAATTCTTGTAGGAAGTACACAATCACACATATCTATTCCAGCAATAGCTGCTTCTATTAGATAATCTGGTGTACCTACCCCCATTAAATATCTAGGCTTGTTCTCTGGCATAAGTGGTGCTGTAAAGTATAGCATTTTTAGGAATTCTTCCTTTGGCTCTCCAACACTTATTCCTCCTATTGCATATCCTGGAAAGTCTAATTCTATTAAATCTTTAGCAGATTTTTCTCTTAAATCCTCATAAAATCCACCTTGTATAATTCCAAATAAAGCTTGTTTATATGTGTTTTTATGAGCCTCTTTGCATCTTTTTGCCCATCTTGTAGTTCTTTCCATAGAATTTTTTGTATATTCGTGTGTTTCTGGATATTTAACACACTCATCAAATGACATTATTATGTCTGCTCCTAAAGCCTCTTCTATTTCCATGACTTTCTCTGGAGAAAAGAAATGCTTGCTTCCATCTAAGTGAGACCTAAACTCTACTCCATCTTCTGAAATAGTTCTTAAGTCGCTTAAACTAAATACTTGGAAACCTCCACAATCTGTTAAAATTGGTCTATCCCAATTCATAAATTTATGTAGTCCACCTGCTTCTTTAACAAGTTCATGCCCAGGTCTTAAGTATAAATGATATGTATTAGATAAAATAATTTGTGCTCCTACCTCTTTTAGTTCTTCTGGCGTCATAGATTTTACTGTTGCTTGCGTTCCAACTGGCATAAATACTGGTGTTTGTATATCTCCATGTGGTGTATGTACAATTCCTCTTCTTGCTCCTGAATTTTTATCTATATGTAATAATTCATATGTTACTGCTGGTTTAGTCATTTTTTGTCTCCTTTTTCCTATATTGTTCCTTTTCTACTTTTTCCATTATGCCATAATTTTGATGTTTTTTCAATAGATTATTGATTATATTTTTATGGTGTAAGTGTCAATGTTTTTTACTATTTACATATGGTAAGTAATTTAATATACCTATATAGATTATTGATAATCGGCATGTCTGTCGCACTAAAAATATAGAAGATAGATATTTTTCTATCTCCTATGTCATAAAAATATTACAGTTGTTCGTTATTTTTAAGTGAGTTTTTCTAATTTATTAAATTTATTTTTTATGAATTGCTTTCTTTAGGAGTTGTTGTATTTGTTCCGCAACCATCAAACATATAATTTGCATATTCAACATTGGATAAGTCCCAATTATCTCCTACATAAATTGTAGTTAAATTTGTACAATGCGCAAACATTCCGTCCATTCCTTTCACATTACTTGTAGCAAAGCTACTTAAATCTAAGGTTGTTATACTAGAACAATTCTGAAACATCCATCCCATATTGTTAACTTTAGTTGTATCAAACTCCTCTAATCCTATGATTTCTATTAAATTTGTACAATCATTAAACATTGATTCCATATTTTCGACTTTACTAGTATCAAAACTACTTAGATTTAAACTAGTCAAACTGCTACATCCATTAAACATCCCTACCATATATAGTACTTCTTTTGTATTGAACTGTCCCAGTTCTAATTCAGACAAACTACTACATCCGGCAAATAAATTGTACATATTCTTTACATTACTTGTATCATAGCCACTTAGATTTAAACTGCTCAAACTGCTACATCCATCAAACATAGATACAATATCTTCTACTTTACTTGTATTAAATCCTTCTAAGCCTATAACATTAGTTAAACTACTACAACGAGCAAACATATTACTCATACTTGTCACATTGCTTGTATTAAAACTACTTAAGTTCAAATTTGCCAAATTACTGCAATTTCCAAACACAGCCTCCATATTTGTTACATTACTAGTGTCAAAACTGTTTAGATTCAAACTAGTTAAACTACTACATGTATCAAACATATTTGCCATGCTTGTTACTTCACTTGTATCTAATCTTTCTAAGTTTTCAAATTCTGTTAAATTTACACAACTATCAAACCAACTAGCCATTGATAATGGTACAATGTGATCAACAATACTTACTTTTCTTATTGACGACACTTCGTTAAACCATGGAGTCGTACTCCCTCTAGTTCTATCTTCGTTTATCCAACTCCTATATTCTTGTCCCTTTATGTTTCCATATTCTTTTACTACGTTTTTTCCTTTTATTGGTTCATTTTGTGTGCCAAATGTTAATGTTCCATCATCATATAAAAATACATAAATATCAGTTGCTCTTGGATTTTCTCCCATTATTTCCATTAATTCACTTGTTAAATCATTCATTTGTGTTAGTTCATCGTTAATAGCTTCATTCATCTTATTACCTGCATCTTGTGCTTTGTTTATAATCCCGTTATCACTAAACACCATATTTATTGTAATTCCTGCTAAAATTAATAAAATAATAATTGTAACAACAAGTGCAATAAGAGTAATACCTCTTTTACCATATTTTAATTTTTCTTTTAATTTCTTCATGATTAAATACCTTCCTTTCATTTTTTCTTTTGATTTTCTAAAAAAATATTATCATATTATAACTTATATAGTTTGGTGAGTCGAAGTAGTTTCATTATAACATATCAAAATTTTCAATGCAACAAATTAGTTCGGTAAATTGAAAATATTTTATATTTTTTCAATTTGCCAAAGTAGTGCATAATTGCATTTATATATAATTTTATTGATTTTTAAGCTTTTAAAGGAGGATTACTAAAAATGAAATTATCAGATGCAATTAGAAAAAGAATTAAATTTTATTTAAAAGAAAAGAATATGAATGTATGGAAGTTATGTAAGATGTCTGGAATTCCTTGTTCTACTATTTCAACTTTCATGAGTGCTAAAACAGAGTTAATAAAATTGGATACCTTATTACATATTTGTGAAGGATTTGGAATTACTTTAGGAGAATTTTTTACAGATTCAACATTTGATACGGCAGAGCAAGATTAATAATAAAAATACGACACTATTTAATAATGAATTGATTATTAAATAGTGTCGTATTTTTATAACTTGTGCAATTTCTATAATATATTTTATATTCTTTTTAAATTTAAGATTGTGCGTGCAAAATCTAATAAGTCATCTAAATCATTCTCGATCACATCTTTTAAAATTGTTTCATTTGCTTTTTTATAATCATGTACTGCAATATTTCTAAAACCTATCATTTTTTTCATATTATCAGCCATTGGCTTTGTAATTAAGCCATTTTTTTGTAGTAGTTCCAAGGCTTCTCTTTTTTCTTGTGGCATTCCTAATTTTCTACAAGAAACAATATACATAGCAATATCAGTTACTAATTCGCAACTTCTTTGCAAATTCAGTACAATACTATCTAATCTTCTATAATCATTTAAATTTTCTGGATTGTCTTCATATTCTTCATTAATTCTTTTGATGCATCTTTCTATACTTTCAAACTTATTTAAAATAACTGCTTCATTTTCCATATATTGTTCCTTTTTAACATTTTCAATGATTGCTTTTCTACTTTCATTTAATTCTAAATATTCACGGAACATGTCTAATTTATATAAATCAAATTGAAAACTATCTTTACAATATAATACTTTACCATTCATTAATATTTCATATCGAAAACTATCAGAAATGTCATCTAAGTTGACTAAATCAACGTCTTTTTTTAACACTTGCTCTAATTCTCCGGTCATTTCAAAAATTTCTTGTTTCGATATTTTTTTATCACTTTTTATAGCAATATCTACATCACTATCTTCCCTTTGGTCTCCACGCGAGTAGCTACCAAAAAGAATAATAGCAGTACAATTTAATTTTTCATTTAGCATTTGAGTAGCTTCTTCAAATTTCATTTTCATACATCACCTTCTATGTTTTTAATTATGTCATAGATTTAGTGTTTTTTCAATAGATTTGGTTGATTATATTTATAAAAATTCATACACTAATCAAACTATAAAAAACTATCAACATACATGAAGCATATTGATAGTTAAAAATATATAATTTATCATAAGGTTATATTAAATTATACAAAAATATATATTTGCGTACCCGGTGCACTTTATTATATTTTCTTGCTCTTACTTTTTATTATGATTAAATTTATAAGTGTTTTAAATTATAGCAATATTGCAATTGTTAAAACTAATGCTATTTAATGCCGTTTTTTTAGGTTGTCAAAAATCTCCGTCCCCATTGACAGTCCCCATTGACAATAAACATAGCGTCGCCAAAGCTAAAGAAACGATATTTCTTTTCTACTGCTTCATTGTATGCTTTCA
>CAMMEP010000082.1 GCA_946495905.1 uncultured Clostridium sp.
TAACTTCTTGTATCTCCTCATTTGCTGTTATTGTTACTATTACATTTTTATTGGTCATTTCTTTTTCACTATATACCACTTCTACTTCTGGCGGTGTAGTATCATTACTAAATTGGTTACTCTTAACTATTGATGTATTACCTAATTGATCTTTTGCCAATACCCATAAATACCAATTGCCATCATTTGTTGGAACTTCAATTGCTTGTCCATTACTAAAAGTTTGAGTAAATGATGATTCTAGTGGTTTTTCACTATCTGTATTCCATAAATACTTTAAACTACTTTCTTCTAGTCCAGAAATAGAATCATTCACATTAACTTTTACTTCATCTACCTTATTATCTAAACTACTACCATTTGGTGTGAATTCCACAGTAGGCGACGCATCATCTGTTTTATAATTAAGTTGCATTTCTATTGCATATGACTTTGCATGGCTATTTTCCTTGCAAATTATAACTAGATTAGGACAATTCCTAAATATATTGATTTCTTCGTCATATATATTAGTGCCCATTTCTTCTACACTATTTGGAATAATAACTTCTTTAAGATTTGTACAATTCTCAAACACGCTAACTCCCATAGATGTAACTGTATCTGGTATTTTTATTGTTTCTAAATTACTACATCCTGCAAAAGTATCGTCATATAACCTAGTTATTCCATTTGGTAGTTCAATATTTTTTAAACTTTCGCACTGATAAAACGCATAACTAGTTATTTGATTTACTGTGCTTGGAATAATGATATTTTCTAGATTTTTAACATTACAAAATGCTTCATTTATTTTTGTTACTCCACCCAAAATTTCATAATTTGTTCCAGCTTTATTAGGAGGATATGATAGTATTTCTGTTTTTTCTTTATTATACAAAACACCATCTACACTTACATAAACTGGATTATCTTCTGCTACATTTATCCTTTCTAGATTTATAATTTCAGAAAATGGATTCCAACCTGCCCCAAACGAATTACTTTGAAAGTTTATTTCTTCTAGATTTGTACAACCAACAAATGCATTTATACGTATATCTGTCACATTATTTGGAATTGTAAAACTAGTTCCTTCCTTTTTTGCTGGATACGCTATTAATTCTAAGTCACCTCTATCTATCTTATATAAGACCCCATCAATACTTGAAAAATGGAAGTCATTCTCTACTTCTATGTTCACTAAATTTATTGCTTCAAGAAACACTCCGTCTCCTATTTCTTCAATTGTTTCTGGGATAGTTAAACTTACAGTACTTTCTTGTAACTGTCCTTCTATGCGAGTTACAGTATATTTTCTATTATACTCTTCCAATCCTGGTGTATCTGCAACATAATCGATTTCTCTTGGAATTACAATACTACTATAATCACCATAAAATCCTATTATTATTGCTTCTCCGTTTTCTAGGTTAAACACACATCCATCTTGCATAAAAGATATTGCTTGTACTTTGTTTGGTATAAGTATTATTATTCCTATCGCAATTATTAATATAAGTAATAAAATAATTATTAATTTTTTTGTTTTTTTCATATGATTACCCCTTTTATAATTTATCCTACCATACTTTTAACACAACTTTTTATTTTTGTAAATAGAATTTAAAAAAATCTGAAAATAAGACGAGTCTATTTGTGGAAAGTGAACAAATAAACTCGTCATTATTTACATTTATTCTATAAACATTGCACAGCTATATTTTCATTAGGATAAAATATTAATTCAATTCTATTCCTTCTAATATTTTCCAAGTACCATTTAGTTCTGGTATGGATTTGAAGCACATCTCTTCTTTTGTAATAGGATGCCTTAATTTTAGTTCATATGCCCAAAGAGCAATTTGCTTTCCATGACCTCTTCCACCATACTTTTGGTCTCCATAAATGCTATGGTCTCTACTGGAAAGCTGCACTCGTATTTGATGATGCCTTCCTGTATGTAAATTAATTTTTAGTACCGATAAATTAATCTCTTCATTATATTTTAAAACCTCATAATCAAGTGAAGCAAGTTTTGCATTTTTTGTACCTTCTTTTACTACTTTACTTATATTATTTCTTTCATTCTTTAAAAGATAGTCTTCTAAGATTCCGCTTTTCTTTTTCCATTTTTCCATTTACCACTACTAAATACGTTTTCTTAAATACCTTTTCTCTTACTTGTTCACTTAATCTTGCAGCAGCTTTGGAAGTTTTAGCAAATACCATAACTCCACCAACTGGTCTATCTAGTCTATGTATTAAACCTAAATATACATTTCCTGGCTTATGATACTTTTCTTTTAAATACTCTTTTATAATGGTAAGCATATCTACATCACCAGTTTTATCTCCTTGTGATGGTATGTTTACTGGCTTTTCTACTACTATTATATGGTTATCTTCATAAATTACTTTTAATTTCTGCATTTTTTAACTCTCCCATTTTCCATAAATTCCACAAGGCAATATCAACTTAGAGTCACTCATAGGAAGTCCTACTTCTCCATGGGAAAACGTTCCTTTTTTCTTTATATTTAATCGTAGTATATTTTCTAAAACAGTACTAGAAATACCAGTTGTATAGGAATTTATTAAAAAGAATAATGGCTTGTCTGATAAAACTTTTGTACATAACTCCACTAAATCGTAGATATTTTCTTCAAATTTCCACACTTCTCCATTAGTACCTCTTCCATAAGATGGTGGATCCATTATAATTCCATCGTATTTATTACCTCTACGTATTTCTCTATTCACAAATTTAACAACATCATCTACAATAAAACGAACTGGTCTATCTTTTAATCCAGATGATGCTACATTTTCTTTTGCCCATGTAGTCATTCCTTTTGAACTATCTACATGACAAACGGAAGCACCTGCATAGCTACATGCCACAGTTGCTCCTCCTGTGTATGCAAATAGATTTAATACTTTTATTTCTCTTTTTGCATTTTTTATTTTATCTATCATCCAATCCCAATTCACTGCTTGCTCTGGAAATAGCCCTGTATGCTTAAATCCCATTGGCTTGATATTAAAAGTTAAATCCTTATATTTAATCTGCCAATTTTCTGGCATCTTTTTATTATATTTCCAAGCTCCACCACCAGTAGAACTTCTATTGTATTTAGCATTTGCTAGCTTCCATTTTTCTAGGAAAGATTTATCCTTCCAAATAATCTGTGGGTCTGGTCTTATTAAAAGCACATCTCCCCATCTTTCCAATTTTTCTCCATTTGCCATATCTAGTATTTCATAATCTTTCCAATTATTCGCTACGTTCATTTTACCTCCTTGATTACACATATTCTATTGGCACATAATAATAAGGCATTTTTTTTATTAAGACATTCAAAAATTTTTTCAATTGCTATTGTAATATATGTTGACGTTTTTTATTACCTCTTATTCATTATATACTATTTTTAATAAGGAATCTACTATTTTCTAGATTTTTTCGGAGTCGTATTCCGAATTTATCTAAAGTGTTTCATTTTCCATATGTTAGTAGGAAGTACTAAAAAGTAAAATTCAAAAAAAATATAATTAAAGATGTAGCATATAGCGTGTAATTTTTATATTTTACATACAACTATATTCTACACCCTTATTCTTATAATATATTAAATCATACATTATTTATTTTTTTAAACAATCTCTTCTATTTCCTCTTTTGTTAGTCCAGTTATTCTTACAATAAGTTCTATATCAATTTTTTCTTTTTTCATTTTCTTTACAATTTCTTTTATTTTTTCTCTATTACAATCCATCCCACGTTTCATTCCGTCTTCCAGACCCTTACAATATCCCGTATATTCTGCTTCTCTTTCATCCATTAGTGCTTTTTGTCTTAATTCCGCTAGTCTTCTAACCCTTTCGTTTTTACTCATTTTATCTAATTTTTCTCTTGCCTCTTTCATATTTTCATTTCTCTTCATATAACTTCGCACCTCTTTACTATCTGGATTTTCCAAAAATTCTAGCCACTCCTTTAGCTTGTCCTCTCCTTCTTGATGCATCTTGTACATCTTTGGTAGTTCTATTATATTAAACTCTAAATCCTCTGTCAACACTATTTTTCTTTCCTTTTCCTCTATTATCTTCCTGTTAATTAAAAAAGTAAATTCTATTCAAATAAAAGTAAATAGTTTTTAATTGT
>CAMMEP010000083.1 GCA_946495905.1 uncultured Clostridium sp.
GGTTTTAGGTCTCCTAATTAGGCTTCAGTATATTCAAAGCTATAAAGTCCAATTACTCCTTGAATTTCCCCCTCGTTATATGCTATTAAATCTTCGTAAAGATACCAACCAAAAGAATTAAGCCATTTAAAAAATTCTTCTGTTGGAAAATTTATATTATGAAATAATAGCATATATCGATCTAAATTTCCTATATTCTTTTCTGGAGAATCTTTGAATTTCCTTATGAAAATCACTTCTGAAATATACGTATTGTCTTCCATATCCATTTCATCATAATCGATATTGTTGGAATTCAACACTTCTTTAATGAAATGCTTAGCCGCTTCAAGCAATTCTTTCCGTAACTCTAATATGTTTTCTCTTACTGAAGTAACTTCTTTTACTGGTCTGCCAATAAAATCTTTGGCTGATATCATTTTCATTATGATATTCCTCCTTATAAATTATAACCTAAATTATTTACAAAAGCATTTAGCTTATGTAAATATTATATCAAATTATTGGCAACCCGTCAAATTATGTAGACTCGCATCTGTATGGTTTTACATGAATAACATACTTTTCCTATAACAACGTCAAAATCCAATTATTATTCAAACTATTCTTCCCATTCTAATTCATAATCAATAATCTTAACAATGTCTCCTTCTTTTATTCCCATTTCTTTTAATTTCTCATTTACACCTAAGTTGTCTAAACTTTTTTGGAAGTAGTATAAGGATTCATTATCTTCAATATTTACTCTACGCATAATTCTTTCTACCGCTTCTCCTCTGATTACAAACATTCCTTCTTCTCTGGTAATTGTGTATTCGTCTTTATCTTCTAACGTGTACACTTTTCTATCTTCTATCTCTATTAAATCTTCTTTTGGTAAGGTTTTTAGCACATCCGATACATGTTTTATTAATTCAGAAATTCCTTCTCCTGTTGCTGCTGATATTTTATAGATTTCCATCTTATTTTCTTTTGCAACTTTTTCAAGCTCCTTATATAAATTTTCATCTTGCATCGCATCTATTTTATTAGCAACAATTATTTGTTTTCTTTTGCTTAATTTTTCACTATATTTTTTTAGTTCTTCATTAATAGTATAAAAATCTTGAACTGGATTTCTTCCTTCTGAACCGGATACATCAATAACATGGAGCAATAGTCTCGTTCTTTCAATATGGCGTAAAAACTGGAGTCCTAGTCCTGTTCCTTCACTTGCCCCTTCTATAATTCCTGGAATATCTGCAATTACAAAACTATCTCCATAATCTGTTTTTACTACTCCTAAATTTGGCTCCAATGTTGTAAAATGATAGTCTGCAATTTTAGGAGTTGCAGATGTTGTTCTGGATAAAAAAGTAGATTTACCTACGTTTGGAAATCCTATTAACCCTACATCTGCTAATAGTTTTAGTTCTAATATTAATTCTTTTTCTTCCCCATTTTCTCCATCTTGGGCAAATCTAGGGGCTTGTCTTGTGGATGTTGCGAAATGAGAATTTCCTTTTCCTCCTCTGCCTCCTGCTAAAATTAATTCTTTTTGCCCTTTGTGAGAAAGGTCTGCTAAAACTTTATTTGTTTCAGCATCTCGCACAATGGTTCCAATTGGCACTTTTATATACAAATCTTCCCCACTTTTTCCATATTTATGAGAACCTTCGCCATTTTTTCCATTTTCTGCTTTAAATTTTTTATGATAGCGAAAATCGATTAGTGTATTTGAATCTGGGTCAACTTCGAAATACACGTCTCCCCCTTTTCCGCCATCTCCACCATCTGGTCCTCCTGCTGCCACGTATTTTTCTCTTCGGAAGGAAATAGCTCCATTACCACCATTTCCTGCTTTTGCACTTATTTTTACATAGTCTGTAAACATTCTCATTTTTCCTTTCTATAAAACTAGCTTTTTATTCAAAAGTTAAATCATTTTCTTTTCCATTAATATCATCTTCTTTTCTAAATGCAGGAGATGTTATTAATAATAATTTCATTTTTCCGGCAAATACAAATTCTGTATTTTTTGGTATCTCTATTAAATCATCTTTTTTTACTTTATTTTCTTTTCCATTTATTTTAAAAATTCCTTCACCTTCTACTACATAATAAATCATTTCACTTCGCGCATTTGCATAGTATCTATCATGTCCTTTAAAACAATCCTCTATTGTAATACTTAAATCTTTACTATCTAAATCGAAATTGTATCCAAATAATCCATTTTGTCTGAAAGAAGGATTATCTGGTAATTTTTTAATATATTCCATGTATTAATCTCTCCTACTTCTTATATTAATATTTATTTGTACTACTTTAATTTTCAAAATAATCTAGTCTCATTGCTTTCTTAACTTTTTTCATTGTCTCTTTTGCAGTTTGTCTTGCTTTTTCAGTTCCTTTTATTAACAATTCATCCACCAATTCTGGTCTTTCTTCGTAATATTTTCTTTTTTCTCGAATTGGTTCTAAAAAGTCTATGATATTTTTAGCAAGTTCTTTTTTACATGCTACACATCCTCTTTCTCCTGCTTTACATTCTTTACAAACATTTTTACATGCTTCTTTATCCGTAAATAGATTATGATAGTAATATACCATACAAATATCTGGATTTCCTTTGTCATCTTTTCGTATTCTATTTGGATCTGTAACAGCACTCATTACTTTTTTAGTTATTTCCTCTGGCGAATCAGAAAGATAGATAGCATTTCCTAGAGATTTTCCCATTTTTTCATTTCCATCTAGTCCTTTAATTCTTTTGGTAGATGATAATACTGCTTCTGGCTCTACTAATACCTCTCCATAAATACTATTAAACTTTCTTACAATTTCTCTACATTGTTCTATTAAAGGTAGTTGATCTTCTCCCACAGGAACTAATTCTCCTTCAAATGCCGTTATATCTGCTGCTTGACTAACTGGATATCCTAAAAATCCATAAGTAACACTTTCTCCAAAAATTTCTCTTTTTTGAGCAATCTCTGTTTTTACGGTAGGATTTCTCTCTAATCTTGCTATGGTAACTAAATTAGAATAAAACACCGTAAGCTCTGCTACTTCTGGTATCATAGATTGAATATATATTGTAGTTTTTTCTGGGTCAATTCCCACTGATAAATAATCTAGCATTACTTCTTTTACATTTTTTCTAACTTTTTCTGGATTATTAAAATTATCGGTTAATGCTTGCACATCTGCAATTAATATGTATGGGTCATATTTCCCTGAATTTTGCATTTCTACCCTTGTTTTTAAAGAGCCAAAATAATGTCCTATGTGCAACCTTCCTGTTGGTCTATCTCCAGTTAAGATTCTTTTCTTTTCCATCTTTAATCACATTCCTTTCTGTGGCATAAATCTGGCCTAAAAAGATTTAAATTCTTGGCCTTCTTTCTCCTTTCTAGATTCCATTTAACTTTTCTTCTAGCCTTTTAAATTCTTTAACATATATTTCTTTAATCTTATAATAGATTTCTCTTGAAGTCTCCTCATCATATAAATTGGATAAGGAATTCCTAGCAAGCATGATGTCAATCCATCTCTCCCCATTCTCAATTAATCCTTGCTTAAAAGCTGCTTGTATAATCT
>CAMMEP010000084.1 GCA_946495905.1 uncultured Clostridium sp.
TTCTTTAGCATGAAGGTATTCACTCTCTCCATGAATATCTGTAATAATTTGTTTCGCTAATTCTTTTTGAGCAATTCTTGTCTCCGGATGTTCTTCTTGTTCTTTTGCAATACTCTCGATTTCTTCTTTGGTTAAGAATGTAAAAACTTTTAAGTAGTCTATTACTAATTCATCGTCAGTATTTACTAAGTATTGATATAACTCATAAGCACTAGTTTTATGAATATCAAGCCATAAAGCATTTCCTTCGCTTTTACCAAATTTTTTTCCGTTTTTATCTAAAATAAGTGGCATTGTAAATCCATAAGCTTCTTTTCCAGTAATTTTCTTAATCAACTCAATTCCTGTTGTAATGTTTCCCCATTGATCTGAGCCCTCTGCTTGTAATATACAATTTTCTTGTTCGAATAACTTTAGAAAATCGAAACCTTGAAGCAAAGTATAAGAAAACTCTGCATAAGTAATTCCTGTCTCTAAACGCCTTTTAATAATATCCTTGTCTAGCATATAATTGACATTAATGTACTTTCCGATATCCCTTAAAAAATCAAGAAGTGTTACATCTTTTGTCCAATCATAATTGTTAACAATTTTAGCTTTTCCATCAAAAATTTTATCTACTTGGGATTTGATACCTTCTGCGTTTTTCATCACTGCTTCTTTCGAAATAATTTCTCGCTCTGCGGTTGGTCGTGGATCACCAATTAATCCTGTAGAACCACCAATAAGTAAAATAGGACGATGTCCGTAATTACTTAATCGTTTAGATGTCACTAAAGAACTATAGTGTCCTAAATGTAAACTATCTGCCGAAGGGTCAGTTCCCCAATAAAAAGTGATTTTTTGATTATCTAAAATCTCCTGTAACTTTGGAGTAGATACATCTTTGATGAGTCCTCGCCATTTTAAATCTTCATATAATGTCATAAGCATTCTCCTTTTCTTTTAAAAAAAAGACTCTACTCATAGGGACGAAGAAACTTCGTGGTACCACCCTAATTCATAGAATCTTTTATTACTATCTTTCTTTGAATATAACGCATTTCTTGCGATTTGACTCCGTTGGTTGTAAGGCAACATCAACATCAACACCCTCATTGTATCAGAATAAACTCTTTCTGTCAAAATTATTTTTTTATTAAGGAGCGAACCATTTCTTGATGATGTAATTTTTTTCCTTTTTTATACTCTTCTTGGTACTCTCTTTTTCTATTTTCTGCTCCTTCTACAATATCTACTAAAGTCTCTTGCCATATTGCACTTTTTGTACATTCTTCATAGTACGCTACTTCTTCTTCCGTTGCTTCTAGTAATTTAAATGTTTCATCTTCTTGAAAAGGTATTCCTTCTGTTTTTGTAATACCAAAGACAAGAGCTTGAGAAGAAGTATCCCCCACTAGTTCATAGGAATATAAAGTAGCATCAGAATGTTTATTTGTTGAGATTTCCAATAATATCAAGGGAATATCTATTCCGGTTGCTAACTCTGTCACAGTATTTTTGTTTTTTCTTTGAACAATTAATTCTCCCATTTCTTTCATGTCTGAATTTTGATAAAACTGTCCGCCTCGCGAAAAGTAAAATTGTTTATCTACATCTTTTTTGGTTGCTAATTGATAATCGTCTATCACCAATAATTTCATACGATATAATTTGTTGTATTCCATAATAACCTCGTTTCTTATTTGTATATTATATGCTTTTTTTCTTAAAACTACAAGGTTCTTTTTTTGTTATAAACTTAATAAATATGGTTGTTCTTTAGTGCCTACACCACTTGTTATTCTGATATGTGAGGAGAGATATGAAACCGGTGAGACATAATCACTATACATTGTAGGGTTAGGTCCTATTCCACCATTAGAATATACTCGAAACACTCCAAATTCATATGGATATGAAACTATGGTCCATTGTGTTCCTTTACTGTTATATAACCAGTTATTTTTAAAACAACTATCTGTTGAAAAATCAGCATTATACCAGTTATACAGCGCAGTTTTTAAACATTCTTCTCTATCTGTAATATTTCCTCCTGTTGCGTAGCCATAATCACTTACGTACATTATTCCTATTTTACCAACCCAAGTGGCAGGATTATTGTTATAAACTTCCGTTTTTCTTTCTCTTTCATAAAACATATCTGTCGTTACATCATTATAGGTGCTACTTCCTCCCAAATTCCAAACAGCGTTGTTTATCATTTCTTTGGCTTCTTGTGTTAGCCCTGTAGACGTGAAATCTACTGTAGTTGTTGTCGTACTATTATTATAATAACTTCCTATTGTGCTATTATAATATGCTCCAGTGTTTAATAAATTCATTAATGTGGACGTGCTCCAATCATTGCCGTAACTGCCATCACTATTATAATCCCAACTATATTGTCCAATTGGTTCACTTCTAATTATTTTTAGTCTTGTCTCTATGTTACCTGTTCCATCATCAATGTTATTCATGACTCCGATAATTTGCCATAACTCGTCATTAAACCAAACGTAATTATCAGGATCTGATCCAATAAATCTTAGGTTATTGTCTACTGTTTCATCATCTACTACTTCATCGGTTAAATAATAATTTTCTTTGATACATGTTCCTGCATCTTTAGACAATGCCCCGCAATCGACCAAGCTTTCCGCAAACGTTCTTTTTTTGAAATACAAACTACACTTCACTCTAGTATTATCTGGATTTGTATAATTACTATAATTTGTTTTGACACTCCAAGTATTATAATCAAAACCTATTGTTACCCCATTGGTACAGCTACTTTTTGTAAGATCTAACGTATATCCTGAGTCTTTTTCTGGAATATAATTGATTTGTTCATCTTCTAAGTAAATGGCTAACGTATTTTCTTGTGTTTCTTCTTTTAAAATTGTTTCTTTATTAGAATTGTGAAGCTTTAAAAAGGATGCCCCAACTACTAATATTAGTATAATAGGATATCTTAATTTTCTAAGATACCCCCCCCCTAAAACTTTTCTCTTTTTCATTTCGATAACCTACTTTCTATAAAGAATTTTACTATATTTTAACTTAAGTTTCAATGAAAAAAGAATTATCTTATATTCATTACTTATGATAATTCTTTTTCTTTTTTTTACTTTTTGTTTTGTGAGTAATTTGTTTTTTTAAATTTTCTCGTTCTTCCTGATACTTTTTATGAAAGAATATTTTAAATAAAATTACAGGATGTAAAATGAAGTCAATCGAATCCGCTTTATCAATTAATGTTAGTAGCCACGCTTCTCTATTCCGTGGTATTTTTTTATTTAAAGGAAACATGTGGGTAATCATAATGCTTTCTACTTTTGAGGTAATTATATCCGTACCAAAATAT
>CAMMEP010000085.1 GCA_946495905.1 uncultured Clostridium sp.
AATCGTCTTGAGTTGTATTTACATTTTCAATAGTCTTTGGCTTTTCTCCTTTTATCAATTCTTCTGTGGTTATTCCAAATACTTCACATAGTGGCTCTATTTTATCGAAATCTGGTGTACTTTGATTTGTCTCCCACTTTGATATTGTTTGTCTTGTTACTCCTATTTTTTCTGCGAGTTTTTCTTGACTCATATTTATACTATTTCTATATTGAAATAATCTTTCCCCTAATGTCATTTTTAATTTCTCCTTTCAAATTTTCTTGATTAAATTATACTGTAAATTTTGGTTGCATGCTACCAATTAACCTTTGAACTTTGTCAACTTAAGCTAACAATTATTATTTTTGTCATTATTATACCAGATAATTTAAAAGAAGAATAGATTTTTACACTATTCTTCTTTACTTTTATTATCTACCATTTTCACTTCTTCAAATAACATCTTTTTACTAATCTTTACTCCTTCATGTTTTAATAAAAATATCTTTTTATCTATTCCACTTGCATATCCCGTTAAACTCCCATTGGTTCCTATCACTCTATGACAAGGAATAATAATAGAAATTGGGTTATGACCCACAGCTCCTCCAACTGCTTGTGCTGACATTGTAGTTTTATTCATTATCTTAGCCACTTTTTTTGCTATTTCACCATAAGTAGTCACTTCTCCATAAGGAATCTCGCATAATAGCTTCCAAACATTCTTTGTAAAATCACTACCAATTGGTTCTAAATCTAGCTCAGAAATTTGTGGTTTCTCTCCTTTGAAATATCTGTCTAACCATTTTTTTGCTTTTACTAAAATAATGTCATTATCTTTTTCTTGTATTGCTTCTTTTAATTTTCCTAGATAATATTTTTGTCCTTCTATCCATAACCCTATTAACTTATTATCTTTACTTGCAAGCAATATTTTTCCGAACTGGAGAATTATAATATGTTGTGTAAACCATAGGAATCTTTCATCCTTTCTCTTAGATTATTATTTTATCAAAACCTCTACTTCTATCTCTGGATTTACTAACTTTGAAAATTTAATGCCATCTTTTTTTGAACCTACTATACTTCCATAATGCGTTGGCACAGCTACTTTAGGTTTTATTTCATTTATTAGTTCTGCTGCTTCTTTGTAATCTATTGTATAAGTTCCACCAACTGGCACAAATGCCACATCGCATTTAACTTTTTTATTCTCTTCCGTTATGTCTGTATCTCCTGCTATATAGTAGGTAATTCCCTCTATTTCTAGCAAATATCCAACCCATGCATTTTCTTTTGGATGAAATTGCTTATTAACATTATAGGCTGGTATTGTTTTGAATTCTATATTTTTTACAGTATAATTTTCATTTGGTCTTACTGTAATAATATTTTTTTCTTTCCATCCTTTTTTCAATAATTTTGTTTTTAAATCTTCTGGTACTACAATAATAGTATCTCCTTTTACTACCTTGTCTATATCTTCTTCAGAATAATGGTCATAATGGTCATGTGTAATAAATATTACATCTGCATCATTATAATTTTTCTCTATTTTAAATGGGTCAAAATAGATTATCTTTTTCTTACTAAATCGAATGCTACTATGGCATAAAACCTCTATATTTTCTATCATCTTTATCTTCTCCTTTCTATGTTTTTTATGATAATATCATAAAAAAGGAATTTGTTCTATATTTTTAGATTATAAAATAATTTTCTTTTTCCTTTATTTCAATTTTTCTAATTCTATTACCTTTGTAGCTATCTTTTTTATAAATGTTTCATCATGCTCTACAAAAATAATAGTAGGCTTGTATTTTAAGATAGCATCTTCAATTTGTATTCTTGTTAGAATATCAATATAATTTAAAGGCTCATCCCAGATATAAAGGTTTGCTTGTTCTGATATGCTTTTTGCAATTAGAATTTTCTTTTTCTGACCTTCGCTCATTTGCTTTATATCTTTATCAAACTCAGAATTTGAAAATCCCATTTTTACTAGCATTGCTTTAAAAATACTTTCTTCTACTTCGTACTGTGTCGCAAACTCTTTTAGATTACCTTTTAAATATTCCGTACTTTGTGATACATACGATATTTTCAAATCACTGGCTACTTTTAGAGTCCCTGTATATTCTGCTTTCCCCGATAATACCAAATCATTAGTATTCTCATTACATGTACTATTCTTCTCTAAAATTAATTTTAATATGCTCGATTTTCCGGCACCATTTTTTCCAGCTATTGCAACTCTGTCTCCATTATTTACTTCAAAAGAAGTCGGATTAAATATAGCTTTATTATCATATTGTATTTGTAATCCCTCTGCTAAAACTAATGGATTTTTCCTACTTTCTAATGGAATTATTTTTAAACTATCACTTCTATCCACATTATTTAATAGGCTAGACTTTTCTTCAATTGCTTTATCTATTCTTCTTTCAAGAACTTTAGAACGCTTCATCATCTTAGCAGACTGATGCCCTATATATCCTCTATCTACACTAGAGCCAGAATTTGTAGTATTATATTTTGTCTTTTCTATCTTATCAGACCAATTTGCTGTATTTTTCGATGCAATTTCTAATCTACCAATATCTTTTCTTAGCTTTTCATTTTGTGTTAATTCGAAATTATCTTGTCTATCTTTATTTTCTTGCCATGATGAGAAATTTCCTTTTTGAATATCAATATTCGTATTATTTATAGAAATTATATGGTCTACCACTTTATCTAAAAAATTTCTATCATGGGATACCAAAATAAATCCTTTTTTCTTATTCAAATATTCTACTAAATTATTTCTTGTCTCAATATCTAAGTGGTTTGTTGGCTCATCAATAAGTAAAAAGTTATTTCCTTTTAAGAATAAGCTTATTAAAAGAATTTTTATTTGTTCTCCACCACTTAACAGATTAAAATTTCGATAAAGAATTTCTGCATCTGTATTTAATAAGTTTAATTCCTTAATAATCTGCCAGTCTTCTACACTTGGTGCGATTTCATTTACAATCTCTATTGCCATTCTTTCTTTGTCTTTTACTTCAAATGGGAAATAATCAAATTCTACACTCTTTGTTATCGTTCCTTTATATTCATATTCACCTAGTAATAGCTTTAAAAATGTAGTTTTTCCCTTTCCATTTCTTCCAATTAAGCCTAGTTTCCAGTCTGTGTCAATGTTAAATGATACATTTTCAAATACATTATTTAGACTTCCATCATATCGGAAGGTTAAATTTTTTACATTAATTATTGACATT
>CAMMEP010000086.1 GCA_946495905.1 uncultured Clostridium sp.
TTCCGTGATTACCATTCTCACGTTTACTATGCCAGATTTAGACATTGTAAACCTTACCTCCTTTATCCTATGTAATGCTTATTTCCGTAAGTCTTTTTGAATTTTATAGGATTCTTGTTCTTTACATTTCATTATAATTTTATTACAACTTATCTCTTAAGTCAAGAGTTTTTTTGTAATTATTTGTCTTTTTTTCTTACGGAAAATTACAATTTATTGATTATTTTTTATAGAAATTCGACAGAGGTAATATTTAGAAATTTTTTGCAGAAGCGCGTAGCGACCAAACGAGCCTTTAGGCGAGTGCGATTGGAGAAACCTATCAGACTTAAAGAAAATAAATTTTCTTTAAGTCTGGTTATATGGTTTCGACAACAAGCGACAAAAAAATTTTCTAAATACTGCCTCTGTCGAGCTTTTTAAGAAAAAATGTGAATTGTAATTTTTACTTTTTCTTCATTTCTTCATATCTTTTTATTTTCATTGTTGTAGTTTTTACAAATTCATCATGTTTGATTTCTAATTTTTTTATTGCTTTATAAGATGTTAGCCCTTTATTTACTTCTTTTACTTTCTCCCAAATTATTTTATATACAGCATCTTCATCTAAATCTTTACCATATTTTTCTTCTATTTCTTCATAGTTTGGTATTACTCTAGCAGTAATTGTAAGTTCTTTTTCTCCTTCTACTTCTTTTCCATATACCATACATTCTTTTATTTCTGGATGTTTTGAAAGCAATAATTCTATCTCTTCTGGATAAATATTTTTTCCGTTTTGTGTTACAATTACATTTTTACTTCTACCTGTAATATATAAGAATCCGTCTTTATCCATATAACCAACATCTCCAGAACGGAACCATCTCTTTCCATTTTCTTCAAAAATAGCCTCTTTTGTAGCTTCTTCATCTTCATAATATCCAATCATTAATGTTTTGCTACTAATTAAAACTTCTCCTTCTCCATTTTCATTTGGATTATCGATTCTTATTTCTGCTCCCACAACAGCTTTACCTGCAGATCCTACTCTTGTATCAAAATCTGGAGTTAATGCTGCAATAGGTGCTGTTTCTGTTAATCCATACCCTTGTAAGAATAAAATTCCAATATCTTCTACCCATTTTCCAATTTTAGCATCAATAGGAGCTGCAGCAGAAACAATAATTCTAATTCTTCCTCCTAGATTTTCATATATCTCATTAAATACTTTTCTTTTAATATCTATTCCAACTGCTTTTAGAGCATTAGAAACATGTATCATAGAATTTACTAATCCATCTTTTTTACTTTTCTTTATGTTTGCATTAATCTTTCTATATAAGGTTTCTACTAACAATGGTACTGTTAAAAGTGCTGTTGGTTTTGTTTCTTGTAAATCTGGTACAATATGTTTTAACCCTTGGCATACACTAATAGATGCACCTATTCCAAAAGGTAGTAAAAAGCCTATTGAAGATTCATAAGTATGGTGTAATGGTAAAATAGACATTAATCTGTCGTCTGGTGTAAGTTTTACGTAAGCAGTTGCTGCATTTACATTTTGTGCCAAGTTTCTGTTACATAGCATAACACCTTTTGCATTTGAAGTGGTACCAGAAGTAAAAATTAAAACTTTAAACTCTTCTGGATCAATTTCTATGCTCATAAAGCTATTATCTCCACCATTATAAATAGCTTTTCCTTCTTCAATTAAGTAATCTAATCCTACAAATCTACCATTTATTTCTTCACTTGAATTCATTTGTATAAAATATTTTACATCTGGTAAATTTTCTGCTACCTTTTTTATTACATCTGCTTTTCTTGTAGAAAAAATTACAGCTGATGCTTTTGCTCTTTTAATAACATTTTCAATTTCATTTTCTGGTAATTCTTTATCTACTGGAACTGCAATTCCTGCTCCACAAAGCATTGTCATATAAGATACATACCAATGATGGGTATTTTCTCCAATAATAACTACTCTGGTATCTTTCAAATTTAATTTTCTTGTTAAAGCAGTACCTAAGCCGATTACCTCATTTTTAAATTGATTATAGGTTATTTCTGTCCATTCTTCTTTTGGGTTAAATTTTTCCAATAAAAAAGTTCTATCTGCATATTCTTTTGAAGAATGGATAAACATTTCTTTTACCGTTGTAAAAGAAGTTCCTTCATAGTTTTTCTTATTTTTCTTATCCTTATTTTCTTCTGCTTTCTTTATTTTATCATAGTCTACTTTTACTTCGTCAATTTCGTCCATTTCTTTCATATTAAATTTTGGAAATTTAAAATCTGGTATTTTAAAATCTTTTAATATTCTCATATATCCCCCAATCCTTTCTAACTATAAAGCATGATTATATAAAATATTATTTTGTTCGTTTACGCTTTTAATTTCTTTAAGAAGAGACAATCAATTTCATTAAATAATTTTTGTACATCTACTTCTTCGTGTTTCATTTTATAAATAAAACTAGAACAAGTAAATCCGAATATTCCAGAAGCAATTACATCTGCATCTTTATCTATAATTTCTCTTTTTGCGATTCCTTCTTTTACTATTTTTTCAATCATTTGTATATATTCAAATACATATTTTTTGCATAATTTGCTTCTATCATCATTTCCCCAAATCTGGCTTAATATGATAGTCATAAAATTTTCATATTTAAAAAGTATCTTTATTTGGATAAGGACAATTGCTCTTACTTTATCTAGCGAATTACTTAATTTTTCTGTTTTAATGTTAATGCTATTTTTTAGTAGTTTCATTCCCTCTTCTACTAAAAAATGAAATATTTCTTCTTTACTTGAAAAATGATAGTATAATGTTCCCTTTGCCACTCCTACTGTTGCTGTTATTTCTTCTATACTTGTTGCATCATATCCTTTATCCGCAAATAACTTCATAGAAGTCTCAAATATCTTTCTTTTCGTCTTATTCATTTACTTCACCTTTATACAAAAAAACTATATTTATTATATAATTTATTTAGGAAATATGCAAGTGTTT
>CAMMEP010000087.1 GCA_946495905.1 uncultured Clostridium sp.
AATTTCTACAAAAGTAGCCATCTTTAAAGAACATATCAAGGAAGAAATTTATATTGAAAAAATAGAAGATTCCAACTTAATCATGGAACTTACAAAACAAATGAAATCCCAATTATAATAAAAATTGGGATTTTTTTAAGCTTGTAAAAAGAATACCCACATGTTACAATTAATATGACATAATAAGTCGGGTTTAGATAATGGATATTGAAACATAATAAGAGGAGTTGTGGCTATGGAAAAGAAAAAGAAATACATGTTACTAGGAATTATAGGAACTTTGATATTATTAATAGGTGCTAGTTATGCTTATTGGAGACTTGTAATATATCAAACCGGAACCAATCAAATAGCAAGTAGTTGTTTTGATATAACACTTACGAATGAACAAAATGCAATCAACTTACAGAAAGCATACCCTATATTAGATGAAGAAGGAATGAGTCTCACACCATATACATTTACGATTACAAATAATTGTGATACCTTTGCTTCCTATTCAGTTAATTTAGAATTACTAAACACAGTCTTAGCAGAAAATAGATTATCTTCCGGATTCGTGAAAGTCATGCTAGATGAAAACACTCCAACCGTATTAAACACAAATACTAATGTTACACCAACCTTAGATAATGCTTATGAAGCATATGAACTCGCAACAGGATACTTAGATGCAAATGCGAGTGTTACCTACAATCTAAGATTATGGATGGACCAAGATGTAACAATAGAAGACGATGCGATGAACAAACAACTAGAAAGCAAAATAACAATCACAGCAAGTTATATCGACCATATGCCAACAGACTATGAAAGATGTATTGCAGAATATGGCGAAGACTCTATCCAATGTAGTATTATAGCAGATGCAAGTGACGAAGAGACAGGCCCATGTCCAACAGTAAATGAAGATGGAACAGTAAGTGTTACAAAAGCAGAAAGTACCAACGGTTACATTTGTAGTGCTCCAGACGATTATGGCACAAGCTACTACTTTAGAGGAAATGTAGAAAATAACTGGGTAAAATTTGCAGGGTTCTATTGGCGAATTTTAAGAGTCAATGGCGATGGAAGTATCAGAATGATCTATGCTGGAGATGCCGACGTGATAGATGCTTTACCAAATAAAGAAGAAGTGTTAGCAAATGGCTATAATGATAGTAGTACCGATTATACCCAGATAGGCATAAGTGCATATAATTCATCATATAATGACAATGCCTATGTTGGCTATATGTATGGAACAACAGGAGCAAGTACGTATGAAGAGACGCATGCGAATATCAATAATAGTAGCGTAAAAACAGCAGTAGATACATGGTATGAAGAAAATATTCATGAAACAGAATATGAACAATATATCAGTGATACGTTATTTTGTAATGATAGAAGTTTTGGAAAAAGCAATTCAGGAACTGGAACAGGAGATAGTTATACACAATATAGATGGTATTCATCAAGTAATGGAATAAGACTCACGTGTACACAGCAAAATGATCGATTTACAGTAAACGATGAAGTAATAGGAAATGGAGCTTTAACATATCCAGTAGGATTATTAACAACAGATGAAGGATATTTAGCAGGAGGATATAGTTCAAGTAATTCAGGATATTACTTGTATACAGGTAACTGGTACTGGACTATGTCGCCTTACTTCTTCTTTGGCTCGATTGCGTACTTGCGTTACGTGAGCTCGTCTGGCCATGTGAGCTACAACAACGTGAACGGCTCGGGTGGGGTCCGCCCCGTCCTCAATCTGAAGTCTGGTAGTCTGACGTCTGGCCAAGGGACGGCCAGTGACCCATATCTGACCTAAGGACAGTTTTTGATGAGACAGTATAAAATAAAGAGAAAAAAGATGGAATAGATACGTCCAGCAAGTACGTTTTCCATCTTTTTTCATGGAATGAAGCAAAAAGTGTTGATTTTATGGTTTTTTTAACACGCAAAAAAGGATTGGAACTGCACCAATTTTGAAAGAAAGATAATCGTTAAAAATTAACGATAATTAAAAAAATAATCAAAATAAAAAGGAAATTGAATACTTTTCTTGTATATTATTAGTATAGGGTAATCTTAATAAGATAATTTAAAAAATATAAGATTGGAGGAAAACATGGAAAACAACATTAATGAAAAAGATTTTAGTTTAAAAGGAAAGGAGGAAATATTTAAAAAAATTTTTTTAAAAGAACAAAATAGGGATTTATTAACTTCTGTAATAGAAAATTCTATAAAAAGAAAATGTGGAGATATACATTCTTATTTTATAGAGCGAGAAGATTTTCATAAATGGTTAGAAACGATATCGTCAGGTATGTTACTACAAACAGATATTGGTATTATAGAAATAAGAGTAAATCAAGATGACAGAGAAGATACAAGAGAAAAAAGTTTAATTCTTTTTTTTGATAACTGGTATCGGATAGAGCAAAAAAGAAGAATTACAAATACTTATCAATACATTCAATTAAACTTTAACTGGGGCATGATAAATGATAAAAAGGAATTCAGAGATATTACTTTAAGAGCAGAAGATAATATTTGTATGAATGAAAATGCCTTTTATTCGGAAAATTAATATGGAAAAGTTTATTAGCTATTGGCGTGAGAAAAACGTTGAGAAAATCGACGAATATAAGTATATTATCATGCTAGGTTTAGATTGGGAAGAATTAGAAGAATTATATTCTTATACCAAAGATGCACTAATAAAGAAATACATGGAAGAGTTAAAAATATTAAGTGAGAATAAGAAATAATCTGAAAAATTATAAAAAATAAAAATGTCTAAAACTATAAAATCATCATAGAACGGCTTTACTTTAAATAGAATTTTCAGTATAATAAATACGTATTAAAGGAGGTAAGAATATGGAACTAAAAGGTTCAAAAACAGAAGCTAATTTAATGGCTGCTTTTGCT
>CAMMEP010000088.1 GCA_946495905.1 uncultured Clostridium sp.
TTTGTTAAGTCAGAACCAAATTGATTCAATGTTGGAGTAGAATTGAAACTTCCTACATTTTTATCAGTTCCCTTCATTGAGTTAGAATCCATTCCCTCTTCATTTATAACCTTAACAATTTCGTTATATAACTTACGTGGATCTATATTTAAATCCATCATAATTCTAACAGCCACACTATCTCCTTCTTGCATGATACCTATTAAAATATGTTCTGTACCAATAAATTCAGAACCTAATTTACGTGCTTCTATAAAAGCATTTTCAATTACTCTTTTACTCCTTGGAGTGAAACCTAAAGACTGATTTTCAGCTAGTGGTTCACCAGTTCCAATAAGCATTTCAATTTCTTGCAAAATTTCCTCGTCCGTTATATTTTGATTTGCTAACACTTTGCTTGCTACACCAGTACCTTCTTTCGCCAAACCATATAAAATATGCTCTGTACCAATGTAGGTATGGCCAAGTTCTAGCGCTATCTCATTTGCAATTTCTATTGCCTTTTCAGCTCTATTTGTAAATTTATACATCATAATTTTTCACTCTCCTTTTATGTTTTATGTAAATTTGCGCAGCAATTGGGGTCTGTCCCCAATTGCTTGTTGCTTTACTCCTTTACAATTTGCTTTATCACTTCTGCTCTCTTAATTTCTCTTTCATATCCATCCAAAGTTTTTCCTATGTATTTTTGTAAATTTCCAGATTTCGTATATAGCTCTAGTTTCTTTATTTTATTATCATCTAATTCTTTTATAATGCCTAAATCAGTACCTAATTTTACATCAGATAATAACTTTTTGCATTCTTCAGAAGATAATTTACTAGCATACGTAAGTAGACCAAATGATCTATATACTCTATCCTCTAACTCTACTTGATTCTTTCCTAAGAACTTTCTTGCTGTTCTTTCTTGTTCTATTATTTTTTCTGTAATGTTCTTTACATTTGCTACTATCTCTTTTTCAGTAATTCCTAATGTTTGATTATTAGAAATTTGGTACATATCTCCTTGGTTTTGTGTTCCTTCTCCATATAGTCCTCTTATACTCATTCCTAAATTATTAACGATTCTTAAAACCTTTGCTAAGTTCCCTGTAAGTGTTAGAGCTGGTAAATGTACAATTACCGAAACTTTCATTCCTGTACCAATATTGATAGGCGATGTTGCTAAATATCCAAACTTTTCACTATAGGAATATTCTAGTATTTCTCCTAGTTTTTCATCTATTTCAACCACTAAATTCATTAGATTTTCTAATTCTTGTCCACTGCTAAATACCTGTAGTTTTATATGATCATCTTCATTTAGCATAATACAAATATTTTCTTCCTGATTCAATAAGATTGCTTTTTTTGCATTATTCTTCATTACAAACTCTGGACTAATTAAATGTTTCTCTACTAAACTTAATTTTGTTACATCATCTAGTTCTTCCATTTCTATATACTTTAGTCCATATCCCAAACTTGGAACAATTTCTTTTACTTTTTCTAATATTTTTTCTTGTTCTTCTTTTGAACATTTACTTAAAAATTTAAATCCATTTAAATTTCTTACAAGTCTTACTCTAGAACTCACTACTACATCTGAATCTTTTCCATTTTGTAAATACCAATTTGCCATTTATCTTCCTCCTTTTTAACTTTTAGGATAATATTTTATTCTTCTTTTTTCTTATTCTTTTTATTATCATCTTTCTTTTCTAGGCTCTTAATCTCATCACGTATTTTTGCTGCCTCTTCATATTTTTCTTCTTTAATGGCTTTTTGTAAATCTTTTTGTAATTTTTCTAACTTGCTTTCTTCTTTCTTAACTGTTTTTTTCATAGGAACATCTTCTCCTGTACTTGGTGTAATTTCACGATAGCCTCTTCCTATATGTCTTGTTGCTCCTTGTAGATTTTTAAGAATTGGTGTAATTCTATCTTCAAATAAATCATAGCAACTGCTGCATCCAAATTCTCCACTATTTACAAAATCATCAAATGTTGTTCCACAGCTTTTACATTGTAAAGTTTGTGTTCCCATAAAACTTGGTAATAAGCTATCATTATAATCATTGAAGAAATCACTTAAGAAACTAGAAAAATTAATTGGCATGCTAAAATTCATATCTTTTAATCCTAGTTCTCTAGCACATTTATCACAAAGATTCATCTCCTTTTTTACGCCATTTATAACTTGCGTATATCTAAAAGTTACTTCATTTTTTCCACAATTTTGACACATCATAATAAAAACCTCCTTTAAATTTATTCTTCTACTAAATTAATTAACATATTTTTAAAAACTTTTGCACGTACTTCATCTTTAATATTTTGCGGTATAGTAAGTACATTGTCACTAGTTGCAACTTTTAATAGTTTTGCTTCTTTTTCTGTTACAATGCCATAGGATAGAAAATTACTTAAAAATATGTCTACCTCTTGTGAAGTGATTTTATCTCCTATACTTGCAATTGTATGCATTAAATAATTGCTTTTGGTAGTGTTTATCTTTCGTATGCTAATGTGCCCACCACCACCTCTTTTACTTTCTACGTAATATCCTTGGGATGGTTTAAATCTAGTCGAAATAACATAATTTATTTGTGATGGTACACAATTAAAATGTTCCGCTAGGTCATTTCTTTGAATTTCAACATAATCTTCATCATCAAATAATTCTTTTATAAACTCTTCTATCATATCAGACATTCTCAATTTTATCACTTCCCCTCTTAGGATGCTTAATATTTAATTGTTTATATCATGTATTGTTTTATATTTCTTTTCTTTGTTTTGACTTTGACTTTCTTTGACCTACAATATATATTATACTCTGTTTTAATAAAATGTCAATACTTTTTTTAAATTTTCCTAAAAGGAGTGAATTTTCATTTGGAATTCCGGAATATTAATAAAAACTGAAATAAGTCTG
>CAMMEP010000089.1 GCA_946495905.1 uncultured Clostridium sp.
ATTGTTATTACCAAAGCCACTAATGTAATACCTTTTTCTTGTGACATTCTTTGAAATTTCTTTAATTTCTCCATTTCTATTTTTCTCCTTTCGTTTTCTAGTAATCATTCAAAATTACTTTTTCCTATTTTATACTTTAAGTATATTTTTATTCTATACTAACAGTTTTATTTTTGCAATAGTTTTTAAAATTTTTATTTGAAAACGAAAGCTATTATTTACACAAGTACACTTACAAAGCTTGAAATTAATACCACATCTAACACCATAAAAATCATTGTAGTAAGTACTATTCCTACCATCACTTTATGCCTTGCTATTTTATCCACCATATGATGGATGAATCCTCTTTTTCCTTTCTTAGCACTATTCTTAACTTGTCCTTCCTTTACTTCTAAAATAATGTCTTTTGCACACTCCATCTTTCAAATTCCCCCTATCTATTTTTTATCTACTATATAGATATTCGATTTTTCTAGATTTATTACAACTTTCGTGTGCCAAATCATGACAAATTATACTTTGTTTCTTAATTTCAATTCATGAGAACTTTAGGACAAGCTCTCCTTTATTTTCTTTGCTAAATCCAAATTAATTCCTTTTATTGTGATTATTTCATTTACATCTGCTTCTGCAATCTTTTTTATGCTACCGAATTTTTTTAATAATGCATTTTTCTTTACTTCACCTATTCCAGAAATTTCGTCTAAAGCAGATTTCGTTACTTCTTTTTCTCTTAATTTTTTATGATATCCTATTGCAGTATCATGTACTGCATCTTGAAAATTCGTTATTAAATTAAATAAGGTATTAGAAATTGGTAATTCTTCTCTATTGCTATTCATAAGAGCTCTTGTAGAATGCTTATCGTCTTTTACCATTCCAAAGATTGGTATGTTTAATTCTTGTAGATTAAATTCTCTACCTGTTAAATTTTCAGCTTGTTTTTGCTCTTTTGCGTATTCCTGCTTTACTTCTGCAATTGCCTCTAATGCTGCTCGTATTTGTGTGATTCCTCCATCCACAAAAATAACATCTGGAAGCTTACCAAATCCTCCATTTGGATTTTCAATAGAATGTTTTAATCTTCTAGTAATTACTTCTTTCATACATCTTGGATCATCTTGTCCAAATACTGTTTTTATTTTAAATCGTCTAGACAAATTCTTTTTAATAACACCATCTTGCATTACACACATTCCTGCAACCATATTGGTTCCCGATAAATTCGAAATATCATAACACTCTATTTTTCTAGGTAGTTTATCTATTTTTAATACTTCTTTTAACTCTAATAAAACCCCATTTTTATCTTTTTCTTTATTTTCTAAAGTAATCTTTGCATTGTTTTCTGCCATTTCTACTAAACGCAATTTTTCACCTTTTTGTGGTGTTTTTATTTCTACTTTTCTTCCAGCAGTATTGGTTAGCCATTCTTGCAGCACTTGCTTATCTTCAATTTCTTCTCGTATCATTATTTTATTAGGAAGAATAGGTCTATCCATATAATATTGCTTAATAAAACTAGATAGAATTTCTTTTGGTTCTTCATCTACTAAATCATCTAAAAAATAATGCTCTCTTCCTATCATTTTACTCTTACGAACAAAAAATATTTCGATACATACTCTTGTCTGGCTTTTTGCTAAGCCTATTACATCAATATCGTTTTCCGAAATATTAGACACTTTTTGTTTTTCAGATATTCTTTCTACTGCTACAATCTTATCTCTTAGATATGCTGCCTTTTCGTATTGCATCTTCTGGGATGCCTCTTCCATTTCTCTTGCTATTTGTTTTAATAGCTTGTCCGTTTTTCCTTCTAAAACATCTACTATCTCATCAATTTGTTTCATATACTCTTCTCTAGAAATATACCCCATACAAGGTGCTAAACATTTTTTTATATGATAATTCAAACAAGGTCTATCCTTATATTTAAAGCTTCTACATTGTCTTATTTTAAACTTAGATTTTATAAATTCAATCATCTCTTTTGCGCTACCAGCATTTGCATAAGGTCCAAAATACTTTGCTCCATCATTTAAAATTCTTCTTGTAATATACACATCTGGATACTCTGCTTTTACATTTACTTTTATATATGGATATGTTTTGTCATCTTTTAAAAGCACGTTAAACTTAGGCATGTTTTTCTTAATTAGATTACACTCTAATATAAGAGCCTCTGCCTCATTATCTGTAACAATATATTCGAAATGGTCAATTAATGAAACCATATTCTGTATTCTTTTCGTTTTATTCGTTTTTCTAAAATATTGCCTTACTCTATTTTTTAAGGATATTGCTTTTCCTACATAGATAATTTTATTATCCTTATCATGCATAATATATACCCCTGGCTTCGAAGGCAATTTTTTTAACTCTTCCTCTATGTTAAACATTTTCCACTTTCCTTTTTACTCACTTTATTAACATAAACATTATATCATAGATTTTCAATTTTTTAAATACATTATCTGCTTTTATCCTTGTCTGTAAATCTCATTTATTATTATTCACAGCTTAGTTTTTATGGAAGAAGCATGTATTTTTTCTTTTTATTGGAGTGCTTAAGGTGGGGACCGACAAGTTTACAAACTGTTAAACGAAACGTAAGTGAAGTTTTTACAGTTTGTACGATGTTGGGGGCCGGAAATAAAAAGAAAAAATACATGCTTCTTCTCGATATCAATATTAAAAATTTATTTTTTAAAATTGTGGTTAGATGGTTTCGACCAGCAAGGTACAAAAAAATTTGATAAATATACATCTAGTCTGGATTTTCTAAATAAAACAACGTATGTTTTTATTACACCACACTATGTTCCTTTCTTTCCATAGTATTTACTAATTTTTCA
>CAMMEP010000090.1 GCA_946495905.1 uncultured Clostridium sp.
ATATTCCTTCTGGTATATCATGAAAGCAAATAGCTATTGCTAATGAGAGACCCAGTTTAAGAGATGCTTCAAATCCAGAACCTATTGCTAGACCTTCTGGGAAATTATGTATTGCTAAGCCAATACTTACTATTATTCCTGTTTTTAATAAATTATTATTTGCAGTTTTGCTGCTTTTCTTGAATCTATTATCCACAAAAATATCACAAAATATCATCATAATTATTCCAAACAGAATACCTAAAATTACTATTGGTAAACTGGCTATCTCTAACGCTTCTGGAATTAGTTCAAAACAAATAATTGCTGTCATAAGTCCGAGAGGCAAAGGATAAAATAAAACTTAAAAATTTATTGGAAGTTCTTTTTAGTTTAACACCTATTATTCCTCCAAGTGTGGTACCAAATGTACCAAAAAAAAGACCTATTAAAGTAGTTTTTATAATAGTTTCCAAAATACTTTCTTCCTTTCTTTTTGTTTACTATTATATCTATTTTAATAAGCCTATTTTTATTCGTTATTCTTCTTCATCACCTTTTAACTTCTCTGCTCTATCTGCTGCAATTAAATTATCAATCATCTCATCTAAATTTCCATTTAAAAAATCTTCCATTTGATAAATAGAAAGTCCTATTCTGTGGTCTGTAATACGTCCTTGTGGGTAGTTATATGTTCTAATTTTCTCGCTTCTATCTCCACTTCCAACTTGTGATTTTCTTGCATTTGCTACAGCACTATCTTGTTTTTGCTTTTCGATGTCATACAATTTTGTTTTAAGCATTTTCATTGCGTTTTCTCTGTTCTGAAATTGTGAACGTTCTGTTTGACATTCTACTACAATTCCTGTTGGTTCGTGAATAAGTCTTACGGCAGAAGAGGTTTTATTAATATGTTGTCCTCCCGCACCTGAAGATCTAAATACCTCCATTTTTATGTCTGCTGGGTTTATTTCTATCTCTACATCTTCAACTACTGGAAGTACAGCAACCGTAGCAGTTGAAGTATGTATTCTACCACTTGCCTCTGTATCTGGAACTCTTTGTACTCTATGTACACCACTTTCAAATTTTAATCTACTATAAGCTCCTTTTCCAGTAATCATAAAAGATATTTCTTTATATCCACCAAGTCCGGTTTCGTTTTCGTTTAATATTTCTAATTTCCAATGTTTCTTTTCAGCATACATGAAATACATTCTAAATAGTGTTCCCGCAAATAGCGCTGCCTCTTCTCCTCCTGCTCCTGCTCTAATTTCACAGATAACATTTTTATCATCGTCTTTATCTTTTGGTATTAGGAGTATCTTAATTTCTTCTTCTATTTGAGGAAGCTTTTCTTTAGCTTCTATCATTTCCATTTCTGCTAATTCTTTTAACTCTTTATCTGCCGAAGTATCTTCCATCATTTCTTTTGCATCTTCATATTCTTTTTGTACTTTTTTGTATTCTCTATATTTTTCTACAATTGGCTCTAATTCAGCATGCTCTTTCATGAGTTCTCTCCACTCATTTTGATTAGCTATTACATCTGGGTCACTAATTTTCTGTGTTAACTCTTCAAATCTTTTTTCTACTGCATCTAATTTTTGAAACATAAAAGTTAATCCTTCCTTTCATTTTTATAAAACTTTCAATAATATTAAACTCCATTAACTTTAACATTATACATTATTTTAGCATACAATTCAACTATTTGTTATCAACTATTTATTATTTATGTACATAAAGTATTACTGTTCAGTGTAATCTTTTATTTAAAGTCTTAGTAGGATGTATATTTAGAAAATTTTGAAGTACCGCGCAGCGACCAAACGAGCTTTGTAAAAGCGAGTGCGAGTTGGAGCAACCTAGCACAATTTTAAAAATTTATTTTTTAAAATTGTGGTTAGATGGTTGCGACCAGTAAGGTACAAAAAATTTGAGAAATATACATCCTACTAAGACGATGAACGCACTTTACGCTGAATAGTAACATCTATAATTATAATTCAATCCAATTATATTCCATATTTAATTTATCTAATATATTCTTCTCCCTTTTCGTGCATGTAAATATAATTACTTGATGTTCTTTCATATTATCACTTAAAAAGCGTAATATATTTTCTAATCTATTATCATCATAGTAAGCAAATGCCTCGTCTAATATGATTGGCATTTTTTCATTAGACAACTCATCAACCATTGATAGTCTTAAGGATAAATATAATTGATCTATTGTTCCAACACTAAGTAGCTCTGCTGGAATATATTCACCATACTCATTTTCAACAATTAAACCTTTTTCATCATTTGTTCTAACATTCGTATATTTTCCATTTGAAATTTTTTCTATTGTTCCAGATAAGTTTTCGGTAAATTTTGGTGTAATATTATTTTTCATATTATTATATGCTTTTGTTAATAATTCTTTTGTTAAATTAATAGATGCATTTCTTTCTTGTAAATCTTTATACTCTTCTTCTAGTTCATCATATTCTTCTTTTAGATTGACCAAATTCTCTAGTTTAGAAGTTATATTTTCTTCTTGTATTTTTATTGTTTGTAGCTCTATTTTATTTCTATTTAATTCTTCTTGTTTTTGACTCACCACTGCATTTAAATTATTATTTTCTAAATGATCCAAATATTTATTTACTTCTAATTTATTTTTAAATTCTTGTTTTATTTTTTCTAATTCAATTTCAATAGTAGTATCTAATTTTATTTTTTCATTTTCTATTTCTGCTTCTTCTTTCTTTTTTTCTTCTTCCATTAATTCAATTTGTTTTTCTAATAAATTAATTTCATAATTTATTTTTTCATTATTTAAATTTATTTCTTCTTGTATTTTT
>CAMMEP010000091.1 GCA_946495905.1 uncultured Clostridium sp.
AATTTCTAAAATTATTTTCTAATTCTAGTTGTCTAAATAATTTCTCTTTTTAGTAATTGCTGTTCCACACTTCCTATTCCAATGAATCTACTATTTTCATCATATATTCTATACATTCCATCCTGTAACGAATAAGATAATTTTACACCATTTAAAAACAATGTCAATTTTTTCTCATTTAATATAATTTTATTTTTCTCTCCATAAAGTTTAACAAATAACTGCTCTATTGAAATAACATTTTTTTGTAAAAGATCTTCACTTCCTATATTATTTTCCAATTCTTCTATTGTTATACTATCTTTTATATTAAATATTCCAACTTTGGTTCTATTTAGTTCCTTCATATATCCAACTGTTCCCATTTTTGTTGCGATATCTTCACATAAACTTCTAATATAGGTACCTTTTGAACATTCTACTGTAAAATTTATTACGTTTTCTTCTTTGTCGATTTTATTTAACTTTATACTATATATTTCAATTTCTCTTGGTTGCACATCTACTTCAATGTTTTTTCTAGCATATTCATATAGTTTTTTTCCATTTACTTTAATAGCAGAATACATGGGTGGGGTTTGCATTTGCTTTCCTACAAAAGAGTTTAGCATATTTACAATATTTTCTTCTTGTAACTTACTAATATCCACAGTTTGTTCTTCTATTACTTTTCCTTCCGAATCTGCAGTATCTGTTTTCTGCCCTAATTTTAAAGTAACCTCATATTCTTTATCATGATTTATTAAATAAAATGAAAGTTTCGTTCCTTTGCCAATTAAAATTGGTAACAAACCTGTCGCATTTGGATCCAATGTTCCAGTATGTCCTACTTTTGCATGAAAGATACGTTTTACTTTATTTACCACATCATGTGATGTACAACCCTTTTCTTTATTTATTAATATAATTCCATCCAAATTTATTCCTCCATTTTTAATTATTATAATTATTTACTAAGGGTTAGATTATATGATTTTTATTTTTGATGAAGTGAGCTTTGTGCGAAGCAGGGATAACGAATCAAAAATAAAAAACATATAATCTAACCCTATTCAAATTTTAAATAATCAATTATATTACTGCTTTTACTTGTCTTAGTATTTTTTCTTTTGCTTGTTCAATTGTGCATTGCATTGTTGCACCTGCTGCATGTATGTGTCCTCCTCCTCCGAGTAAAATACATACATCAGAAACATTTACATATTCATTTGACCTCATAGAAACTTTGCAACCTTTATCAGTTTGACGTAAGAAGATAGAAACCTCAACACCTTCAATGTCTCTTCCCATTTCTACTATTCCTTCATGGTCTCCATTTTCAGCATTTACTTTTTCCATATCTTCCTCTGTAATATAAGTAAATGCTACCTTTCCATCTTCATAAAACTCTAATCTATCTGCTGCAATTCTGCTTAACTCAAAATTAGCTCTGGTCTTTATTTGCAATACCTTACGATAGATTTTTGAAACATTTACTCCCCTATTTAATAGCCAAGCAACAAATTCAAATGTCTCTGCTGTTACACTAGAATATTTAAAACCTCCTGTATCTGTAATAATTCCTGTTAAAATACAAGTTCCTATCTCTTTAGTAATTTCAATTTTAAAATATTCAAGTACCACTAAAAGAATTTGCGCACATGCTGGTGCATCTGGACTTACATAGTTTAAATCTCCAAACATTGTATTTGTACTATGATGATCAATGGACACTTTTACCGTAGCATTTTCAAAATAATTAGAGAATCCATTTAACATTTTTATCGTTGCACAATCTACTGAAATAGCCAAATCATATTTCTCAATATTTGATTCTTTCTTTATTTCTTCCGCTCCAGGTAAAAATTCAAATGTACGTGGATACTCTGGAATAATAATATCTGGATTTTTTCCATATTGTTTTAGTGCATTATACAATGCAAGACCTGTTCCAATAGCATCTCCATCTGGATTCTCATGTGTTAAGATAACAATGGAGTTTGCCTTATCAATTTCTTCTAAAATATTATCTAACGTACTCATTTATTTTCCTCTCTCTTTTTTAAAACTTATTATTACAAATTATAGTTGTTTTTTTCCGGATTAATGCATATTTTAATTTTATGTTGGAGTGCTTAAGGTGGGGACCAACAAGTTTACAAACTGTTAAAATGAACAAATGTGAATTTTATACAGTTTGTACGATGTTGGGGGCCGGAAACATAAAATTAAAATATGCATTAATCCGGCATTTTAGAACAAACTTTGTATTGTAACACTTATTATATTTATGCAGTCTAGCTTTATTCTTCTTTATTTACATTTAATTCTTTTAAAATGGAATCTATTCTTGCTCCATGTTCCATTGAATCATCTATTTCAAAAACAAGTTCTGGAGTTATTCTTAAATTTACTGTTTTGGCAAGTCTTGACCTAATAAAGCCAGAAGACTCTTTTAATCCTTCCATTGTATTTTTTATGTTTTTAGAATTCAATATACTAACATATACTTTTGCATACTTAAAGTCTGGAGTTATTTTTACTCTTGTTACACTAAGCATACCAGTAACATTAGGATTTTTAAGTTCGTAATTAAGTACTTGACTTAACTCTTTTTTAAGTTCTTCATTAATTCTATTTAATCTCGCTTCATTTTTCGGCATAAAACTAACACCTCCTTGTTGTTTGTT
>CAMMEP010000092.1 GCA_946495905.1 uncultured Clostridium sp.
ATATATTTGTAAATAAGTATTGAAAAAAAATAGCCTTTATGGTATATTTTGTTTGAAAAAAGCAACAGGATTTTGACAGTAAAAGACAAATGATTTTCACTTAATCTAGGTATTTATATTTAATAATATAGATATAACATAAGATAAAAGGAGGTGAAAATATGAGAAACACATTAAAGATAACATTATTTTTCATTATTGTTTTAGCAGTAATGCTTTTTGTTCCTAACATTTGTAATGCTGCAGAAATTCAAATTAATGAAGGTGATGACTTTGTTCAAGAGGTTTTAAATGCAGAAGATAATTCTACCATCTATTTAAATACAGATGTTGAAATCTCAAATATAATAGATTTAGTAGGAAAAACTATTACAATTGAAGGACAAAATCATACTATTTCTGGAGATATGGATGCATTAAATGCATTACAACAAAGTAATAAAACATTAATTGCTGCTTCTACTGGAAGTACAATCACTTTAAAAGATGTTACATTAACAAGTAGTCCAAAATATGGTGCACAAGCATACAATGGAGGTAAACTTATTTTAGATAATGTATATATTTATGGTTGTAATTATGGTGGAGTATTAAACAATGGCGGTGTTGTTGAAATTAGAGACTTGACATTAGGACATAATGGACAAGCAGGTTCTAATAATGGAATTGAAATAGGAAAAGGATCAAGTCTTGCTGGAAGCAATATTGAACCTGTATTAGTTATGAATGGTACTCTAACATCTGAACAAACAGAAAATGTTATTTATGTAGCTGAAAATGATGAAATTACATCTTTTGAAGTTCAAAACATTCTTGATACAACATCTGATAGATTATATCTAGATGGTAATAAAATTATTGTAACAGACAAAGATAATTTTGTTAAATTTGAGAGCAATTCTAGTGATAGAGTAACAGCTGACAATACTGATGGTGACGAATTTATACCAAATCCAATTGTAACACTTGATGTTATGAATATGGATTCAATTAAATTCGAAGTTAAAATTGGTTCTGAATTAACAAAAGAAGATCTTGCTTCAAGAATTGATTTAACTGGTACTAATTACCAAATAGATGGCTTCTATATTGACGAAGCATACACAACATCATTTGATTTCAAAGGAGAAATCGATGGAGATGTTACTATCTATGTTAAATTGACAGAAGCAGGTCCAATAGAGGAACCAGAAAATCCTTCAGAAGAAAAACCAGCTGAAGAGGTACCAGCTGAAGAAGAAAAAGGTGAAAAAGATGAAACTCCTAAAACAGGAGTATCAAACTACATAGTTATTGCATCTGCAATAGCAGTAGTATCTTTAGCAACCATAGTTGTAATTAAGAAAAAGAATGCATAAATAGAAATGTATTTATAGTATAGAAGTATTAGGATAGATATTTTTCTATCCTAATATATCTATTATAGGAAATAATGTAAAACCTTGAGTTACTTAGGTTAAAGCAAAACTATAATATTTATGACTAGAAAGGAAGACAAAATGCAGAAAGGAAAACATTCTAAAAAAAGAGGAAAACACTTTAAACGTTTAAAACCAATACACAAAATAATAATTTTTTTCTTATTAATAATACTTATATTATCTATAAGATATATTGTAAAACATCTTGGAGCACAAGAAGAATTAAAAGAAGAAAGTGATTTATTAAATACAATTGATATAGAAAAAAGTGATGTGACAGAAGAAATTACAGAGAGAATGTTACAGGTAAAAGAATTACAAAAAGAAAATACTGATATTGTAGGATGGATTGAAGTAGAAGGAACAAATATTAATTATCCTGTACTACAAGGTGATGACAATAGTTATTATATGAATCATAACTATAAAAAAGAAGAGAACACGTATGGATCTATTTTCTTAGATAAAGATTATGATTGGAGTATTCCAAGTAGCAATTTATTAATGTATGGTCACAATTTACAAGATGGTTCTTTATTTCATGATATATTAAATTATAAAGACCAAAGTTATTATGAAGAACATCCAATAATAAGATTTACAACAGATGAGGAAGACTGTGAGTATGAAATTATAGCAGCATTTTATTCAAGAGTATATTATAAATCAGAAAAAAATGTATTTAGATATTACTATTTTGTAAATGCAGAAAATGAAGAAGAATATAATGAATTTGTGAATGATGCAAAAGAAGCATCCATCTATGATACGGGAAAAACAGCAGAATATGGAGACCAACTTATGACATTATCTACCTGCTCTTACCATACAGAAGATGGAAGATTTGCAGTAGTAGCAAGAAAAATAGAGAAAGAACAAGGGAATAACTAAAGAAAAATCTTATAAATTTATAAGAAAAATAATGTAAAAATTAAATATTCCCTTGTTCTTATTTAAATTTGGTTTTAAATTGATTTTAGCCTTTGCACATTTCGTTTTGAAGCAAAAACAAAATGTGAGTCAAAAAGGAATATTTTTTATAAATTAGCATATAATGATATAAGAAAAAAATAAAGCAAGAAATCAGGCAAAATGTATTGACAAATATAAAGTGGAAGAGTATAATTAATATGTTAACACATCGCGGGGTGGAGCAGTTGGCAGCTCGTCGGGCTCATAACCCGAAGGTCGTAAGTTCGAGTCTTACCCCCGCAACCAAACTTATATC